>CAYIBK010000001.1:0-36048 GCA_964361645.1 uncultured Gammaproteobacteria bacterium
CGAAGTCGGCCATTGAGTGGAGCATTTCTCTGCGTTGCATCGACAAATTCCTTTCTTTGGGTTGTTGATTCTCATCAATACATACTGCCATTATATCACATATAGATAATTTTGTCAAGCACATCAGCCACAAAAAACCTTAAATTAGCCATTTTTAGCCAAATTTTTAGCCAAAATATTGAAAATAGCTGGTTTGTGAGCTACAATAGTTTTAATAATCAAATTTATGGCTAATCAGCTAAAACCAAAATTATTATTCCACAGTTGTTGCGCTCCTTGCAGCGGTTATTTGGTTTCGCAGTTAGCCGATAATTTTGCAGTGACAGTTTATTATAATAATCCCAATATTTATCCGGAAAGCGAATATCAAACCCGGAAAAATGAAGCTAAGAAGTTTTTTACCGATTTTGGCACTAAGTTTATAGAAATTGAATATGATCATAGTAATTGGCTAGAATTAGCCAGAGGCTTAGAGGGGGAGCCAGAAAGAGGCAAAAGATGTATTTTGTGTTATCACTTCAGATTGAATAGTGCCGCCAAATACGCCAAAGATAATGATTATGATTTATTTGCTTCCAGTTTGGCTATTAGTCCCTACAAGAATTCTAAGATTTTAAATAATTTAGGGCGAGCGGTGGCTAAATCAGTTGGCATAGAATTTATTGATGAGGATTGGAAGAAGCAAGACGGTTATAAATATGCGACCGAGTTTTCTAAAAGTTATGATTTTTATCGCCAGAATTATTGCGGTTGCGAGTTCTCTGCTTATAACTCAAAAACGCCCAACACACAACACATAACACATAACGTATAACGCAAAACGTTTAATATATAATTTAAAAATAATTCATTTTAATTATTATTTGTAATTATAAAGAGTGTAGAATAGTAATAATAATTTCAAAATCATTAGATATTATATGTAAAATATAAATAAAATCGTTATGCGTTATACGTTATGGGTTGTGCGTAGTTGATTTATTACGCATAAATATTGTATAATCTATCTAAAGATAGGAAACATATAAGTTATGCTGCCAGAAAAATGGGAACAAACTAAGGGACATATTTTGGATAGTTTTTCTGATGTGGAGATCAGCCAGCGGGAATTACAAGATCCGGAAGTGGGCAAAAAGGAAATAGTTATATTTTCTGGGCCGCTAGGCCAAATGAAATTGGAATATTACACTCGTCCGGTTGTTTTAAACAGAAGAACTCATGGCTCCAGAAGGATTGGCTCTCATACGGAGGTGGAATATATTTATTCCACTAGCGAGTTCTCTCACCAATTGAAAGTTTATAAATTGGATCCGGATACGGAAGAGTGGCAGGAAATGGCTATGGCCAAGGGCTCGTTTAATTTATAATTAATTTAATTTTAATTCTATGCTTTTAAAAATGATTTTAGAAAAAATCAACCACAAAAACAAAATCGATCAATCGGAACTGTTTAAGTTGGGAGCTATTGCTGGATTACTGCAAGTGGTTTACATCGTTTTGGTGGCCACTTTTATCATTTTAGTTGAGTCTGTTTTTCCGGATGATTCCAAAGGCGTTATTATTGGCATAACTTCGTTTCTGATAGTTTTTATTTTTAGCGCTTTAGTTTCTGGGGTGATTATGCTGGGCTTGCCTTTTTATTTTGCCACCCAGCAAAAGTATAAGGAATCTCTAATAGTTTTAGCTTCCTCGGCTGTTTCTTTGATCGCGATTTTAATTATCATGATTTTAGGGAGGCTTTTCCTTTATTAATCATCAATTAATAATAATTTTATAATAATGCAAAAGTTAATGGAAAATAAACCATCAAAAAAAGTGATTGCTGTTTTCTTGGTGGCTTTCGTCTTTTTTTCTGGCATCATCTTATCTTTAGGCAGTTATTACAGTAAAAACAATGGTCAAGTAGCCGGAGCAGTGGATGTGGTAGATCAAGCTAAATTAGCAGAAACCTACATTGCCTCATACAAGCAAGCTTTTCAAAATTATTTAATTTTGGACACCAATACTGATTGGCTTAGCGACGATTCTTCGTCTAAAACAATTTCTCTTAAAAACAGTCTTTTAAATTTGAAAGTTCCAGCCCAGTTTAAAGATCAGCATTTGAATTCTGTTATCGCTTTAACTGAAATCGAACAAGGCATCAAATCTAAAAATCTCGATTTGGTTTTGCCCAATATCTATCAGTTACGCGAGATAATTTCTAATTTCTAATTTTTTCTGATGATTTTTATATTAGTTAGGATTTTTCCTTTTTTGATCCCCATTTTATATGGTATCTTGCTAAAAATCATTTTTGTCTTAAACGGCCAGATAGTTTGGCCTCTGGTCGTAATTTTGATTATTAATTTTTTGTATTTTTTATTTATCTTTTTAAAGAAAAGTAAGGGTGAAATATTTATTTTTCTTTTGCATTCATCAATTTTAGTCCTCACTGGTTTTTCTTACATTTTGATTTTAAATGGCGAATTATTTATTAATTTATTTTTGGTAGTTTGGGTGCTCTTGTATTTTCTTTATCTGGAATCGATTTTTCATCATTTTTATGAAACCAAAAAAGTTCTATTGTTGGATTTAAAAAATATCATCGCTTATATAAATTTAATCGCTCTTTTCTTTTTATCAGCCTCACTTATTAATTTTTATATTTTTATAAATTTTTCCATCTGGCTGATTTTTGTCCTAATAGCCCTGATTGTTTTTCTTTTGGCCATCAGCCAATTAAGGGTTAATAATATTTTAGGTAAAAAAAGTTTGGTTTATTCGCTCATCTTATCTTTGATCATCATCGAGGTTTTGTCAGCGGTGTTATTTTTATCAGTTAGTTTTTATGTCTCGGCTATTATGCTAACAGTGTTGTATTATCTTTTAAGTTCTTTATTAGTTTTAAACGCCAAGGGTAATTTAACAAAAAATATTGTTTGGCAATATATTGGCTTTAGTTTAATTGTTATATTTATAATCGCTATTACTTCTCAATGGCTCTAATCAACATTATAAAAAAATGAAAAAACTTAGAACAGAATTATTAATAATGATTTTTTTGACTGTAGTTTTTGGTTTTATATCTGGTGTTTTGGGTTATGTTTTTGTGGCTTTGGGCGGTAATCGCATACCGCTGTTTGGCCAAATTAGCATCAGTGATTCTGGTTGGAATAATCAGATCGTCATTGATCAGCCCAGAAGCGTGGTGGTAGAACAAGATATTCAAGTCAACCAGGTGGAAAATGATGTTTTGCCGACCTTGGTAAATATTTACTATCCCAAGCAATCAACTAATCCGATCAGTAAAGTCTATCTGTCTTCAGAAGTTTTAGCTGGTGGTATTGTTATTACCGCTGATGGCTGGATTATTTCCACTAAAAAATCATTCCCAGCTTTAGTGGGCAATTATGAGATGGTTGGCTATCAATCCAAAAATTATAAAATTTCTAAGTTCATCGAAGATAAAACCACCGGCCTAGTTTTTGGCCAATCAGATGCCACCAATCTGACGGTGGCCAAAATGGGTGATTCGAGCAATCTGCATGTGGGGCAAACTTTGGCTATTGTTTCCAAAAATAACGGCATCGACTTGGTTAATATAGAAAAAATTGGTTATAAATTTGATGCCTCTTTCGATCTAGTCTTATCTTCAGAACAATTAGATAAAGAAATTATTTTAAATGTTGATTTAAATAAAGAAATTAACGGTTCCGCTCTGGTTAATTTAAAAGGGGAGTTGATGGGCGTTATCAGTGGTGGCAAAGTAATACCAGTTAATTATTTCAAGAGTATAATTGGCTTGGTTTTGGAAAAAAAAGCTATCACTAGGCCGTTTTTAGGGGTTAAATATTTTGATCTCTCACATGTTGATGGTTTAATTAGTTATGGTGATAGGGGAGCCTTAGTTTATGGCAATCCCACCAAATTGAGCCCCTTGTATAATCAGGTTTTAGACGGCGATGTTATAAAAAAGATTGATGATGTGGAAATAAATAGCAATCAGAGCTTATCAGAATTGATCAGTTCTTATAAAACAGGCGATAAACCAGAATTTTTAGTCCAAAGGGGTGATCAGGAACTGCGCTTTGAAGCCATATTGAAATAAATAAAGTTGGATACCATAAAATAGATTAAGCCAATTATTTTTAATTTGAGTTTAGGGTTGATATGTTCTATAATAAGTTATCGGATTCTTTAAAACAGACCTCTTTTAAATAGGGGGTTTTCTGTTTTTTAGCCTTAATTTTCGTCAGAATTATTTTTAATTTTACCTTTTGATTTTTTACTTTTCAGATATGTCTTTTGTCCATTTGCACACCCATTCGCACTATTCCATGCTAGATGGCTTGGGAAAAATAAACGATCTTGTCAACAAGGCCGTTAGTTTTGATATGCCGGCTCTGGCTTTAACCGATCATGGCGTGATGTATGGGGCGGTGGAGTTTTACAAGGCGGCCACTAAAGCTAAAATAAAGCCTATCATCGGTGTGGAGGTTTATATGGCTAGAAATGGCCACCAAAATAAAAGATCACAAGTTGATATCAAACCATACCATTTAATACTTTTAGCTAAAAACGAAGAGGGTTATAAAAATTTAGTGAAATTAACCACCATTGCCCATTTGGAAGGTTTTTATTATAAGCCCAGAATCGATTGGGAATTGTTGCAAAAGTATTCGGGCGGTTTGGTTTGCCTAACAGCCTGTTTGGGCGGAGAATTAGCCACTCACATCATCAACGATAATATTGATTTGGCTAAAGACATGATTGTTCGCTATCAAACATTATTTGGTGAAGAAAATTTTTATTTGGAAGTCCAGCATAATCCCAGCATCAGGCATCAGTTTTTGGTCAATGAAAAAATTTATCAACTAAGCAAGGAAATGGGAGCGTCAATTGTAGCTACCAATGATGTCCATTATCTGGAAAAAGAAGATGACCAGGTTCAAGATATTTTGCTTTGTATTCAGATGAAAAAGGTTTTATCGGATAAAGATAGAATGTCTATGGTTGGCGAGGACTTTTCTTTTTTGTCGCCAGAGGAAATGAAGAATAATTTTAAGGGTCATCCAGAAGTGATTGAGAATACCTTAAAGATTGCTCAGATGTGCAATTTTGAGATGAAATTAGGCGGTGTAATTTTGCCTCATTTTCCTCTGCCCAAAAATAAAAACACCAATGAATATTTGCGCGATTGGGCTATGGCTGGTCTCAAAAAAAGATTTAACGGCCCTGTGGATGATAAAATAATCCAGAGAATGGAATATGAAATTGGCGTTATCACTAAAACTGGTTATGCTGGTTATTTTCTAATTGTGGCTGATTTTATTAATTGGGCTAAGGATCAGGGCATAGTTGTTGGGCCAGGCCGTGGTAGTGCTGCTGGCAGTTTGGTTTCTTATCTTATTGGCATCACCAATATTGATCCGATAAAATACGATTTGGTTTTTGAAAGATTTTTAAATCCCGAGCGTATTTCCATGCCCGATATTGATACTGATTTTGCCGACTCCAGGCGTGATGACGTCTTAAATTATGTGGCAGAAAAATACGGCCGAGATAAGGTAGCCCAAATTATTACTTTTGGAACCATGGCCGCCAGAGCTGCCGTGCGAGATGTGGGGCGGACTATGGGCTTGCCTTATAACTATTGTGATCGGGTGGCTAAATTGATTCCTATGTCAACTAAGCTCAATGATGCTATTGAGACTGTTCCAGAATTAAAAGAAATTTTAAATGAAGATGACGGCAAAAAACTTCTAACGACTGCTCTAAGGCTGGAGGGTGTAGTTAGACATGCTTCTACCCATGCTTGTGGTGTGGTTATTACGCCAGAATCTTTGGATAATTACAGTCCTAGGCAATTTGGCAGTAGCGGTGATAATTCCATAGTGGTTCAATACGAAGGCCACTCGGTGGAAGATTTAGGCCTTCTTAAAATGGACTTTCTAGGACTTTCTAATTTAACTATTATTGAACAAGCTTTGGAAATTATAGAGAAAATTAATGGTTTAAAAATTAATATTGAAGAAATACCTTTAAATGATAAGAAGGTTTTTAAGCTTTTCCAACGGGGCGCAACGACCGGTGTTTTCCAATTGGAATCATCTGGTATGAAAAGATATTTAAAACAACTTCTACCCACCGATTTAGAAGATATTATTGCTATGGTGGCCTTGTACCGTCCTGGGCCAATGGAATACATTCCTGATTATATTAATGGCAAACACGGCCGGAAAAAACCCAATTATTTGCATCCTAAACTTAAGCCGATTTTAGAAAAAACCTATGGCGTGGCTGTTTATCAAGAGCAGTTGCTTCAGATTGCCAGAGATTTGGCTGGCTTTAGTTATGGCGAAGCTGATATTTTGCGCAAAGCCGTGGGTAAAAAGATTAAAAAATTATTAGATGAACAGGAAAGCAAGATTATTAAGGGCATGATTAACAACGGCATTGAAGAAAAAGTGGCCAAAAATATTTGGGAATTTATTTTGCCTTTCGCCGCTTATGGCTTTAACCGTTCGCACGCGGCTTGTTATGCCATGATTGCTTATCAAACTGCTTATTTAAAAGCTAATTATCCAGCAGAATATATGGCAGCCCTACTCACTTCTGATCAGGGTAATTCTGATCGCATTGCTATTGAAGCGGAAGAATGTCGGCAAATTGGCATAGAAGTTTTGCCACCAGATATTAATGAAAGTTTTTCCACTTTCACGGTTATTGCCGAAAGCTTAAAAGAGAATCGTCCGCGCATTCGCTTTGGCCTTTTTGCCGTTAAGGGTTTGGGAGAAAATATTGTCAAAGCCATTATTAAAGAAAGAAAAGAAAACGGCAAATTTAAAAATCTTCAGGATTTTCTTACGCGCATTAAAAATAAAGATTTAAATAAAAGATCGTTGGAAGCCATGGTTAAAGCCGGAGTTTTGGATAGCTTAGACGAACAAAGCAGGCTTCTTTATAATATGGATCGCCTCCTGTTGTTTATAAAAGAATCCAATCAAAACAGTGTTAGTGGACAAGATAGTCTGTTTGATATCACTCCCCAAGTTAGTTTATCAGGCTTAACCTTAGATAATAATACTTCCCCCATAGATAAGAAACAAAAACTGACTTGGGAGAAGGAATATTTGGGGATTTATGTTTCTGATCATCCTATGCAGGAACTATCATTAAAGCTAAACGGTTTGGTAACTAAATGCGCCGAGTTAAAAACCACCGATGCTAGTAAATATGTCAGAGTGGCGGGAGTAATATCTTCAATTAAGAAGATAGCCACCAAAAAAGGCGATCAAATGATCTTTGCTTCCTTAGAAGATAACACGGGCACTACCGAAATTTTAGTTTTTCCTAAAACTTTGGAAGAAAATCCTCATATCTGGCAGGTTGATACTATTGTGGCTATTTTAGGCAAGATTTCTGATAAAGATGATGAAGTTAAAATACTTTGCGAAAAAGTCGCGGTGTTAAATGCTGATAATATAAAAGAAGTTTTTTCTCAAATTTTATTAATACCCGAAAATGGTCACAATCGTAACGGTTTTTGGCAGAGATTGAAAAATGGCGATTCTAATAAAACCAATGGTGATGACAATAATAAGCCAGTCAATAATAATATGAGTTTATTAGTTAATGTTTGTGAGCCCCTGGATTATAAAGTTTCTAAACTTTTAAGAGAGTTATTTTCGCTTCATCCAGGCAATCATTCTATTGAACTGCTAATTACCAAAGAGTCTGGTTTAAGGCAAAAAGTCAAAACCAGTTTTAAAGTGAGCAGTGATAGTGAATTAATCAAGGGCATAGAAAATCTCATTGGTCAAAGTAGCGTTGTTAAAAGTTGATTGAATATGTTATAATAGCCATTATTAGCCGTTATTTTACGCTAAAAATATTAGTGTTACATTACATATGCCGAAATTAAATCTTTATCGCAATATTTCTGTTACTTTTATTGTTTTCATAATTGTGCTTCTGGTTGCTATTTTTTTGTTTCTTTCCAGTAAAGCCACTATAATCATCACTCCTAATCCGCAAAAAATAAACCTTAGTTTTAATTTAGAAGTTAAGGCAGAGCCCACGGCTGAAGAATTATCAGCCCAAGATATGGTGGCTGGTAAAATTGAAACTTACATCAAAACTGGCAGTTTAGTTGCTGATGTTTTAAGCACTCAAACAGTTGATTCTGGAATTGTCGGCCAGGTAAAAATTGTCAATGAAAGTAATAAAGATCAAGCTCTGGTGAAGACTACCCAACTTCAAGCGGAAAATGGCGTGATTGTCAGAACTAATGATAATTTGGTAGTTCCAGCCAGTAGCAGTGTTAATGTTTCTGTAGTGGCCAAAGAGCCGACTGATTTTAAAGATATTGATCCTGGTAAATTAGTAATCATAAAATTAAATCCGGCATTGCAAGATAAAATTTATGCCATGGCTAGCAAAACATTAAATAATGATCCTCAAGAAGTCAAGGTTATAGCCGCAAGTGATATTGAAAGAGCTAAGGATCAATTAAGCCAACGGCTAATTGAAGAAATCAAAACAGAAAAGAATATTCCATCTAATAGTGGTTTATTAAGTCGGATTAAGAGTTTTAAGGTAAATAAAAAAATAGGCGATGAGGCCGAAGGCTTTAATCTGGAAATGGAAGTGGAAGTTGAGGCTCTAAAAGTTAATGATAATCAATTAGCTAATTTAATTCTTAAGAAAGTCGCCAATTTAAATCTGTCAGGCTTAACAGTGGGCCAAGTTAATATTAGCGATGTTGAATATACCATCATTGAAGATGATTTAGATGGCAGTGTTTTGGCGAAAATCAATTATTCTCTTTTAGCCATTATTGATCAGGACAATTCTTTACTTAGTAAATCCGGTTTGGTTGGAAAAAAGATAAAAGATGTCGAGGAATTATTATCTAATCAGGAAGTTATAAAAGAGGCGGAAATTCTAGTCTCCCCCTATTGGACCAAAAATATGCCCAAACAGGAATCAAAAATAAATATAATCATCAAATGATTTTATGGCTGAAACTAAAACTCAAACAAAAATCAAAACTCAATCTAGGGCTGTAAGAATCGCCGGCATGACCAGCTTAATTATTTTAGGTGGCGTGCTGATAGGGTTTTTTATGGCTCTTATATATGTTAAATAATAATTATTAATTTATGAAAAAACAATTTTATTTGTTTTCTATCATAGCTCTTTTTTTAGGTTTAGTTTTGGCATTTAATGTGGCTTTGGCCCAAGAATCAGCCAACACCAATAGCAATACTAATACTTCTTTAGAAACTGAAAATCAAAATATAAATGCCAGCGACCTGGGTATTAGTGATCCGAAGATTTTACCCGATAGCCCCTGGTATGGATTAAAAAAGTTTTGGGAAGACATTAAAGATGCTTTTACCTTTAATCCGATTATCAAAGCGGAAAACAGTCTAGCCCGAGCCAGTGAAAGATTAATCGAAATCCAGAAATTAGTTGATGAAGGTAAAATAAAAGACGCTGATAAAGCTATTAGCCGATACCAAAAACAGATTGACAAAATAAAAGAGAGGATTGCCAAATTAACCGATATCCAATCTGATAAAGCCGAAAAATTCTTGGATAAATTTGCTGAATACCAAATAAAGCATCGATTAATTTTAGAGAAAATAGAAATATCCTCTGCTACTCCAGAGGAGATTAAAATAGCCAAAGAAAAGGCTCTTAGTGTTTTAAGCGATGCCTTGTCCAAAACTGATAATGAGAAACTTCAAGCCAGATTAGAAAAGGCCATAGCTAAAATAGAAGGCAGTGATTTGAAACAGTTTAAGAATTTGGAAGTTTTAAAAGCCTTAGAGGATAAAGTGCCAGAAAATGCTAAGTCGGCGATTTTAAAAGCCCAAGCCAATGCCCTAAAAAGATTGAAAGACGATATCAATGAGTTGCCAGAGGAATTAAGGCCAGATCGGATTGATAAATTTTTGGAAAAAATAAGAGGTGATAAGTCTAAATATTTGGAGATTTTAGATGAACTAATAGCTAATGATAATTTGTCGCCAGAGGTAATTGCCCGGCTTCAGGCAATAAAATTGAAAATCCAAGAGAGAATAAATAACCAGGATGAATCAGATCAAGAAGATGATAATGGAGATAGATCAGATTGTGCTTGCGCTAAAATCTACATTCCTGTTTGCGGATCAGATGGTGAAACTTATGGTAATGATTGCGAAGCAAAATGTAAGAATGTCACCGTGGCTTACTCAGGCAAATGTAAAGATGATGATAACTCTAATGACAATAGCAATGAAAATGATAACGATAATGAGAATGAGAATCGCAATGAAAATTCAGGCAGATAAGGTATAAGATAATTTACTGTTTTAAGTAAAGCCACTCTTGAAAGAGAGTGGTTTTTTTGTTAAGATTATTTTATGTCTAAAAAATATTTTATCTTGGTACTGGGCTGTCAGATGAATATTTCTGATGCCGAAAAAATAGAAACTATTTTATCTGATTTGGGATATCTTAAAACTAATGATGAAGCTTCGGCTGATTTAATTGTGGCAGTGGCTTGTTCTGTTAAACAACACGCCATTGATCGAGTTTACGGCAAAGCTCATAATTGGCAAAAAAGAAGGCAAGCCGGAAAATTATTTACTATTTTAACCGGCTGTGTTTTGGCGAAAGACAAAAAGAAAATGGCTGAAATATTTGATTTGGTTTTAGAAGTTAAAGATATCAATCAGATACCGAAAAAATTAACCAACTTGAAAATAATTGATATGGGAGATTATTTTCATATCAAGCCAAAACATAATTCTAATTTTCAGGCTTATGTGCCAATTATGACCGGTTGTAATAATTTTTGCACTTTTTGCGTGGTGCCCTATACTCGGGGGAAAGAAATTTGTCGCCCAGCTGAAGAGATTATAGGGGAATGCCGTGATTTGATAAAATCAGGTTACAAGGAAATAACTCTTTTGGGCCAGAATGTCAATTCTTATATTTCTCCCCTTGTTCGAGGGGGAGCCAAGGGGGGGTGGGATTTTTCTAAACTACTTTCTGCTCTTGATAAAATAAAAGGTGATTACTGGTTAAGATTTTTAAGCAGTAATCCGCAAGATTTTTCTGATAGTTTGATTAAAGTTATGTCTGATGGCCAGCATATTACACCCTATCTTCATTTTGCTATTCAATCTGGTGATGACGATATTTTAAAAAAAATGAATCGGCGACATAGTGTGGTTCAATATCTTAAAATAATCAAATCAGCCAGAAAAGCTATACCCAATCTGATGGTTTCTACTGATATTATCGTGGGTTTTCCCACCGAGACTAAAAAACAATTTAATAATTCTTTAAAAATTGCCAAATTCATCGGCTATGATATGATTTACATCGGCAAGTATTCTCATAGGACTGGCACAGTCGCGGCTAAAATTTTTAAGGATAATATTTCTAAGATAGAAAAATCCAGACGAGAAAAAGAGCTAAATAAGGTTTTGATTAAAACCGCTTTAAAAAATAACCAGAAATATATTGGCCGGGTGGTTAAAGTATTAGTGGAAGGCAGTAAGAGGGGAAAATATTACGGCAAAACCGATACTTTTAAAACCGTAATTTTTACCAGCGAAGATGATCTCATCGGCCAATTTGCGGAGGTTAAAATTAATAAAGTTAGTAGTTGGGGGTTATTTGGAGAAATTAGGAAATAGTCGATATAAATCTAAGAAATTATTTTGTTAATTGTTATTGTGAGTCTATCAATATTCTGTCATTGCGAAGGAGCTCAAGCGATTGAAGCAATTCCATGTTTATATTAAATGAGATTGCTTCGTTCGCTATACTCCCTCGCAATGACAATTTATAAACATAATTAAAAACAATAATTTAGCTAAATTAAGATGTTTTTTGTGCTCAAAAATTAAGATATTGACAGATATTGACAGAATAGTGTATATGTGATATAACTATAACGATTGATGCTGGGTGTACTGGCATTGTCACAAAACCCTAAAGCTGACTACGGCACGCTATGGCACTAACCAAGCGAACAAACCGAGCGGCAACAAGGAGAGGGTCCATGGATGTGAAAGTTCGAGTGTACCTTAAAAGTGAAATCATGGAAGATCCAAAATTTATGGCCAAGCACCACTCGGATAAGCGTGGTCATGATGTGGCGTATTTTTTTAATGACCTGCGCATTCACTTTAGTGATGGCTGTTTTTATATGGATACCATAGGTGGTCAAGTACCGGAAGCGCTCAAATCATTTATGAGCGGCAAGTACTCCATTCACGACTACTATCTTCCTGGTTTCCGCCATGGCGGATTATATCGCGATGCACGGTTTGACCAGACCGAAGCGCAAGTTAAGCAGTGCAATACATCTCAACCTCAAGGAAGTGATTGTTATAATATCGAGATCGATGGCACAGATCTGGAGCATGTGCTTGGCTTGTACCATGCGATCCTTAATGACGAACTGTTGCCGGTTTCTGTCGGCAAGTCTCCGGTTCAGATCATTGAGGAGTTGAAGGCTAATCTTCTCAATAGTGAACGCGAAATTTTCGAGCTTACAAACAAGGTTGCAGTACTGGAAAATCAACTTGATACTGCAGACAAGACGATTGATTCTATGAGGGAGGAAATGTCTCTTGTCCAAGAAATCAAGCGAGCCCAACTTGAGAAGGCCCAGGCCCAGCTTCAAGCATCCGAGGTTAAGATAGCGTTGCTATCGAAGGATTTGGCCGAGGCCAAGAAGCCGTGGCATGAGAAGCTCCGTTATTGGTACAGCTAATTAGTAGTGCACCTTAGTAACCATCGTAATGTCGTGAAGACATAACGATGGTTCTTTTTTTACTTTTTTATATTTAATTTATTTATTTTTTTGTCATCCGACTGTAGTGGATCTTATTGATAGTTTATAAAAATAACCAAGCGACAATTGAAAAATTTAATGCTTCAAATACATTGTCATTGCGAGGGACGAAGCAATCCCATGTTTATATTAAATGAGATTGCTTCGCTTCACTTTGTTTCGCTCGCAATGACACTTAATCTAAATTTTTCATATGCTCGAATTATTTTATTAATAAACAGGCAGCCTTGAAATAATTTTGTTATAAAACAGGCTAAAATTGAGCGTTATTTTTATGTCTTATAAAAATAAACCTGCCTGCCGGCAGACAGGTTTCAATCTGTTTGAGCTATTTTCGTCTTATTTAAAATAATAGAAAATAGCGAGTTTTGAAATTAGCGATAATTTTAGGCTTATTTTTAAAAATTATTTCACCAGCTGCGATTTCCTGCCTGCCGGCAGGCAGGTTTGGCTTCGCCAGACGCTCGTCAGCATTCGCCCTCAACCTGATTTATAACGGCTCGGTCATTATGCTGGCAGGATCTTATTGATAGTTTATAAAAATAACCAAGCGACAATTGAAAAATTTAATGCTTCAAATACATTGTCATTGCGAGGGACGAAGCAATCCCATGTTTATATTAAATGAGATTGCTTCGCTTCACTTTGTTTCGCTCGCAATGACACTTAATCTAAATTTTTCACTGTCGCGAGTTTTAGTGAAACCTTTTGCGGTCAAAAGGTTTTTAAAAGATTAATAGAGGAATATTTAAAGATATCAAAATAACTTTAAAAACTAAAGATTGGGATTTAATTTAATAGTCTTCTTTGCCAAAATCAAAAAAATCATCTATGATTCAATTAAATTATGGATAAAGTAGAAAACCAAAAATTAATTGTCATCTTGGGCCCCACAGCTTGCGGTAAAACCAAAATCGCCGTCAGGCTGGCTGCTAAATACCAAGGTGAGATTATCTCGGCTGATTCCAGACAGGTTTATCGCGGGATGGATATTGGCACGGGCAAAGATTTAAAATATTATCAAATAGGCCGAAAAAAAATACCATATCATTTGATTGATGTGGCTAGTCCCCAAACTGATTTTAATGTGGCTAAATATCAGAAGTTAGCTTATAAATCTATTGCTGATATTTTGCATAGAGATAAAATTCCCTTTTTAGTCGGCGGCAGTGGCTTATATATTGATGCGGTGGCCCGTGGTTATGTTTTTTCATCTTTGACTAAAAAAACTCAAAACTCAAAACTAAAAACTCAAAACTTAAGAAAAAAGTTTAATAAATTGTCACTTAAGCAATTATTATCACAGTTAAAAAAAGTAGATCCTAAAACTTATCAGATAATAGATAAAAAAAATACCAGGCGAGTGCAAAGAGCACTGGAGATTTATTTTACTACTGGGTTACCAAAATCCCAACAGCTTGAATTTAAAAAACCAGCTTATAATATTTTGTTTCTGGGCGTAAAATTTCCACTGGAAAAAATTTATCAGAAAATAGATCGTCGTTTAGAGAGCAGATTACAAGAGGGGATGATAAGTGAAGTTAAAAAACTGAAGAAAGGCGGAGTCAGCTGGAAAAGACTAGAGGGTTTCGGTTTGGAATACCGCTATTTATCCAGATATCTAAGGGGGGAGATAAATTATTCTGAGATGACTAGTCAGCTTAAAAATGCTATTCATCATTTTGCTAAGAGGCAATTGACATGGTTTAAAAGAAATAAAGATATCATTTGGGTTGATAATCTAAAAAATGCTGACCAAGTTGTAAAAAATTTTTTAAACTAAAAATACCTCGATAACTATCGGGGTATTTTTATAGTATTACTTTTTTTCTTAAAATCCCAATTTTACTTTCTTGCTCCCGTCGTTTTTAGGACTGGTGTTTGATGCTTTTTTTGAATATTTTGGATATAGAGTTTTAGATTTATCAATATCTTCTCGTCTTGATTCCCTCATTAATTCACCCCGTCTTCCGGCTAAATTTTTTCTTTTAATGGCTTCCGATCTGACATATTTATCTACCAATCTATTAGTATCGTTTTTGGTAAAACCCGCCAGATCGCTTTTAGATAAACTATCAGCTACCTCTTTAGCCTTAGAAATATTCAAATCCTGACCACTAAGTATTTTGGAAGCTGCAGAATAATCATAACCGGATGTTTGCAAAGCCTTGATTATATTTATCTTATCATCGTTGTTCAAATAACTCACGCCAAGTAAATGCTTATACAAATTAGGCAGTTTTATGGTTTTAGGCGTGTGTTGTTTAATTAGAGATTGGCGAAATAACGGCATGGATTTAAGATAATTTTTTCTTTAGAATTTCTTCTATAGTTTGTGGGTTGGCCTTGCCCTTAGTTTCTTTCATGGCTTGTCCCATTAAAAATTTTAAAGCCACTTCTTTGCCCGCCCGGTAATCATCAACTACTTTTTGGTTGTTGCCTATAATCACCTCGATTATTTTTTCTAGTTCCGCTTCGTTATCAACTTGCCCCAGATCTTTTTGTTCCATTATGGTGGTTGGACTATCGCCAGTTTTAAACATAACTTCCAATACTTTTTGCGCGGCTAAGTTATTTATTCTATGGCTGTATATTAAAGTGATGAATTCAGCAAAATTTTCCGGGGTAATTTTAGAATCTTTAATTGATAACTTATCTTCGTTTAAATGTTTGAATAATCGGCTGATCAGCCAATTGCTAATTATTTTGGATAACTTTTTGCCTTCTTTAGCCCAAATTTCTTCTTCTGTTCCTTCAGTTTCTGGCAGTGATACTAGCCAGCCGATTAGTTCTGATATAACTTGCTCAGTATAATTAGCTAAATCCTTGTCGCTGATTATAATTTTAGCATCTTCTGGCTTTAAATTAAATTGAGTTACAAATCTTTTTAATTTTTTATGAGGCAGTTCTGGCAAAATGCCCGTTAACTCGGTTATTAATTCATCAGCTATTTTAAGTGGTGGCAAATCTGGTTCTGGAAAATACCGGTAATCAGCAGCTGTTTCTTTAACTCTTTGTGAGAATGTTTTCTGCTTGTTTTCATCCCAGCCTCTAGTTTCTTGGACTAATTTTTCATCATCTGCTAATGATTTAGTTTGTCGTTTTATTTCATATTCTATAGCTCTTTCCATGGCCCTAAAAGAATTTATATTTTTAAGTTCGGTTTTTGGGTTTAGCTTATAATCTAAAAGTGGTTTTACTTCCGATCCGTCAATCACAAATTTACCAGCTTCTTGCATGGAAATATTAGCCTCGCATCTCATCTGTCCCTTTTCCATATCAGCTTCTGATATTTCTAAATATCTTAAAATTTGCTGATACATCTGACAAAAATCCTTGGCCTCTTTAGCTGATTCAATTACTGGATCAGTCACTAATTCTATCAGTGGCGTACCGGCTCGGCTTAAATCTACTAAACTCCCACTTTGGCTATGGGCTAACTTGCCCGTATCTTCTTCTAAATGGATTCTAGTAATGCCAACTTCCTTACCGTCAATTTCTAGTTTGCCATTATAAGTTAGGGGTTGGTCATATTGAGAAATCTGATAACCCTTAGGCAGATCAGGATAAAAATAATTTTTTCTATCAAATTTGGTATATTTGGCAATTTTACAATCCAGAGCTAAGCCAACTAAAATTGTCCATTTTACAGCCTGCTCATTGATAGTGGGGAGCATGCCTGGGTGAGCTAGACAAATTGGGCAAATATTTTTATTGGGTTCTTTTTGCAGTTCATAACCATTTTGGCAGGTACAGAACATCTTGCTCTTGGTTTTTAGTTCAGCGTGGATTTCCATGCCGATGACTGGGATGTATTTGGACATAATTTATGGTATTTAATTCCTCCTTATTTTACCCGAAAATCAGGAGAAAATCAAATAAATTTTCTTTGTTCTTTTCTCGGCTTTGGGGAGTTAAAAGAATGAAAGTAATAGAAAAATATTTTTTTAAAAAATCAAAAAATATTAAGAAATAGTAGTAAAAAAATAATATCTAAATTTAGCTAATTCAAACACTTCAGACTGCAGTCTGAAGTGTTCAGAAAAAAACCATTAAATAAAAAAGCCCGACATATTATGTCAGGCAGCAGTATCATCCCCTTATTGATTCAATTATTCTTCTTACTTGTTTGCATAAATTAGCTTCACAGGTGTTATTGTCTATAACAAATTGAGCTTGCTTACCAATCTCTTTGATAGTCACTTCAGTCGGTAGTTGTGAATCAGCTAAAAATTCTGCCCAAGTTTTGCCAGCATCATCAGTATTCTGATCGCGTTTAATTAATCGATCATATCTAGTTCTTTGATCAGTTTCAATTCTTATCAAATAAAAATCAGGCAAGGTTTTTAGTAGAATTACATCACCTTCCAATCTGATATTGGGCAAGCAAACTATTTCTGATTGGCTTTTTATAACCAGACCAGAAACCGCTTTAGCTAAAATATCTTGTCCGAAACGCTGTCTTAAATCTACCCCCAGCCAAACCATATTTTCCCGGCTTTGAGGCAAACTTAGGATATCCAAAATTTGTCTAAGTGGCTGTGAAAAACTGGCCGTGGCTGATTTAAATTCTTCTTCCAAAAATTGGGCTACAGTGTCTTTGCCGCTGGCAATCTCGCCAACTAACCCCAGGATAATCTTATTTCTCACTTTTTATCTCCTTGTTTTAAAGGTGCTATTTGGTGATATAAAGTTACCAAAATAAAACTATTGTGTCAAAAAAACGCTATCATTTAGCGTTTTTCCAATTGATTATATTATTTGATAATTTTATCAATTTCTTTTTTGATTTCTTCAAAAACCTCATCTTCTGATTTTTCCCCGTCAACAACGGCAATATTGGGATATTTTTGGGATAGTCTTTCATAATTATTCCAAACTTTTTGCAGTTTATCTTCGTCCTCAAATAATTCCATACCCAAGCGATTGGCTCTGATTCTTTTAACGCAAGTTTTAGTGGGAGTTTTAATTAAAATAGTTAAATCAGGCAATAAAAATAAATCATTGATATTATAAAGCCATTTGTCATCGGCAATATTTAGGGCTCCATAGGCCAAAGAAGATAAAAAATATCTGTCGGTTATGACGTTAATGCCGTTTTGCAAATTGGGGATTATTTCTTTTTCCAAATGATTAGCTCTGTCAGCGGCAAACAAAAGCTGAAGCGAAACCGGACTGCTTAATTTTATGTCTCCTTCCACATAAGCTTTGATTATCCCGCCAATAACATTATTAGTTGGTTCGTTGGTCAGTTTGAATGGTTTTTTTATTTTTTTTAAATAGTTTTCTATTTTAATAACTTGAGTTGTTTTGCCACAGCCATCCAAGCCCTCAATGGCGATAAATTTGCCTTTGAATTTATTTTTAAACATAGATTGTAACTTATAACTTATAATTTAGAACTTATAACTTTTTTATTATACCCCATAACATTTTTCCAATATCATCTGATAGTTTAATTAGTTTATCATAATCTTCTTTTTTTAAATAATTTTCTCTAAACGAAAAAAACAACAAATATTTAGATTCTTTAAGTGATCCGTAAGAGATCTCAAGAAAATTTTTATAGACTTTATCTCTACCTCTAGCATATCCTTCGATATAGTTTAACATCACAGACATTGATGATCTTCTTAATTGTGATGTAATACCATAAATTTCTTCTTTAGGAAAATTTCTACTAAATCTATAAATCAAATAAATATATTGATCAATTTTTATCTTTAAATCATCATGGAATTCACCCATAGACTTATAAGTTATGAGTTATAAGTTATAAGTTTCATGATTTTATCTATTTGAGTATAAAGATGTTTATAATCACTATTATTATCAATAGAGAATTTGGCAGATTTCCCTATTTTTTTTATTTCGGTTTCTGTGGAGAGATTAGAATCTTTAGTAAACTGGGCCCAAGTCTTGGTTTTGTCATCTTTGTTTTGAGATCTTTTAATAATTCGCTTATATCGGATTTTAGGATCCGTCTCTATATTTATTAAAATAAAATTTTTTAATTTATTGATACGGGTCATATCCGATTTTAATCTGATATTGGGCAGACAGACCACGGGCTTTTTGCTAGTTTTAATTTCTTGGGTAATAATCTTAGCTAATATATCCTGGCCAAATTCATCTCTTAGGACAATGCCTAAATTAGCCATATTAATCCTAGTTTGGGGCAAATAAAGACGATCTAAAATATCTCGCAGTGGTTGGGAGAAACTGATGGTTTGGGAATTATATTTTTTAACTAAATAATCAGCCACCGTATCTTTACCGCTGGCTATTTCACCAATTAGACCAATAATTATTTTAGTGTTTGGTTTTTTGACCATATTTAATCTTTTATATATTTTATCACAGATACTGCAGTTAACAAAAAACAGTCCGCCCGAGGCGGACTGTTTTTATAGTTATATTTATTATTTTGATAAATCAATTTTAATGCCTGGACCCATAGTTGTTGATAGACTCACCTTTTTGATGTAATTGCCCTTGGCGCTCGATGGCTTGGCCTTGCCTATACCATCCATTAGAGAGGAAAAGTTTTCTATTAATTTTTCTTTATCAAATGAGGCTCGGCCGATCATAACATGTAAATTACCACTATCATCATTTTTGAAGCCCACTTTGCCTTTCTTTAAATTAGCCACAGCTTCAGCAATATTTTGGGTAACAGTGCCGTCTTTAGGGTTAGGCATTAGGCCTTTTGGCCCTAAAATTTTAGCTACTAGAGCTAACATTCTCATAGCCGATGGAGTGGAGACTAAAATATCAAAATCTATTTTGCCTTTCTTAATTTCTTCTATCAAATCAGCTTCACCCACCAAATCAGCTCCAGCTGTTTTAGCGGCTTTCAATTGATCGCTGTTGTCAGATACCACGGCAATTCTAATAGTTTTACCAGTGCCATGAGGCAAGGAGACGGAACTTCTGATTTGTTGATCGCTTTTTTTTGGGTTGATACCTAGCTTAACATGCACTTCTACTCCGGCATCAAATTTGACAGTGGAAGTGGCCTTAGCTAGTTCCATAGCTTCAGCTAGAGGATAAAGTTTTTTAGGATCGATTTTCTCCTTAATTTCCTTAAATCTTTTAGAAGCTGGATGATTTACTTTTTTCATATTTTTTTTGTGGTTACACTGTCATTGCGAGGTAGTGGAGCGGGTCCTCGCGAAGGCGGGGAAGCAATCTTATGTTTATAATCCATGGGATTGCTTCGCGGGCTCGCAATGACATATTGTAAGATCTGATTAATTATTCAATAAGTCTTTTTCTCAAAATAACAGTGTAAACCAAGTTACGCGGTGTTAGCGAACTAATATTTTAGCTCTCCCGCCTTAATTAATTCTTTTAATCTTTAATTTTTAATTTTAAATCTGCAATCTTTAATCTTTAATTTCTACACCCATTTGTCTGGCAGTGCCAGCAATAATTCTAGCAGCCATTTTTACATCTCTAGTATTTAAATCTGGCATTTTTATTTTGGCGATTTCTTCTAATTGTTTTTGGGTTATTGTGCCTACTTTTTCCTTTGGAGTTTTACTAGAACCTTTTTTAATACCCAAAGCCTTTTTGATTAGTTCTCCAGCGGGTGGGGTTTTTAGGATGAAATCATAAGATCTATTGTCATAGACGGTTATTTCTACCGGAATAATGTCACCCCGCTTATCGGCTGTGGCATCATTAAACTTTTGGCAGAACTCGGCAATATTTAATCCATGCTGTCCCAAAGCCGGCCCGACAGGTGGCGCTGGGTTAGCGGCTCCGCCAGGAATTTGTAATTTGATTACTGTTTTTATTTTTTTTGCCATACAATTTAGCTTATAGATTATAGCTTATAGCTTATGGATTGTTTATAAATTTCATAAGTTATTGGCTATAAACTGATTTTTTATTTTTATTATTTAACTATATACTATTAGCCACATACCATATGCTAATTATATTTTTTTAATCTGTAAGAAATCAAGTTCTACCGAAGTTTCTCGACCAAACATGGAAATCATCACTTTTACCTTGCCTCTAGTCTCATCAATACTAGCCACTTTGCCCTCCATATTTTTAAACGGACCATCAGAAATTCTAACCGGATCGTTTTTAGCGACATCAATTTGGTATTCAGGCTCGTTAACGCCCATTCTCTTTTGAAGTGATTTTATTTCTTCATCGGAAACAGGTGTTGGTGTGGTGCCCGATCCCACAAAGCCGGTGACATGAGGAGTATTTCTAACCACATACCAAGATTCATCGGTAACAACCATTTCTACTAGCACATAGCCAGGATAGATCTTGTCTTCTACCACTTTCCTTTTGCCGTTTTTGATTTTAATCTTTTTCTCCTTGGGGATTAAGACATTGAAGATTTTGTCTTCCATGTCCATAGATTCAATACGCTGTTTTAGATTATGTTCTACCGCCTCCTCAAGGCCAGAATAGGTGTGCAGGACATACCAACGCCTGCCCAAGTTTAATGTTTGTTTGGCCATATTTTTAATTAATTTCTAATTTTTAATTTCTAATTTAAAAATTAATTAATTAATTTTTAAATTTTAAAATTGTTTAGAAATTAGAAATTTTTAAATTACTTTTTAATTATTAGATAATCTTTTCTATTATTTGGGTTAAAGCCATATCCACAACGCCCAAGAAAGCAGCTACCGCTAAAGAAATTATAATCACCAAGATGGTGTGTTGCTTAATTTCTTTTCTGGTTGGCCAAGTTACTTTTTTAACTTCATTTTTAGAATCCTTGATGTATTGGATTAAATTGTTTATTTGACTCATTTTGTTTAGTTTTACCCAGCACCAATTTATTGATTACTGGCCCATATTATTGTTTATTTTTTTGCTAAATTAAGTCTTAAATTAGTGCTTGGATTTAGCAAAATAAAAGTATCTTAAAACCCCCTCTCGGGGGAAGTTCAATTTACAAGTTGATTATATACTAATTTAAAATAAAAAGCAAGTGTTTTTATTTATCTAATTTATCCATATAAAAGGCTTTGTTAATATCATTTTTATTTGACAAACTACCAATAAATCATTAAAATCCAGTTTATCGCACCTTAGGGTTAAAAACATAGGAGACGCTTTATGGCTATCACTGGTGTATCAGTTTTTACCACTAGGAATCAGTGCCAATGCAATTGCATTATTGTCAGAGGTAATGGTTTCCCGGTATTTGAGAATCATTGTGATGTTGGCTTTGCAGCCAATCACAATTTATCAGAAGAAGATGTTTTAGCCTTGCTTGGCAAACATCCACTAGCTAAAGTGATTTTTGCTAATTTTCTGGGTAGAGCGGGTTGTTGGGAAGTCCAATTGGCTGTCTAAAACATAAAAATCCTGAATAATCAGGATTTTTTTAATTCTTGTTATTTTTGGCTATATTTTCAGCTAATATATCGGGGATAAGTGACTTACCTGACATTTTTTAGTAAATTCAATATTACTTATTTAGAGAGCTAAGCACCTGAAAAAGTTCTCCCTCGCATTTTATAGAACCATTTATAACACCGTTTAAAACTTGTTTATTTGCTTCTTCTAATTTTAACAAATTATTATACAGACAAATCATGTTTTTTCCTACCCAGGCAGGATTGGGATTTGTATTGTATCTAGTCAACATCTTACATCCCCCTTGTTCTTGACCAATTATTTCATAGTAGTATTCCGCACCCACGGCAGATGCTTTCATTGTTGCTTTTTCACATTTGGAAAATTTCTGTTCAAAACAATCCTGGCTACCACAATTAATGGTTTGTGTTACTGGAGTTTCTATGTGAATTCGGTCGCCATTATTATTTTCGGTCGTAGATGCTTGAATGGTTGTGGTGATTTCTCTGCTACTATCGGCGCTGCTGTCAACGCGTTCTGGATTTGGCTGATTAACATTTTCATTAATATTAGCCATTGGTTGATTGGCGTTTTGATTTATGGTTGGTGTTTGTCGGGTACAGCCGACTAAAGCCAAGCTCACCACAAATAAGGATAATAAGAATGGTTTTTTCATAGATTCGATTAGATTATTGATCAGAATTTAAATTATGTAAAGTATTTTTAATAAAAGAAATTAACGGATCGATAGAAAAATATATTAGAGTTGAAAATGAAGATAGTCCAGCGAAGAAAAGTAATAATAAAATAAAAAATCCCCAATCATTTTTGTTGGATAATTGTGCCCATGACAAAGACGATATTGCCAGTAAAAATAAAATAATTATAATACCTAGAGAAATGGCAATTTTGTATTTAATTCGTATAATAATTTTGCGATTAGTTAACTTGAAAAATAAATATCGTATAATTTCGGAAACGATAAATATCAACAAAGAAATTTTGAAAACAATACCCATAACAATCACCGTATCAATATTATTGGTATTTGGCTCTAATAAATGAAGCTTAAATAGATAGCTCAATAAATAGTTTATTGCCTCAATTGAATAAAAATTGGTTATTATAAAAAATATCGCGAAAATAATTGGAATTATCACAAATGTTAAAAAATAGGATTTGATATAATTTATCGCACATTTTATTAAATAATCCGTAATAGTAGTCTTCAATTTTGTATTATTTTTAGTAATCATAAGGCATTAAATTTACTGAAAAATGTCAGGTATTTCGCAGAACTCATTTCTATGCGAATTAATTTAATAAATGTTGCTTGTTATGGTGTATTATGCGAAGCATTTAATATAAATACAAAACATTTAATTATTTTAATTTTATCATTTCATCATTAAAATATGCAAACATATTTGGATCGGGTTATAACCGGCCATTAAAAACATTAAGAGCCCATTTTAGGGCTCTTGGTTGTTATTTTTGGCTATATCCTCAGCAAATTTCGGGTTGGGGGAGTAGAGTTTGTTTTTTATCTTCCACTGGCTAGTTTTGGGCTCATTGTCCAAATATTGCCCTATACCGTCATTATTGAATTTATTTTTAACTTTAGTTTTAGTTTGTGACCATTTAAGCAAACTGTCAAAATTAATCTTATACACACCCCTAACAACTATGTATCTAAGCTCACCATCTTTTATGGCTCGTCTGACAGTTTTTTCGCTTACCCCAAATAGGTTGGCGGCTTGCGAAGGAGTAATTCTAATCGGCTGTGTTTGAGCCATAGTTTTAGTTAAAAGTTTATCAAGTTCCAAAGTTAAAAGTTATAAGTATAAAAAACATAAAATACTTTATAAACTCCTGCTTGCCAGTTTGTCTGCCGTAGGCATGGCAGACAGGTTCTACTTTTTACTTTAAAATTACATGTGGATAAGTCGAGATTTGTCTAGACATGTCTAGACAAATCTTAACACTACAGATTTTTGATGTCAATAATTTTAGCATTGTTTTTTACTATCATTGCGAGGCACGAAACAATCCCACAGTAATAAAATCAAGGGATCCCTTCTCCCGCATCAAGTGCGGGGTCGGGATGACGCTTCGCGTCAGATTGCTTCTCCGCCCTGGGCGGATCGCAATGACTAGGGAATTGACAGATAGTGTTTTACGTGTTATTAGTTATAAGTTTTAAGTTATAAGTTATGGGTTATAAGTTAAGCGAAATCCAGTTGACATTCTATTTTCTTTTTATTATAATTTACTTTGTTTACTAATTTTACACTAATTGTTATAGCTGGCTGGAAACAACTGTAACAAATTACTAATTTTCTCGTCATAATAAATGAGGAATCCACTGAATTTAAAGATTCTTTTTTTGAAAGTGAAAAATCAGGATCCAGAGGCTTTCGGAAGCTTTTACGATTTATATGTAACCCGTATATATCGTTTTGTTTTTTTCAAGATAAATTCAGTTTCTGATGCCCAAGATTTGACTTCCGAGGTGTTTTTAAAGCTTTGGCAGTGTATTAAAGAAGGCAAGGATATTAAGAATTTGAATGCTTTTACCTACATGATCGCCCGCAATCTAGTGATAGATTTTTACCGGCAGAATAGTAAATTAGAGGATCCGATATCAGATGACCACACTAATATACCCGATGAGCAGAAAGATATCCTGCGCCAGCAGATAATGGATTCGGAATTAAATGATGTTTTAAAAGGTATTGAAAATTTAAAAGACGAATATAAAGAAATTATTATTTTAAGATATTTAGACGAATTATCCATTTCCGAGATTGCCTCGGTGGTGGGCAAATCCAATGGAGCGGTCAGGGTGCTCTTATATAGAGCCACCAAAGCTTTAAAAGAAAATATCAATGACACATAAGGAATTAGTAGAAAAATTAAATCAGGTTAAGGATTTGAGTTCGGGTGGAAACCCAAACTCTGTTTGGGTTACATCCAATAAGGAGATACTGATGAGCCAAATCCAGCCCAATAATCAAAATGAATCCCCAGTTGCCAAAAGCAGTGAAAGAATTTATTATTTTGAGTATTTCAATAATCTTTTCAGGCAAAGTATTTTAAAGCCTGCAACTGCTTTTATGATAATCGTTTTTGTCTTGTTGGGTTATTCAGCCACCGTTTCTGTGGCCGGTGATAGTTTGCCCGGGGATATGTTTTATCCTATTAAAACAGCCAGAGAAAAAGTTCAATTGGCTTTTACTTTTGAAGAAGGGGAAAAGGTAATGTTGCAAATGGCTTTTGTTTCCAATCGAGCTGATGAATTACAGCAATTAGTTAGAACCACAGACAATACAGCTAGAAGCAAGGCAGCAGTTAAAAAAACTGCTCAACAGATAGTTAAAGATGTTAAAGATGTTAAAGATCAACTCAATAAAATTAGTTTGGCAGCTGTTAGCATTATTGATGTGGCCAAAGAAGTTGATACTAAGACGCTAGAGGTAAAACAGAGTTTAACAGCAGCGCATGAGGGCCTATCAACAGAAATTAAAAATGAAGTTAGCGATGATTTAAAAGAGGCTATTGTGACTACCGAAGAAACTGGCACTAGCGCTCTAAATGTAATTATTAAAAAATATGAAAGTGGCGAGATAAAAATAGCCGATAGCGAAGTAACTTCCAGAGTAGCAGACAGAATAAAGGATGCCGAAGGCAATATTAGTGGAGCAATCCAGACTACTCAAAACGCTTCTAGCACTCAAATTACCATTGGACAAGCAAAGGATTTATTGGATCAAAAAAGTTTTTCTTTAGCTTTAGAAAAGATTACCGAAACAAATCAGATAGTAAATACATCCACCAGTACCAGCACTAGTACTCCAGCACAGTAGAGGAAAATGTCAGAATAATAGTAAATGAATCGGTTAAAATAGAAAATGCGAATTCCACAGTATCCACTAGCACAAATAAATCATTATAAGGTAGAATAATATCGTCATTTCACATTAAGATTGCTTTGTCCGCTGCGCTCCCTCGCAATGACGGTGAAGAAAGTGTCATTAGCGAGCGAAGCGAAGCAATCCTATTTTATATGAACCTGAGATTGCTTCATTTCGCCTCCGGCTTCATTCGCAATGACAGTAAAAGAAGGTATTTCAGATTTATAACGAAAATGTTTCCCAGCCGGCGAGGCCAATAAATTTCAATAATTGGTACTGGTAAGGGGCCACCGCTAAGCACAGTTTATGGCAAAAGCCAAAAAGAGTGTTTAGTGGTAGTTCCATACACGGACATACCAATTCGGGTGTTCATTAAATTTTGGGGTTTACCCCGTTAAATAAAAAATCCTTTCAGGATTTTTGGCAATAAAATTGCCTATTTAACAGGGCAAGAAAATGGGACTTGAGTTCTTCATCTGCTTTTGGTAAAGGTTGAATCGCGTTAGCGGTGCCCTTAGCCAGGTGGAGTTTAGGAAATCTCTTTGTAATCAAAGAGGTTCTAACTCTTGTTTCCATCCCATCTTTTAAAATGGACATTTTAATAAAATAAACCTAATTCATTTATGAGAAAATTAGTAACTTACGTTGTAGTAGTTGCTACTATCGTTTGGTCTTTAGGACTAGCCGCTGTTGTTCCAGCTTCAGCCGCTTATTCACCAGTGGCTGGTGATTTGATCAAGACCGCAACAGATAGCGCAGTTTACTACATTGACGCAGGTGGCAAACGAAATTTGTTTGTTAATGGCGTCACTTTCTGGACATGGTATAGCGGTAGCTGGTCTGCTCTTAAAATGGGCAACGCCTCAAAAACCGTTAAAATCCTTTCCCAGGGAGATTTTGATGCCTTAACTGCTGGCGGCCATGCGGCTGTTAGACCAGGCACCAAATTAATTAAATTCCAAAACAGCCCTAAGGTTTATGTTGTTAGCACTAGCAATACCCTAAGAGAAGTAAGCGACACGCTTGCTAAATCTCTGTTTGGTACCAACTATGCTACCGCTAAGCTTATTACCATTCAGAATGGTTTTGAAACCGATTACACCAAGGGCGCTGCTTTAACTAGTGGTGATGCATTACCTAATGGATCTTTAATCAAGTACACAGGTAGCGAAGATATCTATCTTATCCAAGACGGACAAAAGAGAATGGTATCTAGCGATGCTTTCATTGCTAATGGTTTTGCAGCTAGCTCAGTTGTAACTGTGGCTACTTCCATGTCTTACACTGTTGGTACTTCTATCACCGGTGAAGAGGCAGCACTTACAACCGTGGCTGGTACAGCATCAGGCCCTGTGGCTACTGCTGGTTCTGTGATGGTGGCTTTGGCTTCCGACACTCCAGCTGCTGGCTTGGCTTTGACTAGCGCCCAAAGAGTTGGCTTTACTAAAGTCAATTTCACTGCTTCCGCCGATGGCGATGCTGTTATTGATCATATGGTTGTCCAGAGAACCGGCATTGGCGCTGATTCAGATTTCAGCACTCTTATCTTATTGGATAGCGCAGGCAATGTTGTTGGTAATTCACAAACTTTGAATTCTGCTCACCAAGTAACATTTTCTACTGATTTGACAATTCCTAAAGGCACCACCAAGTCCTATACTTTGGCAGCTAATATGGCTACCTCTGGCTTAGGCGGCGGTAACTTGCCTTCTTTGTCTTTAGTTACAGTTACGCCCAAGGGTTCAACCACTATTTCCGGTACTCTGCCGATTGTTGGTAACATCATAACTATTAACAGCGCTTTGACCATTGGTACCGTTACCATTACTGCTACTGGCGCTTCTTACAACCCAACAGCCGCTACTAAGCAAGTTGGTACTGAAAACTACATCTTTGCTTCTTTGAAAGCCACAGCTAATTCCACTGAAGATATTCAGATTGAATCGATCAGATGGTATCAAGCTTCAACTACCGCTGATTCCGATATTACTGGTCTTGAATTATTGCAAGACGGCGTTACCGTTGTTGGCACAGGTAGTTTAGTTGACAGAGAAGTTATCTTTAACTTCACTACCCCGATAAAAATCGTCAAAGGCAACAGCAAAGAGTTCAGCGTCCGCGGCGACATTGTCAATGGTTCTGGACGAGTAGCATCTTTTGGTCCAAGCAAGATAACCGACTGGAAAGTCAAGGGTTTGACTTATAGCGCTTATCTAAACCCAACCTATGATAATGCTACCGAACCATACTTGATTCCAGGCCCACTAGCTACTATTGATAAAGGTTCTATTACCTTTTCTAAAGCTACCATCACCAGCACTAATGTCGCTCCCTCGGTTACCAACCAAGAATTGAGCGCTTTCTACGCTCAAGTTATTGGCGAACCAGTACAAGTTACTCGAATTGTGGTTGATGTAGCTACAGGCAGTGCTAAAATCATCAATGTTAAAATCGTTGATGCCAATGGTGTTATCGTAGCTGGTCCGACTGATCCAGGAGCAGATACCGGCTCGGGAGCAACTAGCGGTTATGCTACCTCTACCGATACTATTACTTTCCCGGTAGGTACCAATAAGTACACTATTAAGGGCGACTTGGTCTCTTCAGCTCAATGGGCAACTAATGCTTCATTAGCTATTAGATTAGAGAGCGCTAAAACGACTGCCAAAGGCCAAACAACTAACTTAAGTATCACCGCTTCACCAAGCAGTTCCTTTGTGACTCTTGATACTTTGACAGTTAAGTCAGCGTCTTTGACAGTTAAAACTTCGGCTTCACCAGCCGCTCAAACTGTGGTTAAAGGTACTACTGGCTGGACTTTTGCCAACTTCACTTTAGATACCTCTGGTTCCGGTGAAGATGTTAAAGTTACCCAGTTGACCATTAAGCACACCACCACTGCCGGCGGTTATTTCGGCGATATCCAAAATATAACTTTATATGATGGCACTACCGCTTTAAATACTCCGGTTCAAGGCAGTTCGGAGACAGCTGATACTCTAAATTCAACAGCTACCACGACCATTACTCTTTTATCGGCTTTAACCATTCCTAAGAACACGGTTAAGACCTTGACTTTAAAGGGTAGTATTTCTGGTTCAGCTACCACTTCTGGCGTAGGTACTCCACAAGAGAACACCTTTGCTCATAAGTTTGGCATTGTCAGAGCTGGTAATATAACCGCTACTGGCGCTAATACTGGTACTTCAGTTACCCCGACTGTTACTGCTTCTGACGGCCAAGCCCAGACTATTACTTCTGGTGGAACCTTGAGATACTACGCTTCCGGTTCTAACCCAGGCAACCAAATTTTGGTTGGCGGTACTACTGGCAACACAGTTGGCGTAATCAATGTTGAAGCTTTATATGAAAATATTGAAGTTTCCAGCATTGGTATGACCTTCAATGATGCTGCTGGCGCTAATGATGTGTCTAGTGTTGATGTTACTGATGGCACTAACACTTGGAATGTACCAGTGAGCGGTCAATACGCCACAGCTTCTCCAGCTGCCGGTTCTTTGATCATCCCAGTGGGTACTGTTAAGACCTTGACAGTCAAGGCTAACACCAGCCGATCAGGCTTAAACCAGGTTGCCGTATCAGGCGATAGCTTTACTATCACCTTCTCCAATATGGTAACTAAGGGTATAGCATCAGGTATAACTGGCGGTGACGGCGGTTCTATGACTATTACTGGTCAAGCCACTGCTACCAACAGCAACTATATCTATGCTTCCAAGCCAACTGTCGGTAGTTTCACTTCCAGCTTAGGTACTGGCGTAGAAAGAACTCTATTCCAATTCACCATTACAGCTGATGCTAAAGGCGATATCGGTTTCTACAAAGCTACTTTTGATATCACCACTTCAGCTAATAGCGGTGTAACCACTACCAACTTGAAGTTCTACGAAGGCACAAAAGATTTAAGTTATGCCCAAACCAATTACAATATTCCTGATAACGAGGGCGTAAAAGAGATTATTGTTGCCGGAGAAGGCGGAACTATGCGTTATAATGTCTTGTTCAATACCGAATCTTATACAGCTTCTCCAAACTGGGAATACACCCTTGTGGGTGCTGGTACCAGCAAGACTTATTACTTCAAGGGTACAGTTCAGAAGAGTACTTCAGGCAATTACAATTATTCAGTTAGCTTAGTTGGTGATAATGCAGCTGCCGGTATGGCTGATGCAAGCACCACCGATGCTTTAGCTAATGATAGCTTTATCTGGTCTGATTTGAACTATGGTAACAACACCGGTACCGCTACCGCCACTAACGAGTGGACTAACGGCTACCTCTTGTTCACCACCTCAACTCAGTCAGCTACTTTCTAATGTAGTTGCGACACATTTAGTTGTAAATTGTTGAAATAGAAAAACAGCCCCGTCATTTGACGGGGCTGTTTGATTTTGGCTGTGTTTTTATATATAATTGTTCTTGTAAATGGCTGTAGAGACGGGGCATGCCCCGTCTCTACAAATCATGGCAGATTTCCTTGCAATGACAAATACACCGTCATTGCGAGGAGGGAGTGAAATGACCGACGCGGCAATCTCATATTCATTTAACTTATGAAACTACAATTGGAAAAATATATTGTTTTAACTATCAAAATCGGCCTAATATCCGTTTTATTTTTACCGCTTTTGGCGGCTGGTTCTTTTTATTTTCCCTTTATCGTGCCTCGTAATATCGCTTTTAGGATTATTACCGAGCTGGTTTTTGTCCTCTATCTTTATTTAGCTTTATTTGGCAATTCATATCGGCCCAGATTCAATATATTGGCTAAAATTATCACTGCTTTTTTTGTAGTTTTGTTTTTAACTTCCATCACTGGTGTTAATTTCTTATCCAGCTTGTGGGGCGATTATGAGCGTATGGGCGGCTTGTTTCATTTGGCCCATCTTTATTTGTATTTTTTTGTTTTGATAAATATTTTTAAAACTAAAGAGGATTGGCTAAAAGCCATTTCCATTTCTTTGTTTGTTGGCTTAATGGCCAGTTTTATCGCCCTGGGGCAATATCTAAATACCGGAGTTATTTCTAAAACTGGCAGCGGCGAAAGGCTATCCAGCAGTATTGGCAACGCTTCTTTTTTTGCCGCTTACCTCTTGATTAATTTACTATTGGGGTTTTATTTGTTATGGAACAAGGAATTGAAAGCAAAATTATTTTTCTATACTTGGGTGGGCTTTGATTTATTTTTGATTGCTTATGAAATATTTAATCGCGTGAATATCGGCCGTGGCTTTGTTTTGCCGATGTTGTCTAATAAGATTTTTCTGGCAGTTTTTATTGCCATTCATTTAGCAGCCGGTCTGGCTTATTGGTATAAGAACAAATATCAGGCTACTCGGCTGTTTTTGGCCATTATTTTATTATTTGAAAGCTTTATTTTATTCTCCACTCAAACCCGCGGTTCTATTTTGGGCCTTTATGTCGGTTTGGTTATTTTGGCAGTTTTAAATTTGATTTTTAACAGGTCTTATAACAAAGCTTTAAAGAATAAATTATCAGTCTTATTATCTTTGATTGTTTTGTTTATAATGGTGGCATCACCCGTGATTATTTACCTTAATCGTAATTCCAGTTTGGTTTTAAACCAGCCAACCCTGTACCGCCTGACCACTATTTCTATCACTGATATCACCACTCAGTCGCGTTTAACCACTTGGCGGGCCAGTTTTAACGGTTTAATGGATCGGCCTGTTTTTGGCTGGGGCGTGGAAAATTATAAAGATGCTTTTAATAAGTATTTTCCCACGGAAATTTACCGCGATCGCGGTTCTCAATTGTGGTTTGATCGAGCTCACAATGTAGTAATGGATGTGGCTGTTACCAGCGGGTTTTTGGGCTTGGCTGTTTATTTATTAATTTATTTGGTCGTTCTCTGGCAGGTTATCAAAACTTATCGCAAAACCAGGGATTTTTCTTATTTGATTATTTTAATAACTGTTTTGGCTTATTTTATTCAGAATATGTTTGTTTTCGACACTCTAAATAGCGAAATAATGATTTTTCTAATCTTAGGCTTTATTGCTTTCTTGGGCATGGATGATGTTTTAAATAATCATCAACTTCAACAGTCGGGCAATAAGCGCTTGCCTCAGGTTAAAAATTATACTTTATTTCCCCTGGTATTTTTACTGGTTATATTTATAATTTTCGCTTATCAGTTTAATGTTAAGGCTGTTCAAGCTAACAAATTGGTTTTTAAACAACTGGCTTTAAGGCAGGTGGCAGGGGACACCTATGATCAGCGCGTGGTTGATACTATAAAGGAAGCCATTGATTTAAGCCCTATTGGCCGGTTTGAAACCAGACAGCAATTGGCTAATTATCTCATGGCTTTGATTAAGGGTAGGAAAGTTGATAATGTTATTTTAGCTCCATTAGCCGAATTGGCTATTGGTGAGCTTAAAAAAAGCATTGAAGAAGAGCCCCAGAATGTCCGCCATTATTTGTATTTGGCCACAGTTTATAACGCCGCTTTTAAAATAAATCCCGAGTATCCCAAAGAAGCTGTTAAGCTTATAACCGCAGCCCTGCCCCTGAGCCCTTCCCGGCCTCAGATGTATTCGGAGAGATGCCAAGCGTATATGAATCAGGATTTATATGATGAAGCTATAGTTGATTGCCAGAAATCTCTGGATTTGAGTCCTAATGTCATGGAATCGCATTGGAATTTGTTTTTAGCCTATCTTTTGGCAGACAAAATAAAAGAAGCCGATCAAGAATTATCAGTTGCCAAAGAGGTGGGAGAAAAAACAGCCAATCCCATTTTGTTTGACCGGGTAATCAATGCTTATTCGCAGACAGGCCATTGGAATAGGGTAGTTGAAATTTTAGAAGCTGAAATAATCAATAAGCCAACCGATGCCCTGCTGTATGCTAAATTGGCTGTGGCTTACCAGCAAATTGGTGATAAAACCAAAGCCAAAGAATCGGTCTTAAAGGCAATTGAGCTGGATTCCAATCTTCGTGAGGAAGCGGAAATGTTCTTGCAGACGCTTAAATAATAAAATATTAATAATTTAAGTAATAATTATTTATGAAAATTTTAAAAAACAAATTAGTTATAGTGGGCCTGATTTTTGTGGTTTTGATGCTGGGCCTGTATTTTTCCGGCTTTGATAAAAGCGGTTGGCTGAATTTTAACCGCAATAATAATAACAACGACAGCATAGAAAACCAAATTGAAAAGCTTTTTGCTTTTAAAATGGTTAGAACCGACCTGGCGGCGGAATTCAATGAAAAATACCGCAACGAAATGACTGTTTATAAAGATACGGTTTTAGCGTCGCCTGATAAATTCAATTTCAACGCTTTTATGGGCGCGGCAATGGTTAAATATACCGTGGCTGATTATGATGGCGCTAGGGATTTATGGCTTTACATTAATCAAGTTCGTCCCAGCAGCAGCCCTTCATTTTATAATTTAGGCAATTTATACGCTGACATTTATAAAGATTGTGCTGAAGCGGAAAAATATTACACTATTGCCACTACCAATGATCCTAATGAAATCGGTTATTTAAGGAATATTTTTGATTTATATAATGCCAAATGCCCTAATAAGGAAATGGCTGAAGCAACTCTTAAGAAAGCCTTGTCAATCAGGTCTGATGCCGTTGATTTTATTGTTTTGGCTGCTGAATTTTATCGCGATCAAGGCAATAGGGCAGAAGCAATAAAATATTATGAGCAGGCCATTAAATTATCACCGCAAAATCAAGCCCTAAAAGACGAATATAATCGCTTTAAGAATGGAAATTAATTTCTATTTTTAAATTGTCATTGCGAGGGAGCTTAAGCGACCGAAGCAACCTCATTTCATATGGGATTGCTTCGTTCCTCGCAATGACGGCATGGCAGATAATTAGAATGTTAAAGATACTTTATGGAAAATAAAATTTTAATCAATGGACTTAAAGCCATTATCTGGCTCTGCCTGGCGATTATTTTGTTTACTCCTCTATATTTAAATAGCCATCTTTTTTTCCCTTTTATTGTTACTAAAACTATCACTTTTAATATCGCCGTGGAGGTGATGTTTTTGGCCTGGCTGTTTTTGTGCTTTAAAGATAAGAGCTGCCAGATAAAAATAAATTTGGCAGTTGTCTTAATGGCGGTTTATATTTTAATAATTTTTATGGCTTCGTTTTTGGGTGATAATTTTTATCGCAGTTTCTGGAGTAATAATGAAAGGAGTGAGGGCATTCTACTTTTATTACATCTCTTTGTTTTCCTTTTAGTATTAACGAATTTTTTCCGCAAGTTTAAAGACTGGCTTTATATTTTTGATTTATTTTTATTTGCTAGTCTGTTAGTTAGTTTGTACGCTATGGGTCAATTTTTTCATTTGTCTTGGTTGCCAGTGTCTTCTAATGGCATCAGGTTGGCTGGCACAATAGGCAATGCCGGTTATATGGCTGGTTATATGATTTTTGGCATATTTTTGGGTTTGGTTTTGCTTTTCAATCGCCATAATATCTATCTTAAGGGTTATTATCTGGCTCTTATAATTTTGGAAATTTTTATTGTTTTCAATACTTACACTCGTGGAGGCATTTTGGCATTAATCTTTTCTGGGTTATTGTTTGTGCTATATCTTTTGTTTTATTATTTTAAAAATAAATATTTAAAAATTGCCGGCACATTTATTATAGCTCTGGCTTTTATTTTGCCTTTATTGTTATTTCAAAATAAAGATTCTTCTTTTATCCAAAATCATCAAGTCTTAGCTAGAATAGCTTCTATTTCTACCGTTTCAACCACCTCTCAAACCAGGTTAATGGCTTGGGGCAGCGCCTTCTCTGGTTTTAAAGAAAGACCGATATTGGGTTGGGGTTACGAAAATTTTTATCAGCCCTTTGATAAATATTTTAATCCTCTGATGTACGAAGATGTCGGCTCGGTAGTCTGGTTTGATAGGGCTCACAATATTATTTTTGATCGCTTGCTGACTGGCGGGATACTTGGTCTTTTATCTTATTTGTCCTTGTTGTTTGTGCCTTTTTATTTTTTATGGCGTCATTATTTTAAGAAAGAAGAAAAAAATAAATATTTTATTCCTTTTATTTTCACTTTAATAATTTTGTCATATTTTGTGCAAAACTTATTTATTTTTGAAGCTCTAGTCACTTACATTTCTTTGTTTTTAGCTATTGCTTTTGCTTCTTTATTTACACCTTATTATAATTTTAATATTTTAAAAAATAATAATTTTAAATTAAGTTTATTTATTGTTTTTTTGATCGCTTTTTTTCCAATTTTGTATTTAGTCAACATAAAGCCCGTGCAAGCTAATGCTGATTTAGTGAAAGTTTTGACCAGTTCCACTATGAATATTAATCAGCGAATTGATTTATTTAAATCTCTCTTGTTAGAAAATACTTATGGCCAGCCTGAGTACCGCCAGCAATTGTTTAATTTTTTAAATATTTTAGTTAATAACAAAGCTGATCAGAGTATTTTAATAGATTTGACCAAGCTAACAGAAACCGAGTTGAATAAGCAAGTTAAAAAAAATCCCCACAGCGTTTCTAATTATTTGCTTTTAATGCGCTTTAATACTTTTTTGTTTAGCGCTACTAACAACCCAGCCTATTTAAAATCTAATTTGGATATTATAGAAAGAGTTAAAGAATTAGCGCCCAACCGCCAGCATGTTTACTTTGAAATCGGCTATACCTATTTTAATTTGTCCAATTATTTCAAAAATTCTAGTGAAGAAGCGAAATCCAAGGAGAGTTTTAATTTGGCTATTGGTCAATTTGAAAAGGCCATATCCTTAAATGATAGGAGTCCAGAGCCATATAAGCAATTAGCTATTGTTTTGTCATATGGTGGTGAAAATCAAAGAGCGATTGAAATGGCTAACAAAGCTGGCTCACTTCATCCCACTTATGCCACCTGGGCAGAAGGATTTATTGCTGATCTTGAAGCTAA
>CAYIBK010000001.1:36148-42702 GCA_964361645.1 uncultured Gammaproteobacteria bacterium
TTCATCCCACTTATGCCACCTGGGCAGAAGGATTTATTGCTGATCTTGAAGCTAAGAAAAAATAATTTTAAAACAATTTTATATATTCCCCTCCTTACCAAGGAGGGGTTAAGGGGTGGTTGGCCGTAACTTTTGGCAAACCCCTCTTCATCTTCCCTTGGTAAGGGGAGAATTTTTAATATTATTAATTTTATCTAATTTTAGACAAAATAAAACTAATTACTAATTTCCTATTTCTATTTTAGTGTTTTGTCATTCTCGACCAGATCGGGGATCCATTCCTGCCTATCAGCAGGCAGGCGTAGTGAGGCAATCACATCAAATTCACTGTCATTGCGAAGAATGAAGCAACTCCATTTGAAATAAACTTGAGATTGCTTCGCTCCACTTCGTTTCGCTCGCAATGACAAAAAGTGAGGCAATCCCATCAAATTCACTGTCATTGCGAAGAATGAAGCAACCCCATTTGAAATAAACTTGAGATTGCTTCGCTCCACTTCGTTTCGCTCGCAATGACAAAAAGTGAGGCAATCCCATCAAATTCACTGTCATTGCGAAGAATGAAGCAACCCCGTGTTTTTGTGTTTTTTTGCATTTTAAGTTATCCACAGATCACACTTTATTTAATTTTATTGTATGTATGTTATAATTAAAAGCATATTAACTTAAAAAATACCCCATTTTATATTGGGACTAATTAACTAAGAAATTTTATGAGTAAACTAGGACAACGTTTCAAAAATACTATCAAGTTTTTGGTAGTGGTTTTTGGGGCACTGCTTATGTCAGTAGGTATAATCTATGCCGCTACTACCATAGGTACTAATATTAACACTACCGGAGACACTACTCTCGGCGATACCACTGCTGATACGGTGACTATTAATGGCCATATTGCCGCTGCTACTACGACTGGCAATTTAGTTGTTGGTGTCAGCACTTTAGCTACTCCAACTTCAAGTTTATCTGTTTTTGGTGGCTTGCATGTCTTTAATGGTGTTGCTACTTCTTCTGAAGCTCTTTGGGTTGGTTCGGCTGGCACGGTTAATAATTTAAATTTAACTGGTGGTGATTTATATGTTCAAGATGGTGCAGAAATTGATGGTAATATCACCCTCGGCGATACCACCGCTGATACTATTACTATCAATGGTCATATTGCCGCCGCTACTACCACAGGTAATTTTGTGGTTGGTATTGCTACTTTAGCTACCCCGACTTCCAGCTTGTCAGTTTTTGGTGGTTTGCATGTTTTTAATGGTGTCGCCACATCATCTGAAGCTGTTTGGGTCGGTTCAGCTGGAACAGTTGATAATTTGACTTTAACTGGTGGCGATTTATATGTTCAGGATGACGTGGAAATTGATGATGATCTTTTTGTGGGTGATGACATCACCTTGGCTTCTGGCAGTGTTATTTCATCAGTAACTACCACAGATAGTTTGGTAATCGGCGGTTATGCCTCTACTACTGGCGATTTAATTGTCAATGGTGGAACTATAGATAACACTACCTCTACTGCTACTACTACTCAAGGCATATTTGCCAGAACCAGAACTGGCGGCAAGGCTACTTCTACTTTGGGTGTTGGTGATATGAATGATGCCGTTGGTCGATCTACCGGTTGTCTAGAGATGGTTACTTCAGCCGGCACTTATGTCAGAGCTATTATTGATGGAACTGCTTGGAATATTGCCGCTGGACGATGTGTACCACAATAATTAATACCTAAAGCAAGGGAAATATTATAAATTTTATGAAAAAAACATTATTTTTAGGTATATTGGGGTTGAGCATATTGTCTTTGATTTTTGTTTGGTCTATTACGGCTCAAGCGGCAAATGATTTGTTTACAGCCAGTGGTGATGTTACTGTTGAACTAACTGGTGGTAATGTAACTATTTTATCAGGCTCTACAGCTGAGAGCGTTGATATAACTAGTGGAGTTTTAACTGTTAGCAACCCCGGTTCTACCTCTACACCTCTTTTTAAATTACAACCCGCTGGTGGCGGTACTGTTACAATTAAAGCTACTTTAAATGGCGCTGACGCTGGTTGCAGTGGTTCCACTTTGATTTTGCCGACTACACCTGGCACTTATACTGTTACTCCACAAAATGGACAATGTAGTGGATCTGGTGGTGCTGGTAGCGGTGGCGGCGGTGGCGGTGGCGGAGGAACAACTACACCACCACCAACTACACCCACTCCTACTACTACACCTATCCAAACTTCACCTGCTAGTATTGGAGCATTAGGTAGCGCTATGAAGAGTATTTTAACTACTCTTAATACCCTTACTAAATTTACCACTCCTTTGAGTAAAGAGATTGAACTTAGTCATAGCCTCAAAATTTCCAGTTTAGATAAAGTGAATAAGAAAATACAGGTTATTGTAGAATCTACTCCTGTAACCGTTGATTTGGCTTTGGGAGAGACTAAAAAAGTTGATTTGGACAAAGATGGTGTTTATGATTTGAGCATTAAGTTTAATAATCTTATCGGTGACATAATTGATTTAAATCTGGTTAACATCGTTATTTTAGAAAAAACCGGATTGCATGTTGGCGATTTGATTAAAACTGCCAAAGACAGCGCTGTTTATTACATTGATGCCAGAGGTAAGAGAAATTTATTTGTTAACGGTGTTACTTTTTGGACTTGGTATAGCGGTAATTGGTCTGATATTACCTATAAGGGCGCAAAGAAGACCATTAAAGTTATCATTCAATCTGATTTTGACGGTCTAGCTGAAGGCAAGCATATTACTGTTAACCCCGGAGCTAAACTGATCAAATTCCAAAATAGCCCAAGAGTTTATGCTGTGACTAAGGGCAAGATTTTACAAGAGGTGGTTAAAAGCGGCGGTGATGATTCTGTTGCCAAGGCTCTTTATGGCAACAAATATAAGGACAAGCTAATCACCATTCAAAATGGTTTTGAAGGCGATTATACCAGAGGTGATATCCTAACTACTACTTCGCCCGTGCCAACAGCTACTGAAGAAATTGAAGCTACAGTCGATTAAATGTTTATTCAAGTGCCTCGGCTTTGTGCCGGGGCACTTTTGAAATATTAAGGAATACTTGGGAAACGGTATGAAAAATAATTTGGCCAAATTTTTAATCCTGACGGTTTTTATATTGTCTGGTTTTTTTGTTTTAGCTAACCCAGCTAGCGCTATTTATGCCACCACAACTAATCCTTATTATACTAGCGGATATGATTTTAGAGATGTTTGGGGCACATTTGTTACCGATGAGCATTTTTGGTTTGATGGTGAGCATTACCGCTATTCCTTTACGCCCACTAGAGATTTTTATACATCTTGGGTTAATTATGGCGATCGCATAACTAAGCGTTATCCTTATTCTGTTTGGTTAAGTACTAGTTATTTTTTCCAAAGAGGGGGCGGCGGGGGAAGCGGTGTTTACTTTGTTGAAAATCTAAATGATTTAAACGGCTATAAACAGGGGGATAGTATTTTTTTCTTGTGGGAAAAAAATCATCGCTATGATACTTATATTATTGAAAGGGAAATACCAGCTAGCGGATTAACTGAAGATAATTTATTTTTGAATTGGCATTTTAAGGATTATCCAGATGATAGATTAAAGCCGGAATATAGTTTTGTTCAATTTGGAATTCGCTACGACGATTATATTAATCACAGCCATGGGCGTAATTATATCGATTATGATTATGCACCAGAGCCGGATGAACCGGATCCAGTTATTATCATTCCAGGGATTTTGGGGAGTTGGGATTTTGGTGCTGGCTGGGAATTAGACCCGATTTTTAATACTTATGACAATCTTTGGGAGGCTTTAAAGTTAGCTGGCTATGAAGATGGTAAAACTTTATTTGCTCTTCCTTATGACTGGAATAACTCAAATACTGATACGGCTATAGAATTAGAAAATAAAATAGAGGAAATCAAAGATATTTGTGATTGTAATAAAGTTGATTTAATAGCTCATTCCATGGGCGGTTTAGTGGCTAGGGCTTATATTGAGGGAGATAATTATCAAAATGATGTTGATCAATTGATTTTTTTAGCCACACCTCATCTTGGTTCATCAAAAGCATATTTAATGTGGGAGGGGGGAGAATTTGGTCAAAAAAGAGATGATTTTTTAATGGAAAGAATATTTGCTTTAATAGCTGATTCCAGTGGGTACGATTCTATATTTGATCTGATTAGAAATAACCCGATTTATTCCATTGAGGAATTATTACCTGTTTATAATTATTTAAAAAGAAAGGATGATAATGGTGATTGGCAATTAACAGATTATGATAATAATTATCCCCAAAATGAATTTTTAGAAGAATTAAACAGTGATGATAATTTAGCTAAATTAGATAATATCGATATCACCAATATAATTGCTAGCTCTGGAGAGAGTTCTACTATTAATTATTTAAAAGTTATAGATAAAGAATTTGATGTGGATATTTGGGAAAATGGTTACCCCGATGGTTATTACTCTTTTTTTGGTGATCATGGTCTGGAATATAGTAGTGGGGATCAAACTGTTCCTAGTAGAAGTAATAGTGGATTTTTAGGCCTAGATGATGTGACTATTGAAAGTAATCATGATCAAATAGTGACTGATGCTCAAAAATTAGTGATAAAAGAGTTAACAGGCCAGGAACCAACAATAGAAGTAAGAAAAAATATATTTTCTAAATATCTAATGATTAGGATATTTTCTCCGGCTGATTTTGTAGTTATCGCTCCCAACGGTCAGAGAGTGGGCAAGGATTTTGTAAATAACACAGAAATAAACGAAATAGAAAACGCTTTTTATACTGGTTTCAATAATGGTGTAGAGTTTGTTGTTATTCCCAATCCAATGGAGGGCGAATATAAAGTAGAATTGCAAGGCACGGGCAATGGCAAATACACCTTAAGCGCCAGTTTAATCAGTGATGATTTAGCTCTAGATAGCGATTACGAGGGTTTGATATCATTGGGCAGTATTGATGATTATAAAATAACCTTGGCTACTGATAAAATATCAGATTTAAATCCCGATATTAAAACGCTTGATAAATTAATAGAAGAAATAGAAGAGATGTATCAAAAAGGCTGGCTAAATCATTTTGGCAGTAAAAATGCGCTACTTTCACAATTAAAGAATGGTTTTGGAAATGATAAGCAGTTTGAACAGTTAAATAAATTTCTGGACAATATGTTAGAAAAAGACAGGTTGAATCGGCGTTCTTATGATATAATTAAATCAGCGCTAATAAATATTAGAAATAATCTATGAATCAAACATCAAAAAAATTATTATTAACAATTATTACTATTATTTTAATCATTGCCTTTACTCCTATTTTTGGTAATTTATATGAATCATATTTCGGTCCAGTGACCTCAGGTCTTTTTATAGGTCCTTCTCATCCAGAATATATTGATGGTTTTTTAATGAGTTATATTGTTTTTGTTACTATATTATTAGTAATTTTATTGAATTATAAAAAATATATATGGCTATTATTAGCCACTTGGCCCATCGTTATTAGTTTAATGGCTGGGGATGGCTCGGCTTTGATTATTGATATATTTTTATTTATTATTGCTTTTGTTTTAGCTCAAATTATTTTATTTCTCTACAAAAAATTTAAAAAGTAAATATTATTATCATTAACTAAAAAACTTCGAGATTATCTCGGAGTTTTTGTGACATTATATTATTACCATCTCACTGTCATTGCGAGCCTGCCTGTCGGTAGACAGGGGACGAAGCAATCACACTTAATATACACATGAGATTGCTTCACTCCACTTCGTTTCGTTCGCAATGACACTTTAGCACACCGTCATTGCGAGCCTGCCTGTCGGCAGACAGGCTTGCGAAGCAATCCCACTTATTCGCTATCTCGCAATGACAAGCGAGAATGACAAAAAGTAAAATCACAAATACAACTCAAAAGTCTCTTTAATCATTTTTTCTTTAGAAAATTTTTCTTTAACATCTTTCTCGGCTTGCTCGCCAAATTTTTGGGCGATTGGCTGATTATCAATTAAATATCTTATTTTCTCGGCCAAAATTTTATAATTTTTTGCTTCAATCAACAATCCATTTTTTTGATCGAATATCATTTCTGGCACACCTCCAACACTAGTGGCAATAATTGGCAGTTTAGCCGACATTGCTTCCAAAATAGAATAGGGGAATCCCTCTTTTACTGATGAGGAAATATAAATATCAAAGGCTTTTAAATATTTTGAAGCATTTTCGCGCTTACCTAAAAGAATAAATTTATTTTTTAAATTAAATTGATCAATTAAAACTTCCAATTCTGGTCTTAAATCACCATCACCAATTACCACCGCTACAATATTTCTATCACCTAGTTCTTTAATGGCTTCTATAAAATATTCCAGTCCTTTGGTTTTATAGAAGTTAGCAATCGTGCCAACAATTATTTTTTTCTCACCATTAGATGTGGAATAATTTATTTTCCCCCCACTGCCTGTGTGGTAGTTAGTTATTTTTCCCCCACTGCCGGAGGGGGGGCTAGGGGGGGTGGGAGTAAAA
>CAYIBK010000001.1:42802-74159 GCA_964361645.1 uncultured Gammaproteobacteria bacterium
GTTAGTTATTTTTCCCCCACTGCCGGAGGGGGGGCTAGGGGGGGTGGGAGTAAAATCAGCTAGCTTATAATTTTTAAATAATTCCTGTCCAGCTTTTTCCTTCTCTAAAAACACCATCAAGTCGGTATCTACACCATTATGGATAGCCACTAATTTTTTAGCCTGGGCGATTTTATATTTTAGGGCTGTTTGATAATCAAATTCCGAAACGCAAATTATTTTATCTTTTGGCCTGGAAGTTATTTTTTCTAAACTCCAATACAGCCATTTTTTAATTTTACTCATCGGTTCATTAAAAACCCAGCCATGAGCGGTATAAATAACATGATAAGAAATCTTAGTTATGGCATGATTGGCTAATGAACCGATCACTCCTGCTTTACTGCTGTTTAAATGAATTATATCCGGTTTAACTTGTTTATATAGTTTTCGCAGTTCAAAAACAGCTAAAATATCGTTAAGGGGAGAAATTTGCCTCACTAGATGTTTTATCTGGTATATGGGAATGTTTTTCTGTCCCAGTTCATTAATCAGCGATTTACCATGGCTTTCCCCAATAGCCACGCTGATATCGTAATTTTTGGCTTCTAAACTAGTGGCTAAATCATAGATATAGCGTTGCGCCCCGCCAACTTCCGCTTGGGTTATCACATATAAAATCTTTCTCTTTTCCATAATTGACTTTTTATCTAAAATATATAATAATATTAAGGTATATTTGATTATTTATCAAGTTTACCCCGTTAAGTATTTATTATAATTAGTTAGCTTGTTTTATTGATTTTAATTAGTAAATACTATAATAGGGTTATTTATGATTTTATTATTTAACTGGGGTAAAAATGACTATCTTAATAACCGGGATTGCCGGTTTTATTGGTTCCAATACCGCTAAAAAACTGCTTGAAAGAGGGGATAAAATCATTGGCATAGATAATTTCAATGATTATTACGATCCAGCTTTAAAAGAAAAAAGGATTAGCGAGTTTTTGGCTGATTATGATTTTAAGCTTTACAGGATTGATATAGCCAATGAAGTCGCTTTGGCGAAAGTTTTTGAGGAAAATAAAATTGATAAAATTTGTCATTTAGCGGCCCAAGCCGGAGTGAGATATTCGCTAACCAACCCAGATATTTATTTGCAGGCCAATATAATTGGCACTAATAATTTATTGGAGATGGTTCACAAATACAATATTAATAATTTTGTCTTTGCTTCCTCTTCTTCGGTTTATGGCGGTAATACCAAAATTCCATTTTCTGAATCAGATAATGTTGATACTCCGATTTCTTTGTATGCGGCCACCAAAAAGGCTAACGAGCTCCAGGCCCATGTCTATCATCATCTTTATGGTATCAATTGCTTTGGTCTTAGGTTTTTTACGGTTTATGGCCCTTGGGGTAGGCCGGATATGGCTTATTATAAATTTACCAATAGTATTTTAAACGGCCAGCCCATAGATGTTTATGGTGGCGGCCATCACAGAAGAGATTTCACTTATATTGATGACATTGTTTCGGGCATTGTTTCAGCTTTAGATAATTGCTCGGGTTATGAAATTTTTAACTTGGGTAATAATAAGCCGGTAGAATTGGAACATTTCATTTCTATTATAGAAAATAAATTAAATAAAAAAGCCATTAAAAATTATCTGCCGCCGCAAAGTGGCGATGTAGCAGAAACGTATGCTAATATTGATAAAGCTAAAAAGATTTTGGGATATGAACCCAAGGTAAACATTGAAGAGGGATTGGATAAATTTTTAACCTGGTATAAAAAATATTATAAAGAATAAACTATGGAAAATAACAAGGTAAATGGCGTAGCCAGAGATGGTGAATTACGAAGTAAGAGAGAGTCCCCTGGGGGAGATGGTGGCCTGGGCCAAAAAATAGGATTTATCGGACAAGGCTGGATCGGCAAAAATTATGCTGATGATTTTGAAAGACGTGGCTTTGAAGTTGTGCGTTATGGTTTGGAAGATCCTTATATTCATAACGGAGAAAAAATTGCCGAATGCGATATTGTTTTTATCGCTGTGCCCACGCCCACCACACCCCAGGGCTTTAACGATTCTATTTTGCGTTCGGCCGTTAAAAAAGTTGGCTTAGGAAAAATTGCTGTCATTAAATCTACTATTTTACCGGGCACAACACAATCAATCCAAATTGCCAATCCCGATGTGATTGTTTTTCATTCTCCGGAATTTTTAACTGAAGCGACGGCTGATTATGATGCTGCTAATCCCATTAGAAATATTATTGGTATAGTTGAAGACAACGAAGTCTTGCGCGCCAAAGCTAGTGAGGTGATGGCTGTTTTGCCACGGGCGCCGTATGAGGTAATATGCTCCGATAAAGAAGCCGAACTAATAAAGTATGGCGGTAATAATTGGTTTTATTTCAAAGTTATTTTTGTCAATATGCTTTATGATTTAGCAGCTGAGCTTGGTTGTGATTGGCAAGTAATCCGCAATTCAATGGCCGCTGATCCGCGCATTGGTTCTACTCATTTGAATCCAGTCCATAATTCAGGGGAAAGTGGTGGTGAAGCTAGGCCCGGTTATACAGACAGGCCAAAATTGAAATTCAATGAACTACATTTGGAGCCGATTCATAAATCAGGCCGCGGAGCCGGTGGCCATTGTTTTATTAAGGATTTTGCGGCCTACTCCGAACTTTATAATAAGTTGGTGGGTGATGAATTTAGCCGAGAAGTTTTTAAGGCGATGAAAAATAAAAATATTGATTTACTTATTAAGAGCAATAAGGATTTAGATCTTTTAATCGGGGTTTATGGTGAAGAAATATTAAATCATGGAAAATCAGAAGAATAAAATTTTAATCATCTCTTTGGCTTATCATCCATTTGTGGGCGGGGCCGAAGTAGCGATCAAAGAAATTACCCAGAGATTGGGCAGTGATTTTTCCGCCCCAGGCGGACAGGGATTTTGTTTTGATATGATCACTTGCAATTTGGACGGAGTGCAAAAATCAGAGGAAGAAAATTTTAATGGCATTGATAAAATTTATCGGATTTCATTATTTCCCCATCCTTATCAAGGAGGGGGGTGGGGGGGGGTTAAAAAGGTGATCAATAAATATTTGTTTCCCTGGTTGGCTTATAAAAAAGCCGTAGAATTGCAAAATGAAAATAATTATTCCGTGGTTTGGGCGATGATGGCCAACCAAGCTGGTTGGGCGGCAAAAAAGTTTAAGAAAAAATTTCCTCGAATAAAATACTTGCTCACCCTGCAAGAAGGGGATAGTGAATTAGATATTTGGCTAAGAACTTGGTTTATTCGCCCTCTTTATAAAAATATTTATAAGACAGCTGATTATATCCAGGCAATTTCTAATTTTTTAAAAAAACGAGCCATAAATTTAGGAGCAAAGTGTAAAATTGAAGTGGTGCCAAACGGCATAGGCACTGTCATTGCGAGGAGCGAAGCGACAAAGCAATCCCAAGGTATTAAAAGAGTTATCACAGTATCACGATTAGTAGAAAAAAACGGTTTAAGGTATTTGATTGAAGCCATGACTAATGTTGATGGTAAATTAATTATATTGGGCAATGGTAAATTAGAATTTAAATTAAAATCTTTAACTAAAAATTTAAATTTAGAAAATAAAGTTGAATTTTTAGGTGAGGTGACTAATGATCAGGTTTATGAATATCTTAATACTGCCGATGTATTTGCGCGGCCATCACTATCAGAAGGTTTGGGCAATGCTTTTTTAGAGGCGATGGCGCAAAGTGTACCCGTTATTGCTACTCCGGTTGGTGGTATTCCTGATTTCTTAGAAGATGGTAAAACTGGTTGGTTTTGTAAAGTTAAAAATCCCAAAAGCATTGCTGATAAAATAAATTACATTTTAGATGAAAAAAATAAAGAGGAAGTTAATATGGTTATAGAAAATGCTAGAAAAATGGTTATAGAAAAATATAATTGGGATCAAATATCAATAAAAATGAAAAACATTTTTATTAAATTAATTAATAACTAAAAATATGAATCAAAAAACAAAAATATTTTTTGTCATTTTGATAATGGCATTACTAGTAGCCTCAAGGCTGGTAAAACACCCTTTTAATTTTTCACCGGTTATTGCCGTTTCTATTTTTGCCGGTTTTTATTTAAAGAAGTATTGGGCGGTGGCCTTGCCGCTTATCGCTATGGCCATCAGTGATTACTTTATTGGTTTTTATGATTGGCAAATTATGGCTTCGGTTTATCTAAGTATTGCTGTAGCTTTTTTAATCGGCCGAGTTTTAGCTAAACATAAGAAATGGTATAACATTATTTTTTCGGCCGTTATTTCTTCGGTTTTATTTTTCTTAATTACTAATTTTGCTGTTTGGGCTTTTTTTGACTGGTATCCTCATACTTGGGCTGGGTTAATGTCTGATTTTACTTTAGCTATTCCATTTTTTAGAAACAGCTTCATTGGTGATTTAGTTTATACTTCCGCTCTATTTTCTATCTTTGAATTTTCTCTCTTTTGGGCGGATAAGAAAATCAAAGCTAGCACTGGCTTAGCAACTAGGTAAATATAATAATAAATGACTACCGATCAAAAACCAAAGTTTAAGGAAGGTAAATTAAAATCCGGCATTGTTTATCCAGAGATTTTTCCCATTAACTCAAGTGAGACAGTTTTAAATGTCGGTTGCGGTGATGGCGTACAAGCCATTACTTATAAAAATCATTTTCTAAAAATGGTGGGTGTTGATATAGACAGTGTCAGTTTAAAAACCGCTCGGGCAGTAGCCGATTATTATCAGATTGATAATTTGGAATTAATTGAAGCTAATGTGGAGCATATTCCAATTTTAGAACAATTCGATAAGGCTTTGGCCATTGACATTATTGAACATGTGATTAATCCCGATTTATTAGTGCAAGAGATTTATAGACTTCTGAAAAATAATGGAGAGCTCTTGATAACTTTTCCTGCTATGCATGACAAATGGGAGCATTTTTTCCAATTTATCGGTAGAAAAATATTACGACATAAATCAAAAACTGTTTATAAGGAAGGCTGGGATCCTAGACAGCATCAGTATGATTATCAGCTCAAAAAATGGCTCTCTATTGTAGAAGACAATGGTTTTGTTTTAATTAGATCTAGAGCTAGTACTATGTTTCCACCACTGCATTATTTGGGTTTGCCACGATTTTGGTTTACCATCAAATTCATCCATGCAATCGATAGATTTTTTTGTCAGTTGCCTGTTTTTAAAAATTACGGCCAAGCTCTAGTTTGTGTCTTTAAGAAAAAATAAATTAATGAAAAATAACAAGGTGAATGGCGTAGCCAGAGAGGGTGGCCTGGGCCAAAAAATATTAATTGCCACTGGGATTTATCCGCCCGATATCGGAGGGCCGGCTACTATTTTGAAAGCTTTAATTAATTCACTAGAGAATAATGGTTTTGATATTAAGCTGATAACTTATTCTAATGTGGCTAAACAGGAAGATGACGGTGATAAAATATTTAGGATTAATAGGAAAAAATTATTTAATCAGTTGTCTTATTTTTTAAAGATGTATAAGCTGGCTACTTGGGCTGATTTGATTTATGTGACTGATACTTACAGTGTGGGTTATTTTGCTTATCTGATTAAGAAAATTAATAGTAAAAAATATGTGGTGCGTTTTGTGGGCGACAGCGCTTGGGAAACGGCTGTAGGTAATAATTGGACAACTGATTATATCGTGGATTTTCAAAATAAAAAATACAGCTCTAAAATTGAGAGATTAAAAAATAGAAGAAAAGGAATATTACTTGGAGCTGACAGAATAATTGCCGTTAGTAATTTTATTGGCAGTGTGGCACAGCAAATTGGGGCGGATAAAAATAAAATAAAAATAATTTATAATTCCATAGATTTTATTGATAGTCATATCGATAAGCAAGAGGTGGAAAAGATCAGAAATAAGTTTGGAGCTGATGCCAAAATAATCACTACAGCTTGTCGTCTAACTTCTTGGAAGGGTGTAGACGGCATTATAAAAATAATGCCCCAGCTCAAAGAAAAATTCGGCCAAGTTGTTTTATTGGTTTTAGGAGATGGGCCGGAATTAGCTAATTTGAAAAATCTGGCTCAAGAATTAAAAGTAGAGGATAGTGTTGAATTTTTGGGAAGGGTTAAGCATGAAAAGGTGGCGAATTATTTTGCCTCTTCTGATTTATTCATTTTAAATACCAATTACGAAGCCATGTCTCATACGCTACTAGAAGTGATGAGAGTTAAAACGCCGATTATCGCCACCACTTCAGGCGGAAATCCAGAGGTGATTGATGATCAAAAAACCGGTTGGCTTATTCCTTATAATAACCTGGAAGAATTGGAGTCAGCAGCTGTTAAAATATTGAGCGACAAAAATTTAGCTGATAATTTAACCGCTCAAGCCACAGAAAAATTAAAAATATTTGATTGGGAAAAAACTATTTCTCAAACAGTTAATCTTTTAAATGAAATTTATGGCCGTTAAAACCCTACTTATCAATCCACCTTTTAATATCGCCAAAGAGAATTATGACAGCTCTATTTCTGTTGGTCTCTTAAGCATCGCTTCTTATCTAGACGGTTTAGGTGTGTTGGTGGAGATAATTGACGGCGCCAGACAGAAAGATTATTTAGAGAGGATTAAAAAAAGCATCATGGATTGTAAGTATGTCGGTTTATCAGTTATGACTACCCAAATTGCTAATGCTTTAGATATAAGTAAAATTATCAAAGAAATGAATCCACATTGCCAAGTTGTTTGGGGTGGATCGCACCCGACTTTTTTTATCGATCAAACCATCAATCACCCTTTAGTGGATATAGTTTGTTTTGGAGAAGGCGAGATGACTTTTTATGAATTAGTTTCAGGGCGGGAATTATCACAGATAAATGGTATTGTCTATAAGAAAGAAGGTGAAATTATAAAAAATCCTCCTCGGGAATTGCATGATCCAAAATCAACTAAATTATTCAATTGGGATTTAGTCTCCATGGAAATATTAAATAAATTAGCCTTAATTCCTTCATTAACTTCCAGAGGATGTCCTTATCGTTGCACTTTTTGCATCAATGCCATTGCTAAAAATCGTTGGCGGGCCAGGACGGCTGATCAAGTTTTAGAGGATCTGGCGATCATAAAAAGCAAGGATTATTTTTCTGGCAAGTCGTTAAGGTTTTGGGATGAAAACTTTTTTGTGGATATGAGTCGCGCTAAAAGCATTGTCAGTGGCATGATAGAGAAAAACCTGATTATTTCTTGGGAGACAACTGTTCGAGCCGATTATGTAAGAGAGGGGATGATTGACGATGATTTTATGTCTCAATTGAAGAAATCCGGCTGTTATCTTTTATCTTTTGGCGCGGAATCTGGCAGTCCGATAATTTTAAAGAAAATTAAGAAAGATATTAGTCCGGATCAAATTGTTAATTCGGCTAGGATGTGTTTGAAATATGGCATTATTCCGCAGTATTCATTTATGATTGGTTTGCCAGGAGAAACAAAAATTGACATGTTGTTAACTTTAAAAGTCATTGATCGATTGGTAAAGTTAAGTGATAAAGTGCAGATTTTAGGGCCACAAGCCTTCCGTCCTTATCCTGGCTCGGAATTATATCAGGAATGTCTGGCTTCTGGCTGGCAGGCGCCGCAATCTTTGGACGAATGGGCCAATTTGGTACAGAATGAATTGAGTTATTTAACTGTTCAGAATTTTCCTTGGGTGAAATATAAAGATTTTGTGGAATCAATGGAAGCTTATGTTAGGTTTGGAGCTATGAGTTTGAAAAGCGCTATGGGCTCAAGTGTTAAAGCGCAAAGATTTTTAAAGTTGATTTTTGTTTTAGTTTGTGAATTTCGCTGGAAACTTAAATTTTTTTATTTTCCCTTTGAATATAAATTAGCTAAAAAATTTGTTATTAAATAAATGAAAGTATTAATAATATCAATTGATAAGGGTTTGTTGGGAGGTGACCAACTGGGGGATGTTATAGAACGCCACAAAAAATATGGTCAGTTTTGTAATTGTTTGGATATTATTGTTTTGTCTAAAAAGGGTTTTGCCAAATATCAAATATCTGATAAGGTGACGGCTTACCCCACTAATTCATATTGCAAATTAAAATATGGTTGTGATGCTTATAATCTAGGTAAAAAACTTTTTAAAGAAAACGGATACGATTTAATTATTACCCAAACACCTTTTATTGATGGTTTAATCGGCTTATGTTTAAAAAATAAATTTAAGTCAAAATTATTAGTTCATTTCCATGGTGATTTTTGGAAAAATAACAAGTGGTTGCAAGAAAGCATTTTTAATTATCTTTTGTTACCATTGTCAAAATTAGTAGTTAAATACGCCGATGCTATTAGAGTTATGAGTAATGGCCAAAGGGAAAAAATAACTAAATCGGGGATTAGTGATAAAAAAGTTAGGGTTATTTCTACCCCAGTTAATCTAAATAAGTATCTTAGTATTGATTATAAAGTTGATGGTAAAAATATCTTGCATATTGGCCGAGACGATGGGGTTAAGGATTATAATACTTTAGTTAAAGCTTTTAAAATAGTTAAAGATAAAATTAGTGATGTTAATTTTATTCAAGCTGGGGCTAATAGCGAAATTAAAAAAGCCATGGCTAAAAATAATTTTTTTGATATTGAGATCAAGGGCAGATTAAAACATAACGAGCTAACTGACTTGTATGATAATATCAATTTTCTAGTTTTATCATCAACTTCGGAAAGTTTCGGCAAAGTCTTAGTGGAGGCTAATGCTTCTGGTTTGCCGGTTGTTTCTACTGCTACTACTGGCGCTAAAGAAATTATTGATGAGGGCAAAAACGGTTTTCTAGTTCCCATTGGCAGTTATCAGAAATTAGCGGAAAAAATTATTTGGTTACTAGAAAATAAAGATGAAGCCAAAAAAATGGGTGATTATGGCCGTGAGATGGTTAAAGAAAGATATGGCGATAATGTAAGTAAAATAATTAGTTTTTGGAAAGATATAATTAATAATAATCTTTAATTTTATGAGAATCGGGATGGTCATACCAGCTTATAATGAAGAACAACATATAGAAAATGTGGTTAAGGGTGTAAAAAATGTTTCTTTGATTGACACTGTTTATGTGGTTGATGATGGTTCTAATGATAAAACAGTTGAATTGGCCCAAAAAGCCGGGGCTGTAGTTATCAAGCATGAAACAAATATGGGTGTGGGCGCTGGTATTAGAGATGGTTTTATTAAAGCCAAAGCTGACGGCATGGAAATTATCGCAGTGATGGGTGGCGATGATCAAGATCCGCCAGAACAAATTCCTAGAGTAGTAGAGCCGATTATAAGCGGCGACTACGATTTGGTGCAGGGATCAAGATGGCTTAAAGGTGGGGAGGTTGAAAATATTCCACTTTTTAGGAGGATTACTACTAGGGCTTATGGTATTTTTATCAGACTATTTACCGGTTTTCCCTTTACTGATGGTACCAATGGTTTTAGGGCTGTTAGAACATCCTTTCTTGATAAAGTTGATCTTAATCAGGAGTGGTTGAATCATTATGAATTAGAGCCATATTTACTTTGCCAAGCTGTTAGAATAAATAAGTCACGAGTTAAAGAAGTGCCAGTAACTAAGCGTTATTTTAAGGAAAAGGGGTACACTAAAATGGTACCACTACGTGATTGGTGGCGTATTTCCAAGCCGGTGATTTATTTGAGATTGGGGATTAAGAAATAATTTTTTAATAAAAAACAAGATGATCATCACCTTGTTTTTTTGTTTGAATATTTTAAGGATTGATTATCTTAGCTGGCACGCCAACTACAGTGGCTCCATTTGGCACATCCTTGGTTACTACCGCTCCAGCGCCAATAGTGGCATTTTCGCCAATAGTTACTCCACCCATAATAACCGCCCCACTGCCAATAGTAGCACCTCTTTTTACCAAAACTGGAGAAAGAGTCCAAGTCTTATTTAAAGTTTTTTCCATATTAGGATGTTTATCATTGATAAACATCACGCCGTGTCCGACAAAAACTTCATCCTCAATTGTTACGCTGCTGCAAATGAAGGTATGTGATTGGATGCGACATCTTTTCCCAATCTTAACATTGCGTTGTATCTCTACGAAAGTGCCGATTTGCGTCTCATTATCTATTTCACATTCGTATAAATTGACAAAATCATATATCCTAACATTTTCTCCAACTAAAACATCGCGAATATTTCTTTTGGGATCGCTAATGTTTAATTTTTCTTTTTCTGTCATAATTAATCTCCTTTTAAAAGAACCTCATGATAAAGTTATTAACTGAGAATTATTATCCAATGATTCTTGCAGAGCTGATAATACTTTAACAACTATTAAACCATTAAATCCGTCAGTTAATGGTTGTTTATTATTAATAACACAATCAATAAAATGATTTATCTCTTCCTTTAGTGGTTCTCTTTGGTCTATGGATGGAATAGAAATATCGCCATTGTTAATATTAATTTGATATTCGCCGAAAGTTACATCCCTAGTATTTTCTAAAACACTAGCATTCTTATTGAAAATTTTTATTTTTTCTGATTGATTGACATCATCAAATAAAATCATTTTTTGAGCTCCAACAATAGTCATATCTCTGATTTTAATCGGATCAATCCAACTAAAAACCATATTAGCTATAATATTATCAGGAAATTTTAGACTCACTGAAACCACATCATACATGCCTGGCTTGCCATTTTGTAAGAATGTCTCGCCTGAGGCGACCACAGATATTGGCATTTTATTTATAAAATACAAAACCATAGAAATATCATGCGGCGCCAAATCCCACATTACATTAATATCTTGTCTAATAGGGCCCAGATTTCGGCGTTGGAAATGTAAGTGTCGCAATTTTCCAATTTGTCCCTCATCAATAATTTTTTTAATATAATTAACCGCCGGGTTGAAAAGGAAAATATGTCCCACCATTAATTTAACTCCATTAGCTTGGGCTAAATCAACTAGTTCCTTGGCTTCTTCCACTTTATAGCACATAGGTTTTTCTACAAAGACATGCTTTTTGGCTAAAATCGCTTCTTTGACAATCTGGTAATGAGTCTTGGTGGGAGTAGCCACAATCACCGCATCAATACTTTGGTCTCTTAAGATATCATGGTAATCGCTAGTGGCAATAACTTGCGGATATTTTTCTTTTATTTTTTTTAGATTTACTTCGCTTAAATCAGCGCCATATTTTAGATGGCCGTTTTTAGATTCATTAATATCTCTGGCAAAATTTGGGCCCCAATAGCCATAACCAATCAAGCCAAAATTAATTGATTCTTTTTTGTTAACCGGATTGAATTGGAAATTATTATTGAATTGTTCTGTTTGATAGAATTTTTTAATCAAATCAGATACTGTTTCAATTTGTTCCAGACTTAGCTCGGCAAACATAGGCAAAGAGATTATTTCTTGTGAGAGTTGTTCGGTTAGTTTAAAATCAGTTTTATTTAATTTAAGATCTGTGTAAGCTCCCAAAGAATAAATAGGAATAGGATAATGAATACCAGCCTGGACGCCATTATCATTTATGTATTTTAAAAGCTCGTCTCTTTTTTGAGCTCTAATAACATATAAATGAAAAACATGGCGGTTTGATTCCTCAGGAATTCGGGGCAGGATTATTTCTTTTATATCCGACAGTTTTTGGTTGTATAATCTGGCATTATTTAATCGCTTATTATTCCAGTCGGGCAAATATTTAAGTTTGACATTTAAAATAGCTGCTTGGATGGTATCCATCCGATTATTATAACCGATAATATCATGATGATATTTTACTTTAGAGCCATAATTTCTCAGCATTTTTACTTTTTCATAAATAGCTTCATCGGAAGTGACCACAGCGCCGGCATCGCCATAGGCACCCAAGTTTTTTCCAGGGTAAAAAGAAAAACAACCAATATCTCCATATGAGCCGGCTGGTTTATTTTTCCAGGTAGCACCATGGGCTTGGCAGGCGTCTTCGACTACTTTCAAATTATGTTTATTCGCTATGGATATTAATTTTTCCATATCCACCATGCGCCCGTATAAATGAACAGGAATAATAACTTTGGTTTTAGCGGTTATTTTAGACTCTAATTTATCCAAATCAAGGTTGAATGTTATATGGTCAACATCGGCTAAAACTGGCGTGGCTCCGGTTTGGGAAACGGCAATGGCAGTCGCTATGAAAGTATTGGCTGGTATAATAACCTCATCTTTTGAGCTTATATCTAAAGCCTTCAAGGCTAGGCACAGGGCATCAGTGCCAGATGAAACGCCGACGCAGTATTTAGAATTGCAAAAACTGGCAAAATCTTCCTCAAACTTAGTCACTGGTTCGCCCAAGATAAAATTGGTTTTTTCTAAAACTCCGGATACAGCCTCGCTAATTTCGTTTTTTAGCGATTGGTATTGGGTTTTTAAGTCGACAAATGGAATCATATAAATGGTTGAATTTATCTTAATTTACTGGTAGTATTAAGTGGTAGTTATGATTTATTTTACTTGTAAAATAAGCCGAATATTTATTTATTTTTTAACTCGCTTATCTTACCATATCATTATTGCAAAATCAATAGGTGATAAATAACTAAAAATTTTGGTAAATTTTAAGCTCAATCTATGACCATAAATTATTCAAAAATAATCAAATCATTTTATTTTTGGCTTTTTATCCTAGCTTTGGCCAATTTACTCTTGGCTTTTTTCTTTGTCCGCTATCCCCTGCAATTAAATGGCGATGCCCCATCTTATTTGGGAGCTATGAAGATTATTCAAGGTCAGGATTATGATCACAATCTTTATGGTGATGAAACAGAAAAAATGCTAAAAACCAGGATTCTGACCACTCCATTAATGCTTTATGCTTCTATTTTTACAGGTCAATTTGTGGGTGGCGAGTATAGTGGTATGTTTTTTATTAATTTGTTTTTTTATTTTTTAATTATTTGGGTTTTTTATGAATTAGTTAAAAATATTTATCAAAGTAATAAAATAGCTTTAATGGCCAGTGTTTTATTTTTTACTAATTATTGTTTGATTAATTACGGACCCACCTATCGCACCGATATCGGTGGTTGGTTCTTTTTTATTTTAACTGTTTTATTAGCTGTTAATTATTTTAAAACCAGTCAAAAAAAGTTTTTTTATCTAGCTATATTGTCTTCATCAATTGGTGTTTTATTTAAAGAGTATGGTGCCCTAGGTTTAATTACTTTAAGTGTTTTAATTTTGTTTTTACCATTAAATTTGTGGCAGAAAATAAAAGAATTAATTAAGACAGCCGTTTTATTTTTGATTATTCCTATTTTATATTATATTTTTGTTTATTTAAATTTTGGCTTTTCTTACATTGACAGGTATTTGTATGCGGTTGATGCCACAATTTTAAATACGGCTGATCCGGGTATTAATTGGAGCATTTTTTTGCTGATCAAGGTTTTAGGTTGGTTGTTTTTGGCTGGTTGGCCGATTTTTCTTTATGGTTTATATCAGGAATATCAAAATCGTAATATTCAAAGAATTAAAATTTTATTAGCTCTTTTGCCGTCTTCAATTGCTTTTTTAGCTTGGCCTGGCCTTACTCAGAGAATTGCTTTTATTTTTGTGCCGCTTCTGGCTATGATTAGTGCGTATGGTTTATCAAAATTAAAAAATAAATATGTCATAATCTTGATTCTAATAATTTATACCATAATTAATTATTTAATTAGAAATACTTCTTTATCATGGGATTTATTAAAGATAATTAATTTTTAATAATTATGTTAGATGTCCTGTTAATAAATCCAACTTTATTTAAAAGGGAAAGTAATATCTGGCAAAAGATTGATTCGTCTTTTCCTTCTTTAGGCATAGCTTCTATGGCCGCTTATGTCAGGTCTAAGGGATATTTAGTTAAGATTATTGATGCTCCGGCGGAAAAAATTTCAGTTGAGGGTTTTGAAAATTATTTAAAAAATAATTTAGAAAATTTTAGAGCCAAATATGTCGGCTTTACTGCTACTACCGCTGCTATAAAGAATGCTTATGAAATGGCTAAAATTATAAAAGAGGTTTATCCAGAAACAAAAATTATTTTTGGCGGAGCTCATTGTGCGGCTTTGCCAGACGAGGTTATTTCTCAATCAGTAGTTGATCTAGTGGTTTGCGGGGAGGGAGAGATTACTCTTTATGAAATTTTAGCTGGCCAAGATTTATCAGAGATTAGGGGTATTATTTATAAAAAAGATAATGAAGTTATCATTAATGTTCCTCGACCCAGAATAATGAATTTGGATGAATTACCATTTCCGGCTTATGATTTACTACCCATGGACAAATATTATCCAGCCAAGGGCTCTTATAAGAAATTACCAGCCATTAGTATGTTAACTAGTCGTGGCTGTCCGGGGCGTTGCACCTTTTGTAATAAGACTTTAGGCAATAATATGGTTTTTCGTTCGGCCAAATCCTTAATAGCAGAAATAAAAATGCTCCAAAATGATTTCGGCATCAAGCAAATAATGTTTTACGACGATACTTTCACAACCCATAAAGAGAATGTTAAAGAATTCTGTGAGTTGTTACTGGAGAATAAAATAAATTTGTCTTGGTGCTGTTTCTCCAGGGTTGATTTTATAGATTTGGATCTTCTCAAGCTAATGAAAAAATCTGGCTGTCATCAGATTATGTATGGCATTGAAAGTGGTAATCAAAACGTTTTAAATTCTATTAATAAAAATATTAAAATTGATCTGGTTAAAAAAATTGTTCAATTAACTAAGAAGGCCAAAATAGATGTGCGAGGTGCTTTTATGATTGGTAATCCAATAGAAACTAAAGCGACCGTCTTAGAGACGCTTCATTTTGCTATTGAATTAAATCCGGAAATTGCTATTTTTAATATCACCACTCCTTATCCCGGTACCCAAATGTTTGAAGAGGCTAAAGCTCTGGATTTAATCATGACTTATAATTGGGATGATTATGACCTGTCAAAACCAGTTATGAAATTGCCAAATATAACTCAAGAAGAAATTTTACAGCTATATCATTATTGTTATAAAAAATATTATTTTCGTCCCAAGTATATTGTGATGAGATTAAGGAGATTATTTACTCATCCAGAGGAAATAAAATCATCTTTTAGTTCGCTGAATGCTGTTTTTTCTTTTTTAAAAAATTAATCCATAATTATGAAATTATTAATGATCACCAGAAAAGTTGATAGAAATGACGCTTTAGCCGGCTTTACTTGGAATTGGGTTAAAAAAATAGGGGAGAATTTAGATAAGCTTTATGTTATTTCTTGGCAATCTGGAGATGCTAGTGAGTTACCGAATAATGTTGAAGTTATCTTTTTACCAGATCAGGGGAAAATAAAAAAAGTTTTTGTTTTATGGCATAAATTAATTAATATTTTACCTAAAGTAGATGGCTTATTTTGTCATATGAATCCAGAATACACTATTTTATCAGCTCCACTGGCTAAAATTTTTGGCAAATACACAGTTAGTTGGTATACCCATAAGCAAGTTAATTGGCGCCGTCGTCTAATGGAATTGTTAGCTAATAGGATAATTACCGCCTCTTTATCTAGTTTTAGATACCCCTTGTTTCCTAAAAAAGTTGCTGTTATCGGACATGGTATTGATATAGATAAGTTTAAAAGTCTAAAATCTAAAGTTGAAAGTCAAGGAAATTTTAATATTGTTTCTGTTGGCCGTATTTCTCCAACTAAGGATTACGAATCAATTATTAAAGCACTTGATATTTTAGGTGACAAGAGTATTAAATTAAAAATAATCGGCGATGTTATTTTAGAAGTTCAACGTCAGTATTTAAATAATTTAAAACAGATGGTAACAGCTATGAACCTAGAGGAACGGGTCGAATTTATTGGTTGGATTCCAAATCAAAATATGCCCGTCTATTATCAACAAACAGATTTATTCATCAATATGAGCGGCACTGGCAGTGTTGATAAGGTGGTTTTGGAAGCGATGGCTTGTGGCTGTTTGGTTTTAACTTCCAATGAGGCCTTTGAAACTATATTACCAAAAGAATTAATGGTAGAAAAAAATAACCCACATCAGCTAGCAGAAAAAATAAAGTGGCTTAAAGATTTATCAGATGATGAAAAAAATAAAATGGAATTAGAATTAAGGCAGGAAGTGGTTGAAAACCATAATTTAGATAAGTTAGTTGTTAAAATAATAAATCAATTTAAAAAATGAAGATAGGTTATTTCACTGATAATTTTCCACCTAGAATCGGGGGTGTGGCCACTTATAGTTTTGAATTGCCCTACTTTTTTAAGAAGATACATCCAGAGATAGAAATAGAAGTTTTTGTTTTTGCTTCTGAAGCCAAATGGGAAAATATTGGGGACTTAAAAATAAACATTTTAAAAAAGAAATCAATCTTTAATTTAGCGTTTGATGTTTTTAGGATAATCAAAAATAATAAATTTGATATAGTTCATACTACCACCTTTTTCCCACTGGGTTTTTTTGTGGCCTTGTCTGCTAAATTGTTTGGCCTTAAATCTTATTTAACTGTTTATGGCACAGAAGTGGTTACTACTAAAGGCAGTTTTACTACTAAGATTATTCAGAGTTTAACTCTAAGCTTGGTTTATAAGATTTTAGCTTTTAGCAATTCAACTAAAAAATTAATGATGATCAGACATAAACTAGATCCAGAGAAGATTGAAGTGACCTATCCAGGTATTTCAACTTTAGAATTAAGTGAATCATATGATGTTAGAGAGAAATTTAAAATAAAATCTGATGATTTTGTGGTTTTATTTGTGGGTAGGTTAGTAGAAAGAAAAGGAGCTTTAGATTTAATTAAAGCTGTAGAACAATTGAAAGATAGTAAAGTAAAATTAATCTTAGTTGGCGGGGGTGACAAACAAATATTAGAAAATTATGCTAAGGACAATAATATACATGATCAGATTATTTTTACTGGAGCAGTTAAACGTGAAGAAATAATGAATTATTATCAATCAGCTCAAATTTTTTCCATGCCGTCATTTTTTGACGCTACTAAAGATGATGTTGAAGGTTTAGGCATAGTTTATTTGGAAGCGCAGATAAATGGTTTACCGGTTATTGGCACCAACAGTGGTGGCATACCAGAGGCCATAGCCAACAACAAATCGGGTTTTATAGTCGAACCCAGGGATATTAAAGCTTTGTCTAATAAAATAAAATTATTGAAAAACGATCATGATTTATATCAGAAGATGAGCAAAGAAGCGGAGAATTTTGTCAAAGACAATTTCAATTGGCAGAAAAATATTAATCAGCATTTAGCTATTTACCAAAATAAAAAATAATGCCAGCAATAAATAAACCAACTATAGACATATTATTAGTTAACTTTGGAAGAGTTAATAAGGTTGGTATTTTTACTTTAGCTGGTTATTGTCGCTCTAAAAACTTTGAAGTTAAAATCATTGATGGCGATTATGACTGTATTATGTCCAAATTTAATAAGTTAAATCAAGATTATAATATATTATCTATTGGTTTTACTGCTACAACAGATGTTATAGATTCTGTAGCTAAGTTGGCTAGTACTATCACAACTAAACATCCTAATATATTTCTGATTTTAGGTGGTTATCACGGGACAATCCTACCCGAAGATATTTTATCTAAAAGTGATTTTGATATTGTAGTGGTGAGAGAGGGTGAAATAACCCTTTCAGAAATACTGAGTAAATTAAAACAAGGTATTTTCCCCACTCAAGAATTGGGTTGCTACGAAAAAATTAATGGCCAGATAATATTTAACGGCTATAGGCCATTAATTGCGGATTTGGATATTTTGCCTTATCCTGCTTATGATTTGGTAGATATGAAAAGATATTTCCATGGTATTAGGTTAGAAAGCGATCTTAAAAAGGTGGTGGTTTTACTGATATCGCGCGGTTGCCCCTTTGATTGTGTTTTTTGCGGCTCAAAAAATATGTGGCAGAGAAGATTTAGAATGCATAGTGTTGATTATGTGATTAGTTTGATAAAATGGTTGATGGAAAAATATGATATTGAGGGCATTTCTTTTTTAGATGATGAATTAGTTACTAATAAAAAATATATTTCAGATCTTTGTGATAAGTTTATATCTGAAGGACTCAATAAAAAAATAAAATGGTCTTGCCATGCTCGTGTTTCTTCAGTTGATGAAGCCACACTTAAAAAAATGAAAGAGGCTGGGTGTATTTTAGTTAGATTTGGCATTGAATCTGGCTCGCAAAATATGCTTTCTTATTTAAAGAATAATTCTGTTAAAACCAGTCAAGCTTATCGGGCCGTAGCTTTGTGTGAAAAGGTTGGTTTGCCCTCATTTGGCTCCTTTATTATTGGTTCGCCAGATGAAACAGTAAATGATATGGTGCAAACTATTGATTTTATCCAAAAATCAGGCTTGGCTTATGTGGATGTGTTTTCCATGGTTCCTTATCCTGGCACGGATATTTATGATTTAGCTAAATCTGATCATTTGATTAAAGAAAATATTACTTGGGATGATTTTAAGATAGAAGGTAATAATTGCCGTTCTATTTTAAGAAGTCGTAATTTTGATTTTGATCAAATAGATCATCTTAAATCCTACATTAATCTTAATGTGGTCTATCCTTTAAATCACCACATTCCCATTCCTTTTAAATTAAATCATAAGCGCGAATTAGAAAAAGTTTTAACTGGTAATTTATGGCACACTGAGTTTTCGATTATCGGCCAATATCAAATGAAATTAATGAAGTTATATGATAAGATTATTAGAGTGATCAAAGAACCAAAATTATTAATTGTTTATTTAAATAAAAAAATTAATAAATTAAGTCATGTTAGTAATTAATAAGATAAAAATATTTATAAAATCTAATTATCTTATTATTTTGATTTTGTTGTTGGCTTTTGTTTTGCGTGTTTGGGGTGTGACTTACGGCTTGCCGGGTTTATTTGTGGGGGATGAAAAATCCATTGTAGGCGGAGCGATGAAAATGATGTATCAAAAAAATATTTTTCCAGTTTTAGAACCGGATATTTTTAGACTTCTGTATTATCCTACACTGATTCCCTGGGTTTTATTAATTTTTTTCGTGCCCTGGTTTATTTTGGTTTATATGTCGGGGAACTTTTCATCCCTATCTAATTTACGAGATTACTTTGTTCTCAATCCAGAAAGCTTCTTTTTAATTGGACGCGTGGTTAATGTATTTTTTTCGGTAGCCGTGGTTTATTTAATTTATGCTATTGCTAAAAAAATATTTTCTTATCGTGCTGGGCTGTTAGCTGCTTTAATTTATGCTGTTAGTTGGTTGCCTATTCATCAGGGCCATTTTGTAAAGCATTGGAATGTGGGTGGATTTTTTGCTCTACTAGCACTGTATTTTGCTATTAATATTTTAAAAAATCCCAGTTGGCGCAATTATATTCTAACAGGTATTTTTATTGGCTTAGCTGGTGCTACAGATTATATTCATGTGCTGTATGGTGTATTTTTGGCTATGTTTCATTTTTTATTTCTAAAATTATCGTTTAAAGAAAAAATATTTAGTTGCAAGTTTTGGGTTGGTGTGGCTATATCGCTAGCGATATTTATTTTTGGTATTATAACTTATCCGCAAGAGTTTTATCGTATCGCCTTTGGGGAAGATTCAACCACTACCGCTGTTAAATCTTTAGTTGGTTTTTGGCAAGTTATTGGGGAGATGTTTTTTACTTTGTATTATTTAGAAACAGTATTGCTTTTCTTATCTTTAGTCGGAGGTTTGATTTTATTTTTTAAAAATAAAAAATTATTTTTTTCTTTTATTTTAATTCCTATTCTAGCTCCATTTCTATATTATTTCTTACTTCATTTTGAACCGCGCTATGTGTTATTATTTTTACCGATTTTAGCCATGTTAGCTGGGTTTGGATTAGATCAGGTAATTAAAATACTTAAAATAAAATCGATTTTTTTGCTAATTATTTTATGTTTTCTGGTGATATTTTTACCATTGAAAAATGCCCTGGTTTTTGATAAGATGCTAACTCAGACAGATACTAGGATTTTGGCTCAAAAATGGATAGAAAGTAATTTACCATCCGATTCAAAGATAATTACTAATTCCTGGGAATTTAATTTAACTAGGAATAGTAAGTGTATTTATGATCAGCAACAGACTAATAATTCTAGTTTAAGAAGTCGTGATTACATTATGTGGGATAAAAATATTTCAGATGGTTACTGTGTCTGGCCGTTAGATTTAATTCTAAGTTTGCCCAAAAACATGGGAGAATATCAGTATTATGTCATTGATTCTTATACTACCAGACGGTCTTACTATTTAGGAGAAGAACTGATGCCTAGAACTGAATTAGTTAAAGAGTTTAGTGGTTCAGCTTATAATATTATTGAAAACATACCAGCTGATTTTATTGGTAAATTATTAGTTGATAAGAAGGCAGTTGGGCCAGATGTTAAAATTTATAAATTAAATACAATTAAATAAAAATATGTATCTATCGCTGATAATCCCATTTTATAATGAAGAAGAAAATCTGCCCCTATTGGTGGAAAAATTAAATAAACTTATTTCTTCAATTGGCAAATCAACTGAAATTATTTTTATTGATGATGGTTCAACTGATAATGGCTTTGAGATCTTAAAGGGCTTAGTTAATAATAAAAATGATTGGCGTATTATAAAATTCCGTAAAAATTTCGGACAAACAGCTGGTTGGGCAGCTGGTATTGAATCTGCCCAAGGTGATGTTCTAATTTTCTTAGATTCTGACTTAGAAAATGATCCGGCCGATATTCCATTATTATTATCTAAAATTGATGAAGGTTATGACTTAGTTTCTGGCTGGCGTAAAAATCGTTGGCAAGGACAATTTTTTAGTCGCAAGTTAACATCTAATGTTGCCAATTGGATGATTGCTAAAATAAGTGGCGTTAAGATTCACGATTTTGGCTGCAGTTTGAAAGCCTACCGTAAAGAAGTTATAAAAAATGTTAAACTATATGGCGAAATGCATCGTTTTATCGCTGTTTTAGCTTCTTGGCAGGGCGCTAAAATCGCTGAAGTAGAAGTTAATTTTTCCCCACGAAAATTTGGCACTTCAAAATATGGTATGGAAAGAATTTTGAAAGTATTTTTAGATTTAGTCGTAATTAAGTTTTTAAGCGGTTATTCAACTAAACCAATTTATTTTTTTGGCAAAGGCGGGTTTTATTCCATAATCTTAAGTTTTTTACTTTTTGCTTTAGCAATTTACTATAAATTCTGGGGCGGTAAAAGTTTTATCGAGACACCATTACCAATTTTAATAGCTTTGTTTTTTATAGTTGGCGTTCTATTGATTCTAATAGGATTATTAGCTGAAATGATTATGCGCATTTATCATCAATCAAGCCAGCAGAAAATTTATATAATTAAAGAAAAAATTAATTTTTATGAATAAATTAAATTTGGGTGCTGGTGGTTTGAAAAAGCCAGGTTATATCAATATTGATTGGAATGATTTGACCCAACCAGATGTCCAGCATGACTTAAATGTCATGCCTTATCCTTTTGATGATAACACTTTTGATTTAGTTGAGGCGGATCATGTCTTAGAACATTTGGACAAGCCATTTTTAGTAATGACAGAAATCCATCGTATTTTAAAGCCAGGCGGTAAGTTAATAATCAAAGTGCCTCATTTTAGCCGTGGTTTTACTCATACCGAACACAGTCATGGTTTTGATGTAACCTTTCCGCTTTATTTTAATAAAAGCTTTATTAAACATGGTTATTTTGGTATTGATTTTAAGCTAAAAAAAATGGAATTAAGCTGGTTAGCATTTTTCCATCTACTATCTGGAATGGGTTATAGTAATAACACTATTTCTTTTTTGAGAGTGACCAGTAAATTTATTTCAAAATTAGCTAACTTAAATCCTAATTTTTGTAGCCGGATTTGGTGTTACTGGGTTGGAGGCTTTGATCAAATTGAATTTGATTTTATTTGCCTGAAAGCTAATTCAGAGATTAATAGCACCAATCAAACTTCATAAACTATAATTTATGTGCGGTATTGCCGGTTTTCATGGTTTAGGTAATCATGAAGTTATAAAAAACATGACCAAAAGCTTGGCTCGTCGTGGTCCTAATGACGAGAGTTTTTATAATTTTGAAAATTTATATTTTGGTTTCAGACGGCTCTCTATTATTGATCTATCAACTGGTAGGCAACCCATGTCCAATGAAGATGATACCATCTGGATAGTTTTTAATGGAGAAATTTATAATTTTTTAGAGCTTAGATCTGATTTAGAGAAAAAGGGCCATCGTTTTAAAAGTAAAACAGATACCGAAGTCATTATTCATCTTTATGAAGAAAAAGGCGAAGAATGTTTTAGTGAATTAAATGGCATGTTCGCCTTAGCTATTTGGGATCAAAAACGTCGTAAATTAACTGTAGCTAAAGATAGATTAGGCAAAAAACCTTTATATTATAGTGTTATAAATAATACTTTTATTTTTGCTTCAGAATTAAAAGCTATATTACAGCATAACTTGATTAAAAAAGAAATTGATTTTGATAGTCTGAATAAATATTTTATTTATGAGTATGTGCCCACCCCCAAAACCATAATCAAAAATGTTAGTAAATTAGAACCGGGACATTTACTGGTTTGGCAGGATAATAAATTAATCAACAAAAGATATTGGGATATTACTTTTAGTAAATCAGAAACCAATAAATATAATAAATCAGCTATTTTAAAAAATCTTGATAATTTATTATCTGATGCTGTTAAAAAAAGATTGGTAGCTGATGTTCCTTTGGGTATTTTTCTCTCTGGCGGGATTGATTCATCAACTATTACTTATTACGCTGCTAAAAATTCATCCCAAAAAGTAAAGACTTTTTCCATCGGTTTTGATGATAAATCATTTGATGAATCAAGTTATGCTAAGCAAGTATCTGATATTTTTAAAACTGATCATCATCATCTTAATTGTTTGGCCAGTGATTTACTTGGTGCGATGTCAGACATTGCCCAAATTAATGATGAGCCATTTGCTGATGCTTCTATTTTTCCTACTCATTTATTATCCAAATTTACCAGAGACAGTGTTACCGTGGCCCTAGGTGGGGATGGCGGGGATGAACTTTTGGCTGGCTATCCAACTTTTCAAGCCCTGAAAATTGCCAAATTAATTCGTCATTTGCCGCCATCTGCTATTAATGTTTTGCAAAAAATAATTAATCTATTGCCGGTATCCTATAATAATTTTAGTTTTGATTTTAAATTAAAAAGATTGATATCCGGCTATGATTATAAAACAGAAATACAAAATCAGATTTGGCTGGGTTCATTTAATCCAGATGAAAATAATAATTTATTCTCTGATAATATTTTATCTGGCATTGATTTTAAGGACAGTTTTTTAGAATTAGAAAACTTATTAAATAATGTCAAAAATGAAACATTAGAAAATAGATTAATTTATTTGTATTTAAAACAATATCTAGCTGATGATATTTTAGTGAAGGCCGATCGTGCCTCTATGTATAATTCATTGGAAGTCAGGGCGCCATTTTTAGATTATCGCCTAGTAGATTTTATCAATGCTTTGCCTTATAAGTTAAAGTTAAAAGGCTTTACTAGTAAGTATCTTCTAAAGGAATTAATGAAAGATAAATTGCCCGATAATATTATCAATAGATCTAAAAAGGGTTTTGGGGTGCCAGTGGCCAAATGGCTTAATAATGAATTAAAAGATTTTACTGATGATTTACTGAGCCACGATCATATTAGAAAGCAGGGTATTTTTAATTATGATTATGTAGATAAAATTTTAAAAGAGCATAGAAGCCAGAAAATAGATCATCGCAAAAAAATATGGACACTACTAATGTTTCAAGTTTGGTATGATAATTGGATTTACCCTGTTAAATAAATCTTAAATTTTTTATAATATGTTTTATTATGTTTATATACTACTTTCAAACAAAGATAGAAAAATGTATACAGGATTTACAAAAAATTTAAGATTAAGATTTAAACAACATCAAGAAGGATTAGTAGAATCAACAAAGAATAGACGACCATTTAAATTAATCTATTATGAGGCATGTTTAAATCAAAATGATGCAACACACAGAGAGAAATATCTTAAGACATACCATGGTAAATGTTTTATTAAAAAAAGACTTAAATCTTATTTAACAGGGTGAAATGAAAATAATATATATCGCTAATGCGCGTATTCCAACTGAAAAAGCCCATGGCTTGCAAATCATGAAGATGTGTGAGGCTTTTTCTTCTAGTGGTATAGATTTAGAATTGGTTTTGCCAACTCGTTTAAACACCAAAGAATTTAAAAAAATCGATACCTTTGATTATTATCGGGTGAAAGAAAATTTTAAAATAACAACCCTTAAAACATTTGACCCAATTTTTTTAATTAATAGGCCGTTTGGCATTTATATTAAATTTCAATTTTTATTTTTCATTTTAGGATTATTGCCTTATTTATTTTTTAAAAAAAATAAACAGGATTATATATTTTATCTTCGAGATGAACAGCTATTGCCCTTAGTTCAATTTTTTTCTAAAAAAGTAATTTGGGAAGCACATAATCTTCCGCAAAATAAAAAACATTATCTAAAATATTGGCGTAAGTGTTATAAAATAATTGCCATTACAAATGGCTTGAAAGATGAATTAATAGCAAATGGTTTATTGGGTGATAAAATACTAGTAGCACCGGATGCAGTCGACTTGGATCAATTTTTAGATATCAAAGAATCAAAAGAAGAATTAAGACAAAAACTTAATTTGCCAATTAATAAAAACATTATTGTTTATACGGGCCATCTTTATAAATGGAAAGGTGTCCAAACTTTGGCTGAAGCCTCGTCTTTTTTAACTGATCATGAGTTGGTTGTAATTATTGGTGGCACAGATAAGGATATCTTAGATTTTAAGAATAAAAATAAAGACTTAAGAAATATTTTAATTATCGGACATTTACCACAATACCTGATCCCATCTTATCTGAAGGCGGCAGATGTCCTAGTTTTGCCTAATTCGGCTAAAAGCACTATTTCTAGCACTTATACTTCACCACTTAAACTATTCGAATATATGGCATCCCAAAGGCCAATTATTGCCTCTGACTTGCCCAGCATCAGGGAAATATTAAATAACGGTAATTCTGTCTTAGTAGAACCAGATAATTCCAAAAAAATGGCTGAAAATATTATGTTAATCTTGCAAAACAGCCTTTTGAGTGATAAAATATCCAAACAATCGTACAATGATGTTCAAAAATATAGTTGGTCTAAAAGAGCCAATTCTATAGTTAATTTTATTAAATAAAATTAATAATTAAATTTGACCGATAAATTATAAAGTATGTGGTTAAAAAAATAATTTCTCCGCGACGGTTTATTTCATCCAACTAAAAATTATAATAAGATAGAAATTAGTGGTGATAAGGTAATAAATATTGGTTCAGGCAGTCATCCAATCAAGGGTGTTATAAACATAGATCCATATGCTAAGGCTGATATTAAAGCTTTTGGTAATAATTTACCTTTTGAAAACACAAGTATTGATATGGCTATTTGTGATGCCGTCTTAGAACATGTTGTTAATCTTCAAGAAATAGTAGCAGAAATACATAGAGTTTTAAAAACCGAAGGAAAAATTTATATTGGTGTGCCTTTCTTACAACCCTATCATGCTGCTCCAGAGGATTACCAAAGATGGACTATTAATGGTTTGAGAATTTTATGCAAAGATTTTACTGAAATAAAAATAGGTGTAGCTGTAGGAGCAGGATCAGCTCTAGCTTGGATTATTGTTGAGTATGTTCAAATATTTACTAAAAATAAAATTATAAAAAATTTAACAAAAATAATTGTTAGTCCACTAAAATACATTGATAAATTTATTTTAGATAAAAGTATTAATGTGGCTAGTGGAATTTATTTTTACGGTAAAAAATAAATAACAATTAAATCTATTTTTTTATACTAATAAAAATTTTAATTATTTTAACATAAAATATGAAAATATTTATTCTCAATCCCTGTCTGTTTACTGGCAAGTTAAATAGGCTTGCTCGAAAGCGGCAGCCGCTAGACTTAGCTTATATTGCTAGTTTACTTAGAACAAAGCACGAAATAAAATTAGTTGATGCTAATGCTCTTAACTTAACTTTAGAAGATACTATTAGGGAGATTAAAGATTTTAATCCTGATATTTTTATTTTAACCTCCACGCCTATTGATCGATGGGAAGTGCCATCTCATAGCCATATTAAATTATTGATTAGTAATTTAGTTGAGATTATCAATAGCATCGATATACCTCATACCATTATAGCTGGTTCTCACGGCACAGTAATGCCAGATTGGATCTTACAAAATAGTAATATTAATTTTGTTGTCAGAGGAGAACCAGAATTAATTATTGATGAATTAGTAACAGCACTAGCTAATGGTAGCGATACATCCGCGATAGCCGGTATTTCGTATTGGAAAGATAATAAAGTGGTTAATAATCCAGATGCTATGCGTAACGCTCATTTGGATGATTTACCTTACCCATCATATGATTTACTACCAATGGATAAATATCGTTATACTTTTCCTGATATTCCTAAACCATTTGCTCTAATGATGTCATCACGTGGTTGTCCTTTTAATTGTATTTACTGTCTCAAAGAAATGATGAAAGGTCGTTATATTACTCGTACTCCAGAAAATGTTGTTAAGGAGATGAAATATTTAGCTGAAAATTTCAATATTAAGGGAATTTATTTTCAGGATTGGGAGTTCTTGATTGATAAAAATAGAGTTATAGAAATTTGTGATTTAATAAAAGAAAATAATTTAGATATTAAATGGGGTGGTAATGCTAGAGCATCTGATGTTACTGAAGATATAGCTCTAAAGATGAAAGAAGCTGGGTGTGTAAGGATTAATATCGGTTTTGAAACGGGGTCGCAAAAAGTCTTAGATATGGCTAAAAAACAAATAAAATTATCTGAAGTCAGAAACGCTATTAATGTTTGTAAAAAATTAGGTATTAATATTGGTCTTTATTCCATTTTAAACTTACCGGGTGAAACTAGGGAAACAATCAAGGAGACAGAAAAATTTTTAGCTGAGAATGGTTTAAAGGTTATGTGTGCCGCTAGTTTGCCAGTACCTTACTTTAAAACTAAATTATATGAAATGTTAAAGGATCAGGAAGGCAAAGATTTTGATTGGGATAATTTGGAAAAATTCGCTGGTCGTGTTGGGGTGGCTCAGCCGCCTTGGTTAGCTAAAATATATCGTTTTCATTATAAGTACACCTATGTTATCGGAGCTTATTATTTTTTAACGCCTAGATTTTACTTACAATTTATTAAATTAGTTAAAGCTAAAATATCATGAAGATAGCTGTTTTTTCGCCTGATTTTGATAGAACATTTGGCACTGGTAATTTTACCTATGAATATTGTCTTGAGCTACATAAAAAAGGCATTGATTTTGTTTTATTTTTACCAAAAATACCCGGAGAAGGTAGATCAAGGGCAGTGGAAAATGTGCCGTATGATATTAAATATGTTTTGCCAAAACCAATTTTGGGCTTTAAAGATTCTGAGAGTCCAAGATTACTTTTTTGGAAATGGTATATCTGGGAATATTTTAAAACAATTGATTTGTCAGGGTTTACCTTAGTTCATTCTCTATTTGAATATCCACTATCATTTATGGCGTCTAGATCTGCTAAAAAATATCATTTACCTTTTATTATGGGTGGCCAGGGTACTTATGCTTTAGCGCCATTGATTAAATGGCCAGCTAAATATTTGTTGAAATATTCTTATAGAAAAGCCAAAGAAGTTATAGTGGCTAGTAAATTTACTAAAGATAAAATAAAAGAATACGCACAAGAAGAGTATAACATTTCAATTATCCATAATGGTGTTAATTTTTCTAGATTTGTTGATGTGCCTGAGATGTCAGAAATTAGGGGAAAATATAAAAATAATCAAGTTCTACTTACTGTTGGAAAATTAATTCCCCGTAAGGGTTATGATTTGGCAATTTATGCTCTTGATAAAATAAAAGATAAATATCCCAATCTAAAATATTTAATAGTAGGCGATGGCAAGCATGAAATTTTTTTAAAGAATTTAGTAAATGGTTTAAACTTAAATGAAAAAGTTGAATTTTTAGGTCGTGTTAGCGGTAAAGATCTAATAAGATATTTTCACTTATGCGATATCTATGTTCATACCCCCACATTTTCTAGTGATTTAAAATGCGAAGGTTTTGGCATTGTTTATTTAGAAGCTGGTGCTTGTGGCAAACCCAGTGTGGCTTCTGATGCTGGCGGCATTAAAGATGCCGTAGTTGACGGTAAAACTGGCTTAATTGCTAAAAATGAGGATATAGATGATATTGCTAGTAAAATTTCCCAACTTCTAGATGATGATAGTTTAAGAAAAAAAATGGGCGAGGCTGGCAGGGAATATGCTAAAGAACATGATTGGTCTAATATCGCTGATAAATTTATCGATAAGTATAAAAAATATAGCTTATAAAAATATGGCTTTTAAAAAATTTATTTATATCTTAAAACAAGATATATTGTCACTGACAAAATATCCTATTAGTAAGTTGGATAATTATTCTGCTAGCTATGATTATTATTGGAGCAAAAAAAGACAAACAGAAGAGCCTGTTTTATCCACTTGGCAGAAAATGAGAATGAATTATGTGGTAAAAATGATAGAACCAGGATCATCAGTTTTAGATGTCGGCTGCGGTGATGGAGCGGTTTTAAAATATTTGACTGATAAAAATAATATAAAAGGCATTGGCGTTGATGTAAGTGATGATATTTTAGCTCGAGCTCAAAAATTAGGAATTGAAACTATTAAAATGGATATTTCTAAATTAAGTGAACTTGATAAATTACCAGAAGTTGATTATATTACCGGCTTTGAAATCATTGAGCATATTCCTAATCCGGAAGAATTTATCAGTAAAATAAAAATCAAAGCCAGAAAGGCTATGATTTTTTCGGTGCCTAATTCCGGATATTACACGCATCGACTTCGTTTTTTATTGGGTCGATTTCCATTGCAATGGATTTCCCATCCTGGCGAACATTTGCGTTTCTGGACAGTTAGGGATATAAGATGGTGGGTTAAGGCAATTGGCTTTAAATTAGACGAGTTAGTGGTTTATGGCGATTTAGGATTGTTAAAAGATATTTTTCCTAAACTATTTGGTAGGGGTATGATCATTAAAATTAGCAAATAACATTTATTGGTTTTTAATGGCTGCGGTTACAATAAATAGATTAAGGAAACGATTAATTATTCTGGCAGAAACCATGCCGATTAAACCGTAGAAATAAATAGCTAAAACCAGAATGACTATTTGGATTATCGGCGATAGCAGATTTATTTGCCAAAGTTTTTTAGTATCTGATTGCGATTGCAGAAAAGTGACGGGCAAACTAGCTGATATAGTGATTAAAGAAATGGAAAATATTTGAGAATACAGTACGGCGTCAAGGTACTGAGGAAAAAATATTTTGAATATATAAGGGGCAATAATAATATAAATAATAATTATTGGCAGTACTAGTAATGATAGTTTGAACATTTTAATTACCATTGTTTTCCTATTTTCTATATATTGGCTTTGGGCAAATTTTGGCAGAGCTAGTGATTGGATATTTTTTAAAAGCCCTTTTATTTGTTCTGGCATAGCGATAGCAAAAGAGTAGATTCCCAATTCTATAGCTCCCAAACGATTAAAAACTAAGATCTTATCTAATTGTGAGGCGATTATTTCAATGACAGTCATTAAGCTTAGATGCTTACCATAGGATACGGTTTGTGGATCAATTTGATTATTTAGTTTAGTTTGCTTTTTAGCGACCAGTAGAAAAATGAAGCGTAATACAGTGTAAGTGATGAAATAACAGAATATGAGAATGAATAAATTATTAGTCAGGTAAAGCGCGCTGATGGTTATAATAGTGGCAATAATTTTTATTATGATATTGTATTTGGTATTATCTTTGAACATTTTTTTACCAACTAACACCGCCTCGTAAGAATTAAGAGAATCCATAAAAGGCAGGAATACAGCTGAAATTAGAAAACTAAAAGTTAAAGTAATATTGTCATTATAAAAATAATAACTGGCTAAAATTAAACTAGCTAAGGCACCAATTAATCCCCATTTGATCCTGGCTTTAGTAGCTATCATGAACGATCCGTCATAACCTCTAGCTACTGATTGTGCCAGTGCTGTGGTCATGCCAGAAAGTGTGGGAATAGACAAAATACTAGCCATGGAAAGAACATATTTATAGATGCCGTAAGTTTCTTTTGGTAAAAGATTAGCGAAGGCGATAGATAACAGGAATGAAGACATAGTGGAAAACAATTGGCCGGTAGTTAGCCAAAAACCGCCCCTAGTGAAATAAACCATATCGGTTTTGGTCCATTTCTCAGTCCAGCGTAAAAATTTGTAGACCTTGACTTTTAAGTTATTTACCATAAGATTAATATAGTTAATGAATTTATTTTACATCTTTTGATACCTTTTTTCAATTATTAAATTAAACCAAATGCTATTTTCCGTAGTTATTCCAGCTTATAACGCCCACCAGACCCTAGCTAAATGCCTCAGGTCAGTTTATAAACAGAAATTTTCTGATTATGAAGTGATTGTGGTGGATGATGGTTCTACCGATAATACTTCGCAGATTGCCGAAGAATTTTCTACTAGAGTCATAAAGCAAAGCCCCAATGTCGGGCCAGCGGCAGCTAGAAATATCAGTATTAAAGCTTCACACGGTGATATAGTGGTTTTTATTGATTCTGATGTGGCTTTTCGAGATGATGATGCTCTTAGTAAATTGGCCGATATTTTTAAATCCCGCGATGATATTGCTGGGGTGATTATGATCAAAGACAAAATACCACTAAATAAAGGTTTAACGCCATTATTTTGGGCTTTGTACAAATATTATTTATGGAATAAGCCGGCTGAATACCAAACTTCGTTTACCACCGAAAGATCTGCGGTTAAAAGGAAGATATTTGATTCCGTTGGTTATTTTAATGAAAAATATAAAAAAGCTGATGTTGAAGATTTTGAATTTGGTTATCGTTTAAGCGAAGCTGGTCATAAACTATTGATTGTTAGAGATATTAAAGTTTTACATCATTTTGAAACTTTCAAGCAAACAACCCAAAAAACTCTAAAGAGAAGTTGGCAGTGGATTAGGCTTTTTTTAAAAAG
>CAYIBK010000002.1:0-60715 GCA_964361645.1 uncultured Gammaproteobacteria bacterium
TAGTCAGATCGCCAATCATGTGATCGGCGAATTCCTGACTCGTGCTGCCGAAGCTATTTTTGGCGGTTTCGCCAAACTAATGAAACGCTACTAAACTAACTTCTCAAAGGAGAATCTTCATGAACTGGCAGAAAATTGTGCTTTTCGCGTTTGCGTTGTCGATTGCGTTCACCTATGCTCCGATGATCACTCTGGTCGCCGGAGGCATTATCCTCGCCATTTACAATCGCGAGGAGATCAAGAACTTGGCCGGCAAAAGCGTCAGCTTCGCCCAAGTCTTGTTTCTGGGATTTGCCATTGCGGTGGCAGTCCAGGCGGTTCTAACCATTATCTTCGGCGCGAGCTTTGATTCACTGGTGCAAGCCGGCGGACTCTTTGCAGCTCTGAAGAACACGGATGCCATTCAAGGCGCCGTGGCCAAAGAAGTGTTCGCGCTGATCATTGTGTTTTGCGCGACTTATTTGGTAGTGAGTTCACCCACACCTCAACGCTGGGTATTTAAGTGGGCGATCGGCTTGTCGTTGATTGCTATTATGTTCCAATGTTGGAACAACTCCCTGTTGGTCGGCTCCAAAGATCGGCACACTATGCGTCTAGCCGCGTTGCGCGAGGAAATTCTCGCCAATATGGACAGTCGTATTAAGGGCGTCAACTCATCGTTAAGCCACGACACCGTGCTCAACGAGCACAGTGCCGAAATGCCGGCTTTCTACTACGCTACTTCAGACGCTTATCTCTATTCGCAAGAGGGAGATGGTGTCAAGCGTGGCGAACAAGTGGCAGTCGGTAGTCGTTGGTTTCATCTAATGGACGGTGAGACGATCATCGACAAAGCGACAGGCGTCGTTTACGAGCCTGTTGCTAGTTACGACGATGAGACCAAGCATGGTTGGCTGCGGGTGGACGCGATGAGCAAATCGCCAACGGCTAAAAAAGCTGTGGCGGTTTCTGCTCCTACACCTATAGTCGCTACTCCAACATCGTCGCCCGTAATCCAAAAGCCGGTTGTCACTCTGCTTAAGGCAACTAAAGCAGAAACAGTGGCATTGGTTCAGGAGCAGGCAGTGGAAAAGAGTGGCAACCAAATTACAGTGAAAACTGGAGAATGGGTTGCTACCGGTTTTGCTCCTCATGATGATGTCCGTATTGAATTAGGGAGATTTGAAACCATCGAAGACGTTTCTAGATTAGAGGCGAGAATCGCTGGCGGTTTTATACCCAGCGATTTAAATCCCAAGCAAACCGACGATGGTCGTTGGTGCGCGGTACTAAATTTCGCGACTGGTGGTAGCAATCTCGCTCGTCACCAAATTGAATTAAGACTCAAGTACGGACTGCCGCTTAACGTGGTTGTCCAAAAAATCATGTAGTTCTTTCGGCCCACAAGGGCCACAACAAATTAAAGGTCACCCCTCAAAAGGTGGCCTTATTTTTTTGTTTTAATTATTTGTCATTGCGAAGAATGAAGCAATCCCACTTGTATTTCACTTCAGATTGCTTCACTTGCTTGAGCTCCCTCGCAATGACAGGTGGCGTCATTGCGACCCCGCACTTGATGCGGGGGAAGCAATCTCATAACTCTAGATGTCATTGCGAAGAATGAAGCAATCTCATAGGATAATATACGAGATTATTAATATTATCTTAAGTTTATTAAGTACCGCTTACTACGATGATTATTATTGACAACTAACAGGATATTTGCTAAGATATTTAGTTGTACATTTAATAATCAAAACCAACCTTTATTAGGTTGATAACAAGACCAAGAAAGGACCAAGAAAATAATGTCTCGTAACAGCATTGATCCTTATATAGGTATCACCGATTTTACCGATAAATCACAAGTAGAAGCTATGCTGGCTGTTTTAAAAAGAGTCAGCAGTAAACATCTAATCAGAAAATTGGGCGTGGGCGTGATGATGAGCCGTAAAACCTTAAATGGTTTGCCCTCGCGTTTTAGTGAAGTGTTTCCTGCTAAGGAAAAAATTGCCGATATATTTGTTGATGATCCACTAGCTTACAATGTTTTGCATTACGCCGATTATGAAGGCATTGATGTTTTGGAAAATTTAACCAAAGCAGTCAAATGGGGCGGTCCTAATTTGCACGCTATCCAACTTGATATGATTTGGCCTGACTGTATGAGTATTTTGAAATTCAAGTGGGGAGGGCAGTCACAGATTGATTTGATTCTACAAATAAATCCCTCAGCCATGAAGCAGGTTAATTATGAGACAAGATGTTTGGCTGATTCTCTAGATGTTTATCATGAAGAACTCTCCGCTGTTTTATTGGATATGAGCATGGGGCAGGGCAAACCAATGTCTTGGCTTGATCTTCTGCCTCATTTGGCCTATCTCAATCAAAGAAATCCGGGCCTAGGATTGGCGGTAGCCGGAGGACTTGGGCCCGATTCCTTGAACTTAGTGAAGCCATTGGTTGATTGCTTTGTGCCGGAAATCAGCATTGATGCACAAGGCAAATTAAGACCAAGTGGCAGTTATTTGGATCCAATTGATTGGCAGATGGCCGAAGAATATCTTGTTCGAGCAATGGAAATTTTTCAAAGAAGGCTACATCAAATCTAAAAGGAAAAAAGAAGTGCTAGCAATCGGTTTGTTTGGGACTTGTGGAAAAAGTAAATGGCGTGATCAATTTATGAAAAGGTATCGTGAACTGGGCATTGATTTTTTCAATCCCCAAGTTGACGATTGGCAACCAGAAATGGCAGTAGAAGAAGCTAATCATTTAGCTGAAGATGCTGTGATCTTGTTTCCGGTAACCGGAGAGACTTATGCCTCCGGCTCGTTGGCAGAAGTGGGTTTTTCTATTCTTAATGCCATCAAACTTGATGATCGTCGCGATTTTGTGATTATGATCGAGATGCAACTTGATGAATCTTTGGACAATACGGACATGCGCAAAGAATCTCTTCGTTCCAGAGCTTTGGTAGTTCAGCATTTGAAAAAATTGCGACTGACCAATGTCTACATTGTTGATACTCTAGAGCAAATGTTAGAAATTAGCCTTGAACTTTATGAAGCGGCCGCAATCAGAGAACCACTTCGTGATTTCAATCCGCAAAATAAAGTCTGATCTTTTAATAACAAAATAACAAAACAAAAAAACAACACTCCCACCTAATGGCGGGAGTTTTTTAATTGTTGTTATTTTATAGCTTAAGACTAGTCCTTGATTTTATTAAATAGTAGCGCAAACAAACCAACTGCCAAAAAAGCAACTATATTCCAGATAATCAAGCCACTAATAAAAGTGGTTATAGTTATTATACTTTGCCCCAAAGCAACATCAGAATGCAGGGCATAGCGCATGAAAATTTCTCGTGAGGTTGGAAATAAAGCCACACCAGCGAAGCAGACGATATAAACAATACTAGTCCAAGCACCAGTAGCTTTAAGGAGATGTTTAGTATTTATCATAAATGTTTCTTATTTTTTATTAATATATTTCCACAAAGCGGCAATACCTAAAATTAGCAAAACCACGATTAAAATATAAGTCACCCAGGCAAAAAGCATCATACTGCTTCCGCCCACGCCACTCATTAAGCTGTAATTCATCATATTCTTTCACCCCCTCCTTAATTTATTTAGTAACTGCCTCCATTTTTATTTTATAGCGCTCGGCGCATTTCTCGCAATATTGCAGTTGGTTTATTTTTTGGGTTTTTTTGGTAACCTCAAACAACTTGTGGGATTCCGCTCCACAATTTTGGCAATATCTGGGCTCACCGGTTATAAATTTATTTTTTTTATCCTTTTTGATGTATTTGTCTTAAATAGGTTAAATTTATTCTCTCAATATCATTAATATGATTTTTAATAGATCAATTTAATATTATCATAAAATGTTATAAAAGTCAATAAAAATAACAAAAAAATCATCTTATTTAAAGACGATTTTTATTGAATACACCTTGTTTATTGAGTAATAACATTAATATCTTTGGGTAGACTTTCTAAAATAATGCCCAGATCAAGTTTAGAATAATCATTGCCCGCCAGATTTAGGGTTTTTAAATTTTTAAGGTTGCCCAGCTCATAAGGCAAGCCGGTTAATTTATTATTGGATAGATTGAGTGTTTGCAAATTGGACAGTTGGCCCATTTCTGCCGGTATGCCAGTCATGAGGTTGTTGCTTAGATTCAGTATTTTTAATTTTTTTAGACTCTTTATTTCGGCTGGCAGGGCGCCGGAAAGTTGGTTATTGGATAAATCAAGTTCTTCTAAATCATTAAGATTTAAAACATAAGAAGGCAATTTGTTTAATTGCTTATTGCTTAAATTAAGTTTACTGGTTATTACCTCGGATTCTTGGCTATCTTGGTTGCTAGAAGGTTGGTCGTATTGGGTGTTGATTATCTTACAGCCCGAGAGTAATAAAGGAGCAATAATGGCTATGGTTAAAGTAATTATTTTCATATGTTTAGTTAGTTAATATTATTATGTTATTATAACAGAAAATAATTATTTTACGATATGGGCGTATCAATAAGCAAAAGTTTTGTATTTTCGTTTACTTCCAGCTGTATATTATTCGTATCTTCAATTTCAATGGAATCCCTTTTATTTAAAATTTCATTTTCAATTTTAGCCGATCCTTCAATCACCAGTATGAAAGCGCCTCTTGGGGGGCTAGTTTCAAATGACAGTTTGATGGCTTGATTAAAATCACTCAGCCAGATAGAGGCGTCTTGATAGATAAATAAAGTATCTGGGTTTTTATCACCCGCTACTATTTTTACCAGTTTATTTTTTTCTAGATTAAAGGTTTTAGTTTTGTGTCTTGGTTCTACATTTTCTTGGCTAGTTTCAATCCAAATTTGAAAAAGTTTAAGATCTTTGGTTTTTGAATGATTATATTCAGAATGTTGGATTCCAGAGCCCGCTGACATCACTTGAATTTGGCCAGGGGCAATAACTTCTTCTGAGCCAGTACTGTCTTTGTGGGCTAGCTCGCCAGAAAGGGGGATGGTGATTATTTCCATATTATCGTGGGGGTGGGTGTCAAAGCCGGCACCCGGAGCAATAATGTCATCATTTAAGACACGAATTTTTCCAAAGCCCATGCGAGCAGGATTGTAGTAATCGGCAAAACTAAAACTATATTTGGTTTTGAGCCAATCATAATTAGCCCCACCCCTTTCATTAGCTAAATGAATATTTTTATTCATTATTGTTTATAATGTTGCTTCTAATTTAGCAATTGTTGGCTGTTCAATTTTTTTAAACTTTTCCATATGTTATAATCATACAAAAAAATAATCTCTTTAGCAATTTTTAATTTTTAGTAGTATAATATTTAATATTGATTAAGCTTATAAATTTATTAATGTAAAAATATGGACATTAGAAACACCCCCAAACAACATATAATAGTGGGCGTTTTCTCTTTGGGTTTGGTGGCAGTTTTTAATTTATTACTTCAAATTCAATGGTCAACTGCTTTTGCTCGAGCTTCATATATACTCTTGTTTTTGGTGATGATTATTGGACCACTGATGCGTTTTAAAAAGCCAACAGATAGTGGCTCACCATTAATTGTGCCCTGGAGTTGGCGTGGCGAGTTAGGTATTTGGTTTACTCTAATGGGCTTAGCTCATTTTATATTTGTTTTAACTGAAAGGCCATTCAATAGCTTAATCAGAATTGGTGGGTCTGGTTTTGGTTTAGCTAATTTACTTGGGTTGGTGGCTTTAATCTGGGCCACAGCTTTAATGATTACCTCTCTTAATAGGGTTATAATGTACTTGGGTATTATGTCATGGAAATGGTTGCATAGCTTTACTAATGTGGTTTTCTATTTGGTTTCAGCACATTTTATTTACTTTCAGTTTTTTTCTACCTACGGCAATATTGGTCCGGATTGGTTTGGGTATATGGCAGTCACTATGGCGGGGATAGTGATTATTCTTCAATTATCAGCCTTTACTTTATCGGTTAAAAAATATAGAAGTGAAGCAATAAAGAAATAAATTTTAGATTTTTATTAAATCAAAAACAATTTATGGTATTTTTATTTATGTGTGGGCCAGTAGACTAGAGCATAATGTTTTTTGTGGAAAATAATGGGGAGTTATTAAGCGACCAAGAATTTTTAGAGCAAAAAAGAGAAACCCTTAAAGATATGGAAGCTATCAGAGAAAAAATGGGCGATATAGACCAACATAATCAAAACTGGTTTAATAGATGTGTTGATTATGTGGAATTTATCAAAAATTTGAATTTAAAATTTGAAAATGGCTCGCCAGAGGTAAAAAGAGAGATTTTTCAATTCGTTCACTATAACCCGAATATAACAGCTAAAGTATTGGCAAATAACGAGGTTTTACCTCATAAATTTGTTGTTGAATACAATAACCGTAAGCGTGCCACTATAACCGTATTTAACCCTTTAAAATCAAAACAAAAAGACGCTTACGCGCCTTTAAGTTTCTTAATGCGGAGACGAAGGGACTTGAACCCTCGGCCTCTTCCGTGACAGGGAAGCGCTCTAACCAGCTGAGCTACGTCTCCAGATTTTAAATTGCGTTTTAAATCAATGTTTTTATTCGACCTTACGGTCGAAGTGCTCTAACCAACTGCCCGTTTCGCGTCGGCGCTAGCCGAGGCGGAAGCCCTGCCCGCCATTGGCTACGCCTCAGGCGTTGGCAGGCGGGTACGTCTCCAGAAACCGCCTTTGAGGCGGTTTTATTTTTTGAGAAAGTTATTTTACTTTGGCCACAATTTTAGCAAACACACTTGGCTCTTTTCTGGCTAATTCTGATAAAACTTTTCTATCTAATTCAATTTTAGCTTTTTTAAGTCCGCCTATGAATTTACTATAAGAGATCCCATGTTCTCTAACGGCGGCATTAAGTTGAATTTGCCACAAACCTCTCATGGTTCTTTTTTTGGCTCTTCTGTCTCTAAAAGCGTAAGCATCAGCTTTAGTGACAGCGGTTTGGGCAATTTTGATTAATTTTTTTCTACCCCATTTAAATCCCTTGGCTCTTTTTAAAATATTTCTTCGGCTTTTGGTGTGCATCACACCTCTTTTTACTCTCGGCATATGAAATTTAGTTATAAAGTTATTAAAGTATAAAGTTATAAAGTTGATTTGATTAAAATTTATAAAATTAATAAAAAACTTTTAACTTTATAAACTTTCAAACTTTTAACTTAACTATAAGGCATCAATTTCTTGATGTTCTTCTGGTCGGCTTTAGCGATTTGCGCGTCTCTTCTCTTGTTGCGCTTTACTCTTCCAGATTCTCTAGCATTGAAATGGTCTTGTCCGCCGGTTCTTTTCAGAACCTTGCCTTTTTTGGTTATTTTAAACCTTTTGGCGACGGCTTGTTTAGTTTTCATTTTTGGCATAATCTTTAAGATTTCAGATTTTAGATTTAAGATTTCAGATTTTTATTTTTCTGTAAAATACAACTTTAATCTGTAATTTGAAATTTGGAATCTGTAATTATTATTTAATATTATTTTTATAAAGTTAATATGGCTGATAATTTACTGCCTAGTTTTTTAATATCTTGTTCCAGCTTCATTTCCTTGCCGGTTAATTTTCCTCTAGTTCTTACAATCATCTTATTGATTATTTCCTTGGCTAAATCAACATGCTGGTGCTCTCTGCCCCTAAGTTGCAGTTCAATTCTTACTTTATTGCCATCAGTTAAAAATTTTACCGCTTGGTCCACTCGCAAATCCAAATCATGATCACTAATACGGCTAGAAGTTTTTATGGTTTTTAACTCTGATACTTTTTGTCTGGCCTTGTGTTTTCTTTCCTGTTTTTCTTTTTGATATTTATAACTGCCGTAATTCATTATTTTGCAAATAGGCGGATCAACTAAAGGGGACACCTCCACCAAATCCAAATCTCGGGATTTGGCAATTTCCAAAGCTTCATATTTGGAGATGATGCCCAAGTTTTGTCCGTTTTCGTCTATAACGACTAATTTTGGTGCAAAAATTTTCTCATTAATCTTGAGTTCTTTAATAGTGCTTGGCGTTTGCTGCCGACTACCTCTAAATGATCTTCGCATTAATTTGTATTATTTAAAATTTATGATTTAAAATTGCAGATTGTTTATTTTAAATTTGAAATCTTTAATCTGAAATCGTTTTGGTGGAGATGAGGAGTAATGAGCTCCTGTCTGGAAGTAAATCAAAAGCTAGTTTACAAGATTAGTTCTTTTATTTTTAGCCAAATCCTTTTTAAAGAACAAAACAGATCTGGCTTTATTCGAAATGGTTTAAATATGTTTATTCGAATAGACAAACATATCTGTCCTAGAGATATAACACCGCTTCTTACCTACCTAGGCGTAAGTAGGGCGATGGCTGTCGGACAATTAAGCCACAGCAGGAGCGAAAGTAAATCCGCCAAAAGCAGATTTTACTTTGCTTAAAAAGTTGTTTGCACTTATGTGCTTTGGCATTTAGTTTGCGAGCAAATACCAATCTCGTCTTGCCAACTTCAAATTTAAGGCCTTCCATCGAAACAATACATCCCCTTAGTTGTGATAGTTTTATAACTATCCCAATCTTTGTTTTAATGTCCGCTGTATTTCCCTGTCAGCTTCCCGTTTCTTGATAGTTTCTCTTTTATCAATCTTGGTTTTGCCTCTAGCTAGGGCAATATCAGCTTTTATTAATCCTTTCTTAGTATATACATTTATTGGTATAATTGTCAAGCCTTTTTGCTTATTTTTACCTATCAGCGAACTGATTTCTTTTTTGTGTAAAAGAAGCTTTCTTTTTCTATTTGGATCATATTTTTCTTGCGCGCTTTTGGCTGGCTTGTAGGGTGTGATGTAGGACTTGATTAGCCAAATCTCGCTCTGGGCATCAATAGTCACATAAGACCCTTTTAAACTCATCTGGCCTAGTTTAGCCGCCTTTACTTCCGGCCCGCTCAAAACCAGGCCGGCTTGATATGTTTCTAATATTTCATAATTGAATAACCCATCTTTATTTGTGGCTATTGTTTTATTTTCCTTGCCATTTATCATCTTATTGACTTTGTCTTTTGTATTAAAGTATAATTTATATATAAAGTTAACTAAAATTAACTCATTTATAGGAAAATGGCAAATCCAGAATTACCAAAAAAAATCACTTTTGATATTTCAATTTTAGCACTATTCAAATTATCAGTTTTGTTTCTGATAATCTTTTTCCTCTTTTTTGTGAGGGATGTGATTTTGATTGTTTTTGTGGCTTTGATTTTAGCCTCAGCTTTAGACCCATGGATTGATTTTATGCAGAAGCATAAAATACCGCGCGGTTTCGGAATTTTGATAATATATTTGATCGTGGTATTAATAGTGGCCGGAACAATTTATTTGATTATACCACCAATCGCCGTTGAAATTAAAGGCCTAGCTAAAGATTTTCCCATGTATTGGGAAAAAATTTCTGGTAATATAGAAAATTTTCGCAGTTATTCCGATAGTCATGGCTGGACAGAAAATATTCAAAAATCATTGGATGATTTTCAATCTAATATTGGCGCTCTGGGGCTAGCGGCTGGCGGCATATTTAATACTTTTTTTGCTTTCTTGGGTGGCATAGTGTCTATACTGATAGTGGCGGTTTTAACTTTTTATTTGACCGTGGAAGAACATGCCATGAAAAGGGTTTTAAGATCACTAGTGCCAGTTAAATATCAGCCTTATGTTACTCATTTAGTTAACAGAATCCAGGAAAAAATCGGTATGTGGCTTCGTGGACAATTAATTTTGTCTTTAATAATTTTTGTTTTAGTTTGGTTTGGTTTGAGCATCTTAGGGATAAAATATGCTCTAGTTTTAGCTTTGTTTGCTGGCGTAACAGAACTCATTCCTTATCTGGGCCCATTTATCGGAGCGATTCCCGCTGTTTTTATCGCTCTAACTCAATCCCCAGCTCTAGCTATTGGAGTAATTGTTATTTATGTTATAATTCAACAGTTGGAAAATCATATTATAGTTCCCAAGGTCATGCAGAAAGCCGTGGGCTTAAATCCAATCATAACCATTGTTTCAATGATGATCGGCTTTAAATTAGCCGGTATCTTAGGGATTGTTATAGCTATTCCAGTGGCTACCGCTATCAGCATTGCTTTAAATGATGTCTTGGAAATAAAAGAAGAAATAAAAGAATAAATAATTTACTAACTAATAAGTTTTTTGTGAACGCGGAATAGAATTTATTGATAAATATTATTCTGCCATTTACAAAAAACCAAAGGAAAAAATAATGGCTTACAAAAAAAGAGACGGTCGTCAGGTCTCAGAAATCATCCCTGATGAACAAGATGAAATGAATCCAGGAGCGCAGGATTTTGCTTATTCTGGCAAAGGCGGAGGCGGAGTATTAAAATTCATTATTATCGCTTTGATTATTATTATCATCTTGGTTGGCGGTTGGTATGTCTTGGACAATTATACCAATATCAATTTACCAGGCATGAGTTCTAATAGTCAAAACTCATCCAAGGGTTGGCAGGCAATATTTTTGTCCAACGGCCAAGTTTACTTTGGCAAGGTTGAAAAAATAAACAATCGAGATTTAGTTTTAACTGACATTTATTATTTACAAGTAGTGACTAAGCCCTTGCAACAAAGCCAAGAGACACCACCACCAACTACTCCAACTCAACAAGAATTGACTCTAGCTAAATTAGGCAACGAGTTGCATGGTCCAGTTGATCGCATGGTTATTAATAGGGATCAGATACTATTAACCGAAGAATTAAAAGAAGATTCTAAAGTGGTTACAGCTATCACCGCTTATTTGACCGAGCAGGCCAATAAGAAGTAAAAATCATTGATTTGTATCACTTAAAGGGGCGTGGAAAAACACGCTCTTTTATGTTACAATAAATTAAGATAAGATATTGTCAGTTAAGATCTAATTTATTTTGTTATGCCAATCAATACCACCAAAATTTTCAATGATGGGGGTGAATATATCACTCTTTTTGATTTGTCTAAATCGCAAAAATACAGCTTGGAATACTTGCTTAATCAGGCTAGTTGTGGCCAACTAAAATCTTTCAAGATGGGTGATGAGTGGCTGACCACCATGGATTGGTTTAATGATTATAAAAAAGCTATTAAATATGCCATTCAAATTGAAATAGCCGATAAAGATATTGATCACAAAAAAGATTGGGTTGATTTCGTGAGAGTAGATAATTTCCGTCTAAGATTTATACCCCAAATGTTTTTATTGCTTATTATTTTCTCCTTCTTTTCTTTTTCTTTAAGCTGGCTGGCCAATTCTTCCGGTGGGCAAAAGTTTGCTCTAGCAACTAATAATTTAGTGGAAAAGAAATATATCGCGGATAATTATTTCTTGTATTATACCTATCAAGTTTATAATTATAATTCCCACTATCTTTCTTATATGGTTGATAATTCCCTAGACTCCATTGGCTTGCTGGCTAATTCTCTAATATCCCTTGGCCAGAACACAGCTTATGTGGCCTTAGTAATTGATCAAAATATTAGCCCCTATAAGATATCAGATGAGATTATTACCGATAAAATAAATAAGTTGGCTAAAGCCCTTAAAAACCAATACCAAGCCGTGGCCGGTGTTAGCTCGGTCAAGACTCAAATATACTTTGACGATTGGCAGAAATCCCTAAAATCGGGCAATTGATTCATTAGTTGTCAAAATCTAATTTTTTAGTTAAGATGGCTTAATTAACCCCAGTTAATAGCCATTATTTAAATGGATCAATAAATTATTTCAAAACATTTTTATGTCTTCAAGAAACGATGATTTAATGCAGAAAATAGTCTCATTTTGTAAAAGAAGAGGGTTTGTTTTCCCTTCATCAGAAATTTATGGCGGTTTTGCCAATTCTTATAGTTATGGCCCCTATGGCACAGAATTAAAAAACAACATCAAAAAATTGTGGTGGAAGACTTTTGTCCAAGATCGAGAGGATATTGTTGGCTTAGACGGTCCAATCATGCTTAACCCTAAACTCTGGGAAGCTTCTGGGCACACTAGCGGTTTTAATGATGCTATGGTGGATTGCAAGGAATGCAAAAAAAGATTTCGCGCCGATCATCTGGTGGCGGAAGCCACTGGGCGTAATTTGGAAGGTGATCTCAAAGCCATGTCTGATATTTTAAAAGACGAGAAAGTAAAATGTCCTAATTGTGGTAAATCCAACTGGACTGAAGCCAGAAATTTTAACATGATGTTTAAAACCGAAATGAACGGCATTGATGAGCCGGTTTATCTTCGGCCCGAAACAGCTGGAGCTATTTTTGTGGATTTCAAAAATGTGCTTGATTCCATGAGAGTTAAGATTCCTTTTGGCATTGCGCAAATAGGCAAAGCTTTCAGAAATGAGATCATTGCTGGTAATTTTATTTTTCGTCTGCGCGAATTTGAGCAGATGGAAATAGAATATTTTATTGATCCAGAAGCCGAGTGGGAGCCGTTATTTGAAAAATGGCTCAAAACCCAAGAAGAATTTGTCATGGCTTTGGGTGCTAAGGCGGAAGATTTAAAAAGATATGAGCATCCAAAAGAAAAATTGTCTCATTATTCTAAAAAAACAGTTGATATTGAATATAATTTCCCTTTCGGTTTCAGTGAGCTTTACGGTTTAGCTCATCGAGGTGATTTTGATTTATCCCAGCATGCCAAATTTTCTGGAGAGGATCTTAGTTATTTGGATCAGGTAAATAATCGAAAATATATCCCTCATGTTTTAGAACCAACTTTTGGCGTCGATAGGAGTGTTTTAGTGGCTCTTATATCTGCTTACACCGAAGAAGCAGTGGGCGAAGAATCGCGAGTTGTTTTGAAATTTCCCAAGAATATCGCTCCAATTAAAATAGCTATTTTCCCCCTATTAAAAAATAAGGCCGATTTAGTGAATAAGGCCAAGGAATTTTTTGATTCGCTTAAAGGGGAGTTTATGTGTGAATTTGATGATAATGGCAATATCGGTAAAAGATACAGGCGCCAAGATGAGATTGGCACACCTTATTGTGTGACAGTTGATTTTGATACTTTGGATAATAATACCGTCACTGTCCGAGATCGTGACAGCATGGCGCAGGAGAGAATATCAATAGATAATCTCAAGGAATATTTCACTAAAAATCTTAATTAAAATAGTGATGAGAGAAAGAGATTTAATTAAACCGGAAACATTCGTTACTATTTTGCAGGAGATTGAGAGCCTAATTGAGCAATCACCGGAGAAAGTAGAAGCTGAATTTTTAAGGACAGCCAATACCTGGCTGGATTGCTTTGTTAGCCGCTTATTTTCTCTTGAAACTTATCTGAATATAGAAAGTGCTAAAGCAGAAATAGGCAGTGACAGGGATTATCAGAAGACTCTGGGCCGATTGGAAGAGTTAAAAGAAAAAATAGACTTATTGAAAGAACAATATCCCACCCAAGATACAATTCCCCCCGATGAAATCAAAGAGGAATTATTTGAAAGTTTAAAAAATATAATTTAAAGAATGCATAAAAAAATATTATTGCCTAATAAAGTTAGGTTGGTTATTGCACCGCTCAAAGAAACACAAACGACCAATTTGTTGGTTTTGGTTAAGGTGGGTAGCAGGCAGGAAGATAAAAAAGTTAGTGGTGGTTCTCATTTTATCGAACATTTGATGTTTAAGGGTACCAAGAAACGCCCAACTGCTTTGGACATATCCAAAGAATTAAACGGTGTGGGAGCGGAGTTTAACGCTTTTACCGGCAAAGATCATACTGGCTATTATATTAAATCAGATGCCAAGCATTTATCACTCTCCATTGATGTTTTATCCGACATGCTACTTAATTCTCAATTTGATATCAAAGAAATGGAGAGGGAAAGGGGAGTTATTGTAGAAGAAATAAATATGTATGAAGATAATCCCATGATGTATGTTGATGATCTATTAGAACAAATTATGTATAGCGGTCATCCACTTGGGGTTTCTGTTGCTGGTACCAGAGAATCAGTAAAAAAAATGACTAGAGCTGATTTAATTGGTTATAAAAATAAATTTTATAGTGGTAGTCATATTGTGATTTGTTTGGCGGGTAATTTTAAGGAAGGCCATATTGGGGAATTAAAGAGTAAGTTTAAATTTAAATCGACCGCTAAAATTTTTCCTCTCAATAAGATAAGCATTAAGCAAAAGACGCCCAAAGTAGCTTTAAAATTCAAAGAAACCGAGCAAACTCAAATTGCCCTGGGCTTTCCAGCTTATTCCTATTCTGATAAACGGATTTATGCCCTTCAACTGCTTTCTATAATTTTAGGAGGTAACATGAGCTCCAGATTATTCTTGCAAGTTAGGGAAAGAAACGGCTTAGCTTATTTTATTAGATCATATTTGAGTGTTTACGAAGACACTGGCGCTTTAATTATTCAATCAGGTTTGGATAAATCACGAGTGGAGAGCGCTATAAAATTAATTATTTCGGAGCTTAAGAAAATTACCAAAGGAGTTTCGGCTGAAGAATTAACCAGAGCCAAAGAATATATATATGGTAAAACATCTCTGGATTTAGAAGATACTTCACATATTTCCCAGTGGTACGGCCAGCAGGAATTGATGCTGGGCCGTATATTAACACCACCAGAAAAAAAGCAAAAAATAGCTGCGGTTACTAGAGGTGATATTATAGCTGTAGCCAAAGATGTTATAAATATAAATCGTGCCAGTTTAGCTGTTATTGGGCCCTTTAAGAATGAGGCTACATTTAAAAATCTTTTAAAGTAAGATATGCGAATAGGCATTGATTGCCGAACAATATTAAATGTCTCGGGCGGTGAAAGGGCTGGAGTTGGCCATTATACTTATTATTTAGTTAAAAATCTTTTATTGGTGGATAAAAAAAATGAATATGTTTTGTTTTTTGATAGTCGCTTTAAAGATATTAAAGAATTTCAAAAATATAGCCATGTAACCATTAAATTTTTCCCCTTTTATCAATATAAAAAATATTTACCCATTATTTACTCGCAAATAATAACCAGTATTATTTTAAATAAGGAGAATCTTGATCTTTTCCATTCACCGGCTAATATTGTTCCTCTTTACTACCGCAGAAAATCAGTTGTAACTCTGCACGACTTAGGTATTTACAAATATCCTCAATTTTTTCCTAAAAAATTTTTCAATCATCAGTTATTTTCCAAGAAAATATTAGTGCCCAGTTCTTTAAAGAAAACGGCTAAAATAATCGCTGTTTCTAAAAATACCAAAAAAGATATTATTGAAGAATTTAAAATTCCAGAAGAAAAAATAGAAGTAATTTATGAAGGAGTTTTAGATAATAAAGAAATCTGCGCCAATATAAATAGTTTTAATGATGTTGCTCAAAAATACGGCATTAACGACCAATTTATTCTATTTATCGGTACGATTGAACCGCGCAAAAATATAACTAATTTAATCAAAGCTTTTCGCAGTTTACGCTTGGTTTATAATTCACCCATTGGGGATTACCAGCTTATTATCGCCGGTAATCAGGGTTGGAATGATCAGTTGATTTATAAGGCTGTTTCTGATGCCAATGCCAGTATTTTGGGTATTAAAGAAAAAAGAACGGCCGTAGAAAGGCGACATAATCTTGATCAAAGATTAAAAACAGCAGATTTTTTAAAAAGAAGAAGTGGTCAGGAAAGAAGACAAAACCAGCCAATCAAATATATAGGTTATGTTTCTCATGATGAAAAGACGGCTCTGCTTTGTAAAACCAAATGTTTCGTTTTCCCTAGTTTTTATGAGGGCTTTGGTCTACCTGTTTTAGAAGCGATGAATTTAGGAGTACCAGTGATTACTTCTAATGTCAGTTCACTTCCAGAGATTACCGGCAGTGAGGGAGCGGTTTTAATTGATCCAAATAAAGAATCGGAAATTGTCGAAGCTCTGCAAAGAGTGGTTACTGACAAAGCTCTTGGTGACTCACTAATAACTGAAGGGCGTCAAAGGTCTAACTATTTTAATTGGAAAAAATGCGCCAAAGAAACTTTAGCAGTCTATAATTCCCTTAAATAAAAAATCTCCCTAAGCTAGGGAGATTTTTAGATTATAATTAAGCAATCAGATAAATAGTCCAAGTTATAGCCGTTAAAATTATTATTTGCATTAATACCCCGTATTGTAGCGGTAGATCAAAATCTATCTTATTAACTAGTAGATTATGATTCTTATTGTGTAATCTAAAAAACCATTTAATAGCTCTAAATTCTTTAAGTTTATAAAAGGCTACAGTAAAGTCTGGAATGATACTGCCGACCATTGCCCAAATAACATTATCGGCTCGAGTGAATTCAAAATTTTTAAATAGAAATATTAAAAATAGCGCCAACATTAAACTGTCTATGCTACCATATATAGCCATGAATTTAAGTTCACCTTTTTCTTGTAGAAACTTAAGTCTTTGGCCCCAGAATTTTTTGCCCATTTGTGAATCTCCGTGAGGTATAATATCTAGGATAAAATGCGACAATACACCGGCTAAAAAAGCCAAAAATGGGTTTGGTATGCTTTTGCCGATAATTACTGCTGCCGCAGCATGAACAGTAATAAACATATATTTAAAGTTAAAAGTAATAAGCTAAAATCTATTATAGCAGATTTGGGGAAATAAAAAAATGGCTAAAGCCATTTTTTGTGCCGAAGGAGCAGAAACGTTTACCAAACGGCTTCTGCGTAACTCCACATATTGCTGTATACAATTTTAGGAACAAAAACAGCTTTAACTGTTTTCTGGTGCAGTATTATAAAGATAGTCCGAATGCATTTTGCCGCCTGCGGCGGTGAGGAAGTCCCCTCGCGAAAATCCGGAAAGGCGGTGGAGCCGCACCGCTGGTAATTTCAAGTTTTTTTTGGCGGCATATAGATTCGAGTGCGCAGATCACATACAACAGCTCTTTAGAATTCAATCTGAACTCGCTTCTTTCCCGGCAGTAGAATTATCGCCTCGGTATGCCCGTGTCAGCTTTTCGGTTTCTGGAGTGATTTCGATTCGAGGAGCAATTACAACATATCTCGAACCAGCAAATTTTGCGCGAAAATCTTTCATCCAACCATGATGACTCAAAACACCACTCGAATCGAAACCGACGATAGAAATACCACTTCTGTCAAAACTGCCGGAAATGAGAAATGTCCAATATGTCTGGTCGGGAAAAACGCCGAACAAGAATTTGAATGTAGCCGCAAAAGCGAGATATCGGCGAAAATCCATGCCGTGCAAACCTTCGTCAGCGTAAACACGTTCGGCAAATTGTGCACTTTTATAAATGAGTTCCGGTGTTTTACTGGCACTGGTAATGAACCACTGGTCTTCTTTGGTCATTACATTTCGTATCATTTTCTCATTTTCAAAATCAACATTCGTTTTTATGCCAAATAATTTGCACAATTCATCTATTGATAAATTTGCGGGCAAATATACCAATAACTCATTGGTTTTATTTAACTCTGTAATTTCTTTCTCTGTAAAAGGACAGGGAGAAATTTGTACGTTCCCATATAAAGTTCTGATTTGGTTTATGGAATTCATAAAAATTTTCCTTTCTGGTGCCGAAGGAGAGACTCGAACTCTCACATATTGCTATACACGATTTTGAGTCGTGCGCGTCTACCAGTTCCGCCACTTCGGCATAAAATTTATCTAGTAGCAGGGGCGGGAGTTGAACCCGCGACCAACGGCTTATGAGTCCGATGCTCTACCACTGAGCTACCCTGCCATACATACTAGTTTAAAGCAAAAAGTTGAAAGTTAAAAGTAAATACTTTATAGACTTTCAACTTTTTAAACTTTTAACTAACTTGTTGCGGAGGTGGGATTCGCACCCACGACCTCCAGGTTATGGGCCTGGCGAGCTGCTACTGCTCTACCCCGCACAAGACAGTGTATCATATAAATTCAATTTTGGCAAGGTGTAACTTAAATAATACTTTTATAAATAAGTTCATTATTTGTTTATATAGGCAGTTAAATACACATTTAAGATCCCTCGGCTTCGTTTTACTTCGCTCGGGATGACATTTTAAATGATGCGTGTAAAAACACGCTTAGATATTTTGAATAGTCATTATTTTAATGTTATAATAAAATTATATGGGACAAGTAATTTCTGTGGTAAATCAAAAAGGTGGAGTTGGCAAAACTACTACCGCTGTTAATCTGGCCGCTTACTTAAGTCAATTAGGTAAGTTTGTTTTATTAATTGATTTAGATCCACAAAGCAATGCCACTTCCAATTTAGGTGTCTCTAAAGATTTAGATAAAGGAGTTTATGAGGTTTTAACTGGTCCGCATTCTTTTAGGGAAGTGATGGTTGATACCATTCATGAGTATTACAAACTTATTCCAGCCACAGTTTCTTTAGCTGGGGCCGGTGTAGAATTTGTTAATTTAGATCGGCGTGAATTTAGGCTTTATGATAATCTGCTAGAAATTAGAAATGATTTTGATTACATCATAATTGATTGTCCGCCATCTTTAGGACTTTTAACTATTAATGGATTGGTGGCTTCTGATCAAGTTCTTATTCCTGTTCAAGCAGAATATTTTGCTCTAGAAGGTTTAGGGCAGTTAATTTCCACTATTAGCCTTATTCAAGAAAATATTAAACCAGAGTTGGATATTTTGGGGGCAGTTTTAACTATGTATGATAAAAGATTTAAATTAGCCAATGATGTTTTAATGGAACTTTATAGATATTTTCCTAATAAAATATTTAGATCAGTTATTCCTCGTAATATTCGTTTATCAGAAGCGCCCAGTCATGGCAAAACTATTTTAGCTTATGATCCAAAATCAAAAGGAGCTAAAGCTTATGAGAGATTAGCCAGGGAATTCGTTTATCATACTAGTCCATATTAATATAAAATTATTATGCAAAAAACATCTGGCCTTGGCCGGGGATTAGGATCTTTAATCCCTAATAAAAAATCAGTTAAAGAAATACTTGGCACCGAAAGTGAAGTGACTGGTATTTTAGATACTAGAGAAAAAATTTCAGAGTTGCCGGTTGATAAAATCACCCCCAATCCACATCAGCCTCGAGTTAGTTTTGGGGAAGAAGATTTGCAAGAATTAGTTGAGTCTATCAAAGAGCACGGGGTTATCCAACCCTTGATTGTTAGTAAAACCTCTTCCGGCTGGCAATTGATCGCTGGAGAGCGAAGACTACGCTCGGCTAAATTGGCCGGCTTAAACACAGTGCCAGCTATTGTTCGTGAAATGAACGAACAAAAAAAAATGGAAGTGGCTTTAATAGAAAACTTGCAGCGCAAGAATCTTAATGCCTTGGAAACTGCTTTCGCTTATCAAAAATTAATAGATGAATTCAATCTTACCCAAGAGCAATTAGCCAAACGCGTCGCCAAAAGTCGTAGTGCCGTGGCCAATACTTTAAGGATTTTAACAGTGATAGATGAGGTTAAAGAAGCGATTAAAAATGGCCACATTTCCGAAGGCCATGCCAGAGTTTTAGCTGGTTTGCCCAAAGAAGATCAATCACTGACACTTAAAATAATCATTTCTGAAAGTTTAAATGTGCGTGAAACAGAAAAAGCTGGTAAGCAAATTGTAGTTCAAAAACATCTTAGGAAAGTGTCTTTTAATCCAGAGCTTAAAGCTAAAGAAGAATTACTCCAATCAACCTTAGGCACTAAAGTAGAAATAAAAAAATTTGGCTCAACTGGCCAGATAATTATAAAATTCTTCTCGGAAGAAGAATTAAAAGGTATTATTGATAAAATTGTTTAACAAGATGTCATTGCGAGGAGTCCCCGTGAAGACGGGGAAGCAATCCCATAGATAAAAAATGAGTGTTAAAAAAATGGGATTGCTTCAGTCGCTTAAACTTCTTCGCAATGACAGTTTTTTAATCTATAGTTTTTTTGTTTTGTCTCGCATTTTACCAGAATAGCTGGTGATTGGCTGTGATGGTGAATTGGTATCGAATTGATTTTTTTTGTTGGGATTAATACCACGGAAGATGGTGCGTGATTTATTTAAAGCTGATCTGATTTTATTTTTAGCCATAGAAGTCTTAACGTTTTCCAGCCAATCCATGCCCGGCATTTTGCGGTTTTTGTCAGTTATAATTTCTATAATGTCGCCACTTTTTAATTTTGAATTCAAACTAACCAAGTGATCATTAACTCTGGCGCCCACACATTGATTGCCGATGGAAGAGTGGACATGATAAGCAAAATCAATCGGAGTTGATTCTTCGGGCAAATCGATAACATCACCAGTAGGAGTAAAAACAAAAATTCTGTTTTGGAAGATATCCAATTTAATATCGTTTAAAAATTGCTCGTTATCTTGGATTTGTTTTTGCCACTTAACTAGTTCTTCTATCCATTTAATACTTTTTTTATTAATACCACCTTTGTTTTCTTTGTAGTTCCAGTGGGCAGCAATGCCAAATTCTGCTTCTTCGTGCATATCCGTGGTTCTAATTTGGAATTCAACAATTTCTCCGTTTTCGGTAAAAACAGTAGTATGGAGAGATTGGTAGCCATTAGGCTTGGGCTGAGCAATGTAATCCTTAACGCGCCCCGGCATCGGCCGATAAAGATTATGCAAGACACCTAAAGCCGAATAGCAATCTGCTACGCTCGGCACAATTATTCTTAAGGCAATTAAATCGTAAATCTTGGACAGATCACGGTTAATCGGCGGACGGAGTAATTTTTTATATAAGCTATATAAATGCTTAGTTCGCCCATGAATGGAGATATTTTTTAAGGTGATACCGCTGTCTAATAATTTTTTAGCTACTCTCTTTTTTACTTTTTCCAAGTATCTTTCTTTCTCTTTATATTTTTTGGGTAGTATTTCCATGATCCATTTGTAATCGATCGGATAAACATATTTAAATGATAAATCTTCCAATTCGCCTTTTATTTTACCAATGCCCAAGCGATCGGCAATGGGTGCATAAATTTCCAGTGATTCTCTGGCAATCCTAATTTGTTTTTCTGGTGGCAAGAACTCTAAAGTTTTTAAATTATGGATGCGATCGGCGAATTTAATCAGGATAACCCTAATGTCATTGCTCATGGCTACAAACATCCTTCTTAAATTTTCGGCGTATCTTTCCATACCGCGGTATTTGAGAGCGCCTAATTTGGTAATGCCAGCTACTAAGCTGGCTACTTCTTTGCCAAAATTCTTCTTGATATCTTCAATAGTAATGGCAGTGTCTTCTGGGACATCATGAAGCAAGCCGGCAATGATAGTTGGTATATCCATTTTTAATTCCGCCAAAAATTGAGCGGTGGCTAATGGATGGATGATGTAATCATCTCCTGATCGGCGTTTTTGTTCTTGGTGGGCATTATAAGCGAATTCGTAGGCTAACTTAACCATATCCAAATCTTCATTAGGATATTTTTCGCCCAAGGTTTTTAATAATTTTTCAAATTCTTGCTTGGCATCTGTTGTCATATTGAGAAGTATATTGTATTTTTTTGATTTAGGCAAAATATTGACAAAAGACAAAAAATGATATAGTCTTATATTAGAAATAAAGTTCTTTAATTAAATCAAAAACCAAGGAAAAGGAAGGGGAAAGCCATGGATTCTGAAAAGACGCCAAAATTAGCAGATATTACTCCAGTTCGTGATCTAAGAGACATTTTTAATTTTCGAGGAATATCATTAGATATCATTTTACAAGCTATGGCTATGGGTATTATTGTGGGTAGAGCCTTGCCTAAAGACCACCATACTCGCTATGTGGATGATTATATTGACGAAGTTAAGGCTAATATTATGGCGAAGGTCGGTACCAGGATTCCCTGTTCAAATCATCCTCTAACCCAAGAAGAGGCCAAAGCAATTTTCCTATTTTTTGGCACTCGAGAAACAATGGCATTATTCTCTAATTGCCTTTTATAGTCAAAACTAAAAACCACCCTAAGGTGGTTTTTTAAAATGAATATTATGGTTTACATTCTCTATTGGTGCATTTAGTATTGCCATTTTTATCTTCGCTCATAGGGTAACCGCATTTTTCGCATTTTTGATCAAGTGGTTTATTCCAGCTGGCAAAATCACACTTGGGATAATTAGAACAGCCGTAAAATAATCCTTTCTTGCTTCTTTTGGTAACCACATCACCATCTTTACACTTAGGGCATTTCATATTCAAATCCTTAGGCGCTTCATTTTTGATGTATTTGCATTTGGGGTAATTAGAACAACCTTTGAATTCGCCGTAGCGACCGGTTCTAAGTACTAAATTAGCTCCGCATTCCGGGCATTTTTCGTCTAATTTTTGTGGCTCCGGTCTTTCTTCTAATTGGCCGTTGGCTAAAATCTTTTTAGTATTCTTACAGGCAGGATAATTAGAACAGGCTAAGAATTTGCCGAAACGTCCCACTTTAATTACCATCGGCGAGCCGCATTTCTCGCATTTGTCATCGGTTTTTTCCTCGGTGAGTTCTTTTTTAGTTAGCTCTTTTTCTTTGGTCATAAGATTTTTATTAAAGGGTTCGTAAAATTCTTTAATTACCGGTTGCCATTTTCTTTTGCCCTCGGAGATATCATCAAAATAATTTTCCATTTTGGCGGTAAAATCATAATCAACTATTTCCGAGAAATGCTCAACTAGCAGATCATTTACCAGCAAAGCTATTTCGGTTGGCTTGAGGCGTCGGTTTTCTATTCTTTCAGCATAACCTCTTTCAATAACTGTGGCAATAGTTGGGGCATAAGTTGAAGGCCGCCCAATGCCTTTTTCTTCCAATGTTTTTACTAGGCTGGCATCGGAATATCTAGCTGGTGGTTGGGTAAATTTTTGAGCCGGGACCAGGGCTATTAATTTAGCTTTTTCATCCTTCTCCATTTCTGGCAATATTTCATCTTTAGTGGTGGTGGGATATATTTTTAAGAAGCCATCAAATTTAATCACCTGGCCGCTAACTCTAAAAGTATATTTGTCATCTTTAGTGTTAACATCAATAGAAGTAGCTTCCAGTTTAGCGCTAGACATTTGGCTGGCCACTGCCCTTTGCCAAATTAACTGATAAAGTTTAAACTGTTGATCGTTAAGGGAATCTTTAATTGATTCTGGCGATCTAAAAGCCGAAGTGGGGCGGATAGCTTCGTGGGCTTCCTGAGCTCCTTTGCTTTTAGTTTTGAATTCTTTGGAGTTTAAATATTCTTTACCCAATTTATCATTTATATAATCAGCCGCTTCACTAGAAAATTTCTTTGATAAATTAGTGGAATCAGTTCTCATGTAAGTTATAAGTCCCACCGAATCTCCATTTAATTCAACGCCTTCATAGAGTTTCTGAGCTATCATCATAGTTTGCTTAGCCGAAAAATTCAATCTTCTATTAGCTTCTTGTTGTAGGGTAGAAGTGGTAAATGGCGCACTAGGGTTTCGCTTCACTTCTTTTTTGCTGGCTTCGGCAATATAATAATCTTGCGCTTCTAATTTTTTCTTTAAGTCGCTAGCCTCCGCCTCTGATTTAATAGCTAATTTATCCAAAGTCTGGTCATCAATTTTTTGCAGCTTAGCTATAAAGTCTTCATTTTTTGAGGTTTTAAAATTGCCAGCTATTTCCCAATACTCCTCAATGTTAAAATTTTGTATTTCTCTTTCTTTTTCCACTATCAATCTAACAACTACCGATTGAACTCGTCCGGCACTAAGTCCGCGAGCCACCTTTTTCCATAAGAAGGGGGAGAGTTTGTAACCAACCAAGCGGTCTAAAATTCTTCTGGCCTGCTGGGAATCAACCATATTAATATCAATTGTCCTAGGATTCTTTAGGGCTTCACTAATGGCCTCTTCGGTTATTTCATGGAAGGTTATTCTTTTGGTGTCTTTGATGGGCGTTTTAAAGATCTGGGCTAAATGCCAAGAAATAGCCTCGCCTTCGCGGTCTTCGTCAGTGGCAAAGTAGATTCTATCGGCTTTTTTAGCCAAATCGCTTAATTCCTTAACTCTTTTTTTAGCTTTAGTGGGTATAGTGTAGCTTGGCTCAAAATTATTATCGACATCAACACCCAGTTTGCTGGCTGGCAAATCTCGGATATGGCCAAAAGAAGATTCTACTTTAAAATCTTTGGATAAAAATTTCGAAATCGTTTTAGCTTTGGTGGGTGATTCGACTATAACTAAATTCTTCATTTTAATATTTTTAATTTTTGATATAATTCTTGCCCCCAATATCTTTTATTAGGCCTTTTATTTCCATCATCGTTAAAGTGCTCAAGAGGACATTAATATTAAGTTTACTCATATTTTTTATTTTGTCAATGTGTAGTGGTTCGCGAGATAATAAATCCAAGACTATTTTTTCCTCTTCGTTGTCAACTTTTAATTCAGTTTTTAGGGTTTTAAAAACTGTTTGGATATTTAATTCTTGTAGGATATCATCGGCGTTGGTGATGAGTTTGGCACCCTGTTTGATAAGGTTATTAGTACCCTGGGAGTTGGTGCTATAAATACTTCCCGGGATAGCCAAGATGTCTCTATTTTGATCTAGGGCATATTTGGCGGTAATAAGCGCGCCGGAATTTATTGGTGCCTCAATCACCAGCACGGCTCTAGATAATCCAGAAATAATCCTATTTCTCATAGGGAAGGTAAATTTGGTTGGGTTGGTGCCAATGGGGTATTCAGCTATGATTCCTCCGCCGGAATTTATTATTTTATCGGCGATGTATCTGTTGCTAGAAGGGTAAACGCATTGCCGATTTACACCCGATCCCAGTACCGCCACTGTTTTGCCTAAAGCATCTAAACAGGCCTTATGAGAGATGGCATCAATGCCAAAAGCCAAGCCAGATATAATGGTGATCCCGTCTTTAGCTAATTGGCTAACTATTTCTTCTGTAATTTGTTTTCCATAACTGGAAAATTTTCGAGTGCCGACCACAGCTAGGCAATTATTTTTTAAAAAATCCAGTGATCCTTGATAATATAAAATCGGTGGGGGATTGAATATTTCTTTTAAATTGGCTGGGTAATTGTCATCGGTTAAAATAACCGCTTTGACATTTTCTTTATCCATTAATTCCATTTCTGCTTCTAGATCTATTTCCTGCCGGCTTATTATTATTTCATTGATTAAATTTTCATCTAAACCAGCGGATTTTAATTGATTGTAATTAGCTTGCCAAGCCATTTCCATATCAATAAAAAAATCGATCAGTTTTTTAAAATTAACGGGACCGATTTTCTGGATTTTAGAATAAGCCACCCAATATTTAAGGCGGTTATTTGTCTTTTGACTTATATTTTTTAATTCCTCCACCTTATAAAATCATTAATATAATTAATATTGACAAAGATAGGTTGATGTGATAATGTCTGATGTTGAGAGCAGATAATAGGTATTATTCTGTCTGCTAGTTGATAGATCTGGTTATCCCCCTCCTGGTGACTTGATTTATCGCCAAATTATGATTTACTTTTTATGAGTATTGTCATATACTAGTAGGCAGTATAGTATCTATTATTATTTTTATTATTTTGTACTTTTAAACCAAAGCGGGGGTAGCCAAATCGGTAAGGCGGGAGTCTGCAAAGCTCTTAATTGCCGGTTCAAGTCCGGCCCCTCGCTCCAAACCATTCTCATTATGAGGGGGTGGATTTCTGGTGATTTAAACAGACGGCGTGGTCGTTTAAATCACTAGTGAAATCTTCTTGAGAGAACAAAAGGCATCCCCTCGCCAATATTTTACGGAATATAGCTCAGCTCGTAGAGCGCTCTGCCAGGGGCAGAGAGGTCGATGGTCCAAATCCATCTGTTCCGACCAAATATATTTTAAAGAGTGCCCGAATGGTGGAACTGGCAGACACAACGGACTTAAAATCCGTTGGCCTTATGGCCGTGTGGGTTCAAATCTCACTTCGGGTACCAAATTTTGAGCGGGCGTAGCTTAGTTGTAAAGCACTTAGTAGCTGACTTGTCAGTTACTAGGGTCGTTGTTTCAAACACAACCGCTCGCTCTAAATCTTTTACAGTATCCGCGTAGCTCAGTGGATAGAGCTGCAGCCTTCTAAGCTGTAGGTCGCGAGTTCAAATCTCGCCACGGATACCATTTTCAATTCCATCCCCGTGATTTTTAATTGTATTTGTTCATTGCGCTTTCGGGCGAAACACCGACCACTTCTTCAACTGCTGAAGTGGTTTTTTTTATTATCTCTTTTATTTTTGATGATTGAAGCAAACCAATTTTTGTTAGAACATAATCAGCACTGCCGATTTTTTCTTTTTTAGGAGTTGATATGCCGATTCTTATTCTGATAAAATCTTGAGTTTTTAAATGTTGGATGATGGATTTAACTCCATTATGTCCGCCAGCCGAAGAATCTCCAACTATTTTTATTCGGCCAAATGGCAAATCAATATCATCATGAATTATAATAATATCAGTTGGTTTAATTTTGTAATATTTTGTTAGAGCGCCAATTGCCAGGCCTGAATTGTTCATAAAAGTTTGCGGTTTGGCTAAAATAGCTTTTTGTTTTTTTATTTCTCCTGTAGCAATTTCGGCCTGGAATTTTTTTTCTTTTTTAAAATTTTCAAATTTAAAAGCATTAGCTATATTATCTAAAGCTAAAAATCCGATATTGTGCCAAGTTTTTAAATACTCTTTGCCTGGATTACCCAAGCCAACTATAAGTTTCATAATTTTTTATTTCTTTTTTGGGACAAGCCTATGGATCTTCTTTTAGCGATGTTGTCTTCTTTACCATATTTTTTATTTTCTTTTGATTCAATTAAGACATTCCATTTTTTAGTTTCCATATGTAGTGGCGTACCCAAAATCTTGAATTTTTCTCTGATATTATTTTGCAAAAATCTTAGATAAGAAAAATGCAATATGGCCGGATCATTAACATAGATTAAAAATCGAGGTGGATTAGTGCCTATCTGCTCTATCTTATAGATATAAGGATTTTTCAAGCCCCGGCCTCTGGAGGGACGATGACGGCTGATTTGATATTTTAAGAACTTATCCAATTGGCTGTTGGAAATTTGTATTTGTTTTGATTTTTGGATATCAATTATCATATCCAATATTTTTCTGGTTCGGATCTCATCTTTGGCGGAGACGAAAATAATAGGAGCCCACCATAAATAAGGAAATTGATTGTAGTAATAATCAACATATTGGTTGATGGTGTTGGTGTCTTTTTCTGGTATCAGATCCCATTTATTGGCCACAATAATAATTGATTTTCCGCTTTCTAATATTTCTTGGGTTACTTTTTTATCCAATGAATCTATTTTTTTCTGGGCTTCGGTTACAAAAACCACCACATCAGCAGAATTGATAGTATCAAAAGATTTATCAATTGATTTTCTTTCTAGTGTTTTATGGCCAACTTTGCTTCTTCTAACAATGCCAGCGGTATCAATTAGCCTAAAATCATTTTCTTTATAAGAAAATTCTATGTCGTGAGATTCTCTAGTGGTGTGGGCGATATCAGTGACAATCACTCTTTCTTCACCCAAGATAGAATTTAAAATGGATGATTTGCCCACATTAGGTTTACCCACAAGAGCCACTTTAATTTCTTTATTTTTTCTCTCATGGCTTGTTTTTTTTCTTTTTGGCAGACGGCCGATTAATAAATCAAGCAAATCGCCGCAACCAGATCCGTTAGCGGCAGAAATCATATTGGGATCGCCCAAATTAAGAGAGTATAAATCTCCAGCCATCTGGTGATATTTAAGTGAGTCAGCTTTATTGCCCACTAAAACCACTTTATTCTTTTTGCCATTTTTAATTATCTCTCTGGCTAATTCCCTGTCCATGGGCATTACTCCGGCTTTTATATCAATCAAAAATAATATCAAATCAGCACCTTCAATGGCCTTGTAGGCTTGTTTGACGATATTGGTTTCAATTTTGCCCGCTTGGTTTTTTTCTATATCCAAGCCACCGGTGTCTATTAGGATAAAATCTTTTCCTTGCCAGGAAACTTTATCGATATTTCGATCGCGGGTGGTGCCAGATATTGGAGAAACAATCGCTTTGTTTTTTTCTACGAAGCGATTAAAGAGAGTTGATTTGCCAACATTGGCCCGGCCTACGATAGCAATTTGTGGTAATGATGTTTTCATAATAATTATAGTATCGCAAATAATTCATCTTGGCAATCTAAAACTACTATTTTTATGGTATTACTTGGCAAATAAGTTATTGCCATTTTTAAGTGAAGGTGTTAAAGTTATAAATGAATGGAAATAAACAAATAAAAAATCACCAATAATAATTGTTTATGAATACAAAAAAACAAACAACCAGGCCCACAGAATTAATGGGTTATCACGGTATATCCGCAGAACAATCGGCACCGGAAGACCAAGAATTAGTTCTAGATCATATGTTGGAGCAGATTTTAAATAGCAAAGCGGCTATTAAAGTTAATGAAGGCAATAAAGGTATTATTTTAGAATTAGATACTACTAATTTGCCCAATGAAGCGAATGATTATTTTTTGGTTGATTTAGCAGACGATGGCGAAGAAGATGAAACAATAGCAGTTAAACTTCTTAAAATATATGCTGGCACTGAAGGCAGGGATGAATATGATTTGCAGAAAAAAGCTAGGCGAGTTCTTAAGGCAGAAAAAATAAAAGGTGTCAGGGTGCCCAAGCCGAGAAATTTTCGCGAATTAACGATTCAAAACGATGAAGTGATCAAACATTTAGAATCAATGGGCATTAAAATAGGTTTAGATGGCATAGTGGAAATAATTTCCATGGATTTTGTTCCTGGTCGGGATTTAGCCACGATTATGTATGAAGCCTATGTTAGGAATCATAAGGCTGATTTTCAAAAAGCCTACCCTGATTTAGAATTGGAAGATTATTTAAAACAAATTAATATTAATGATTTGATTAATTTAGTGCATCGTTTGGCGGGCGTTAAAAATAAATATAGTAATTTTGATGATTCACCAGAAGCCGCCCAAGAAAGAAATGAAATTGACAAAATTATCAGTCAAAATGTTATTCATCAAGGTTTAATCACCAAAGATCAGGCTCAAGCGCTACTCTCAGCTGTTAACGCTTTGCATAAGCACGGAATTTATCATCGTGATCTTCATCCGCGCAATATTATGATTACCGATGATGGCGAGATGGAAATTATTGATTTTGGTTCTGCTACGGAAATTAATCCTAATGATAAATTAGACCTAAAATCAGTTTATCGATTTAAAGGTGAACCAGATAGGCATTATCATCATGATGATGAAATTGTTACTTTAGCTGGCAAACTAGCTATAACCGAAACCGATATCGAGCAAAAATCCATGAAAGATATAGTAGATCTTATAAGTAGATTATCAGCCAATAAACCAAAAATTTGGGCTGATTTTATATCTGTTATCCCAGAAGGTGATGATCTCAATAAGCTCATTGATGTTTATGCACCGTTATTTGGTAGTGATCTTGATCGCAATGTTAAAATTGCTCTGCTACTGGAAATATCCAACCACGGCCGGCAGGAAGAAGTTAGAAAATATTTAAGAGGTCTAATTGAAGCAGAAAGCACTAAGCGTAAACATTCTCGTTCTGATTTTTGGATCCAACGGTATAAATCTCTTCTAGATTTTTTATCTTAAATACTATTGACAGATTATTATAATAATGCTATTTTCTAATTTGTAGCACTTTGAAACAAATAATAGTAGATGACAAAGAATAGGGAGCGGCAAGCTTGGAACCAAAGTTGGAAGAGGCAATTATCGAACTCACCAGATCGTGCAATCTAAGGTGTCTGCACTGCGGTTCTGATTGCGGTGATGGGCAAGAAGAAAGAACAGAATTGGATTATCTGGAGTGGATTAAAATCATCCAAGATTTAAAAGATTTTGGTCTTAATAAAATTGTTTTCTCTGGCGGTGAACCCACCATCCGCCATGGCTTCGTCCAGCTGATGGAATATTGCCATAAGATTGGTTTTAAGTTTGGCTTTATTTCCAATGGTTTTTTATTCACACCAAGCCTAATTGAAGCCCTAGAAAAATACAAACCCTTTGCTGCTGGCATCAGTCTAGACGGGTTGCACAAAACCCACAACCAAATTAGGCAAAGTGAAGTTAGTTGGTCTAACGCTTTAGGCTCAATTGGCGAACTGCAAAGATTGCAGATCCCGGTTTGTATTTCCACCACCATCAATCGCTTAAATCACAGCGAGTTGCTGAACTTGGCTCATTTTTTGAATTTCTTAGAAATAAGCATGTGGCAGGTGCAACTTTCAATGCCCAGCGGTCGCATGAGAGATCATTCTGATTTATTGATCGACGAAGCAATTTTTAAATCAGTCTGTTTGGATCTAATTAAAATCAGAAAGCTTTATCCCGCGATTCGAGCTCAAGGAGCTGATTGTTTTTGTTTGGCTTCGGCCGGTTTAATTAGAGAAGGTGGTTGGCCCGGATGTGGCGCTGGCGTTTCTTCCATTGGTATTGATACCTATGGCAATGTTATGCCTTGTCTTTCTATGAGGGATTATCCCACTTGCGGTAATTTACTAGAAAAATCCATGGCTGAAATCTGGCATTCCAAGGCCTTTGATTTTAATCGTCAGTTCCAATCAACAGATTTGGGCGAAAATTGCTCTAACTGTTCTTATGGTGTAGAATGCCGAGGAGGTTGTAATAGCCAGTCGCTGGCTTACTCTGGCAATTTGCACAATTCACCTTTCTGTTTTTATCGCAGTTTTTCTACCAATCCACAACCAAGAGGAGATGGTGTCCTATGAGCAACGTGCTATCCATTGTTCGAGGTGATATGGTTCGCCACAAAGTGAATGTGCTTTTACCAGGCGAACTAGAAGTTAAAATGCTCTATCTTCTAATGATTTCAGCTGAAACCAACACAGTTGAGGATTTTCAAAAAACTTTTAGTGGACAAATTACTCACTTACATCTAAGGTTAGCCAAAAAGATTTGGGGCGATAAGAAAAAGCAGAATACTTACGGCGTCTTTTTTGATGATGAGATGAAAATGGTTTTTGCTTTCAATCGTCTTTTTGCGGATTTTCAAAAAAAGGGTTTATCAACTTCTGGTGACGGTCTGGTTGTTTATCGTGATTTGGATGAGTTGATTGAAAAGGCTATAGGTGACATCAATAAGCCACAAGTTTGCTCTGATTTCGAGCAAGAACCCGGTATTGGCCCAGTTCCGCATTTTCCGCCATATCATCATAATCCATTTCATGGTGGCCACGACATATTAGTTCGTTATTCTATCCCCGATCCCAGTGGGGACAAACCAGAATAATATCCAATCACAAGCGAGAGCAATCTCGCTTATTTTTTTTGACAGAGTATATTTATTGTGTTATCTATTTAGTTAAGTACTTTTTAAAACATCAACCAAAATATTACCATAAAAGGGGATTAAAGATGTTCTATTGTCGCGAGTCCAATTGTCCGGGTCATAAAATAATCGGCCAGGCCTGCACGCCCCGTCTTAGGTTTTGCGGTAAAATAAATTGCCCCGGACATTATGATTATAGAAACTGTTTGACCGTGCCTTATTTTTGCGGTTCAATTGGATGCCTAGGCCATCAAAATATCCAAGATCATTGCTCTTAATTATTCAAATTAGAAAGATCAGTAATCAACCAAGGAGACTTTCCATGGCTTGTAGAGAATGCAATTTGGCTTCCGGTTTTCCAGAAAAATATAGGAGTTGGATTTTGTGTTGCCGGTGTAGAGGCATAGGCGAAGTAATTAAAGTAAAAAATGACCAAGAAATTGCTGTTAAGTGCCAGCATTGTAAGGGCACGGGAGTTTGCGCTAAAAAAATAAATTAATTTTTATTTCTCAATGATTAACCCCAGACTAAATTGTTTGGGGATTTTTATTTGCCTAAAGTAGTGGTATAATTAAGTAAGTCAATCTTGCCAGGAGGCAGTATCTATCTTCAACTAGCTCACCATGGCGAAAAATTTATCCCAAATTTTTAATCCCGATGATTTTTATATTGTTAGGATTTTTTATTGTTCTTAAATCAGTTGGTCTCGCTTACAATAGATAAGTTATTTTGCTATAATTAAACTATTAAAAAAATAATCCCAAACCCATGGATCCTCTAAATGAAACACCTTTAGTATCTCCGCCCCAGCCGGATTATACCTATACCGGTCCAGAACAGATTGATTATAAGGATAGGCAAATTCATCACGAAAGAAAAAAACGACATTGGCAGAGATGGGTTTTCTACGCCATTCTTTCGGTGGTCTTCTTGGGTATGACTGCTTATATTGTTTATGTCTATAATCAAAATACTAAATTAGTAAACGATATCACCTCGGCCAATCAAAGCTTAAGAATCACCACTCAAAATTTAAGTGATTCCGAAAAGCAATCTCTAGAAAGACAGAAAAAAGTTTCTGATTTGGAAAAATCACTAGCCGATAATCAAACCATCTTAGATCAGAAGACAGCTGATTTACAATTAGCCACCGAGGCGCAAACAGAACTTATCAGCAAATATCAAAATTTTAAAATTCAACTAGGTTCGGCTGATGCCAATATTTATTCTTTCTTGGTTAATTATAGCACCGGCGTAACAGTGCAAAATTTAGCTAAGATTCCTTTGGCCGATTATAATTTGGGCGGGGTAGACACCGATGACGATGGCTTGTCTAATACTATTGAATTAGCACTGGGCACCGATATCAATAAGAAGGATACCGATGGTGATGGCTTTGATGATAAAGCAGAAATATTAACCGGCTATAACCCATTAGGCACTGGCAAATTACCCATTGATCCAACTTTTGTGGCTTTAAATAAAGGTTTGATTTTAATACAAATAGAGCAAGACAAAGAAGCTTGGTATGTTAATCCCAAAGATGGCAAGCGTTACTTCTTGGGTAGTCCAGCTGATGTTTTACAAGCTATAGAAAAATTATAAATTTTATTGCCAAAACGGTTAAATAAAATAAAAAGTGATAACTAAGTTATCACTTTTTATGTGCATTAGTGTTATAATATAAATCATGTACTACCTCTATATCCTAAAATGCGCCGATAAGACGCTCTATGCCGGCATCACCACTAATATCAAAAGAAGACTGGCCGAACACAATTCCTCGGCCTTGGGTGCTAAATATACGCGTGTCAGGCGACCGATGAAATTGGTTTATAATAAAAAATTTAAAAATAGATCATTAGCTTTGCGGGCCGAAGCTAAAATTAAGAAATTATCACGTCTAGAAAAATTAGAACTGATATTAAATAAACGGTATTGTCATTGCGATGGAGTGGAGCGGAAGAAGCAATCTTAAGTGATATAAACATGGGATTACGGAGTCTGTCCTGAGTGGTGTAAACATGGGATTGCTTCGTCCCTCGCAATGACAGTAGAATGGGTCCCGCATCAAGTGCGGGATGACAACGGGAGGTGGTCGGGATGACAAGGGAATGGGTGCTGGGATGACAGATGGGAGATGGTTTGGATTAAACCACCCCCCAACCCCTCCTTTGAAAGGAGGGGATGAGAAAAATAAATAATAAATCATATGAGAAAAATAATTTTAATCATCTATCTTGTTGTATTGATAGTTTTAACTATTTTTGTAGTTATAACTCATGGCGTAAATAAGAAAGGATGGTCTGATTTAGAAGTTAAAGAAATTACCAATTTTGAAGAATGTGCCCTAGCTACTCAAATTGTAATGGAAAGTTATCCCAGACAATGCCGATTTAACAATCAAACTTTTATGGAAGACATCGGTAACGAATTAGATAAAGCGGATTTAATTAGAATTAATAATCCTCGGCCCAATCAAAAAATTAATAACCCCATTACCATAACTGGTGAAGCTAGAGGCAATTGGTTTTTTGAGGCCAGTTTTCCGGTGCGTTTGTATGATGATAATAATAATCTTTTGGGCAGTGGCATTGCCCAAGCTCAAGGGGATTGGATGACTACTGATTTTGTGCCGTTTTCTGTCTCGATGCAGTTTAGCGCTCCTCAAACGCCAAAAGGTTTATTAATTTTGCAAAAAGACAATCCATCTGGTTTGCCGGAAAACGATGATCAATTAAAGGTGCCGGTGTTTTTTCAATAAAATATAAGTTATAATTAAATAGTTGATAAACAAAATTATAAATACTATGAATGAGAAAAGATTTCCTGGTCGTAGTGTGGAAATAGAACCAAAAATAGATCCGAAACTGGAAAGACAACTTTTAGAAGATCAAGAAGCTAATAGCTTGGACGATGAATTTGATAAATATGAGGAATATGATTTAGAAACTCCAGCGGAGATGATAACTGAACTAAAGGGTTATAAGCCGGCTCAACCGGATTATTCTAAGCCGCCGAAATTGGAATTGGCTGATATGTTAAATGAAGAAGGCGAAGTGGTTGATTTTAGCCAAGCTAAAAGTTATCACGAACTCATGGAGATGATTACCCGAGAAGGCAAAATTAAAAATCAATTAGGCCAAGAGTTGTCAGCTGAAACTGTTATTAATTTGATTTATAAATTAACTTATCAAGATTTAAAAAATTATCAAAGAGAAGATTGGACCAACATCACTTTGCGCCATAAATTAAGAGAAACGGTGGCCAAATTAATTTATGAATACAAGGAGACCGATGAATTTAGGGCTTTGGCCGGTTTGGATCTAAGCCGAGCCATTACAGTGGATGAGGTGATTGGACTAGTGGAGGTCAAAAAAAGATTAATTGATGCCCAAGGAAATTATGTTAGCTCTGATATTGTAGTTAGTAACATTAAAGCGAATCTCCTCCACTTACTTCCAGAATCGATACGTTTTAAAATTATAGAAATAAATAAAAGTGAAAACGGAGAACATCTGTCTAAACTACCCGAAAAATATAAAACACCAATACCTCCGGTCTCATTTTTTAGCCGTTTAGGAAATACCTTTTCAAAATTAAAATTTTGGAAATAATATTTAATCTTTTTAAATGGATCTGATTAATTAAAAAAATCGCCACTAGTGGCGATTTTATGATTGGGAGTTTAATTTCTGCCCAAAATTATCAGGAAGTTAGCGCTAGAACTAATAGCCACAGGAACACTAGAAATCACACCAACTCCATAAATTTTAGCTAATTCGCTAGCTGTGCCAGGGTTTTTACCCTTAGATAAATCATAAATTAAAGTTTTGGCGTAATCATGATTATCGGCATTGCCAGCTTTGATAACCTCAAATCCTTTTTTCTCCAACTCCGCCTGTTGCTTATTAGCATAGCCAGTTGTCCAAGTGCCGTTTCTAATTTCGATAGTGGCTCCTTCTGTTTTGTAATCAGCTAGTGGCGCCAGTGGCAAGGTGCTAGTGGCTTTTATTTCTGGTTCTGGCTCGGTTTTTATATCGGTCGTGGTCGTTGTTGGTTGATTGCCACCGGTTAAATTAGTTGGCTGGCTATTATTTTTTACCGCTATTGTCGTGCCGGTGGTAGAGAAAATATTTTGCCATAAGTTTTTAATCTCGCTAAAATTACCATCATTGGGTATTAGCACATAAGCTTCGTTTACAATTTGTGAGTGAACCAATCCGCCGCTGGCATCTGACAGGGTGTGATTGATTATTTTGCTAGTATCAACATCTTTGGCCATTTGAGCCAACTTGAGTATTTGCCAAATTTCTAGATTAGTATTGATATGCTCGTTGTAAGCGGTTAAAAGGCTGTTGATTTTTTTAGGATTTAAAATAGTGCTGAAACTAAAGACTTTTTCTTTTAGCGCGGCCAAGATTTTTTGCTGTCTTTTGGACCTGGCGAAATCAGATCCTTCACCACCTAGAGCATGACGGGACCTGGCGTATTTTAAAGCTAGAGCGCCATCCATATGTTGCTGGCCTTGTTTGATATTTAATACTTCATAACGGTTTTCAATCGGAAAAATATCCTCTTTGCCTCGAATGGGGTATTGCGGATCAATTAAATTTCTATCTACATAAATATCCACTCCGCCGAATTCATCAATCAGTCTTTCAAAACCAGAAAAATCAACAGTCACATAATAATCTATCTTACTATCAAGTAATTCGCCCAAAGCACTGGCCATTTCCCGTCCGCCACTGCCACTTTCTTTGGCTTCAGCATAAGCATTAATAGCATTTACTTTCATCCAATTATAATTGGTAGTTTTAACACTTAAATCTCGGGGGATGGATAACATAGCCACTTGGTTGGTGCTAGGTTTGAATGATCCTAAGATTATGGTATCAGCCAAAGTGCCACCCTCGTGGCCGCTGCCTCCCATGCCGATTAATAAGATATTGATACGATCGTTATTTTCTCCCAGCAATTCTTTGCTACCCGCTCCTATCAATTTGCCCATTTGCTGCAATAGATTTAATTTGGATAGATTTTTAATTAGATTTTCATCAGAAAAAACTATGGAAGACGAAAAAACTGCCAATAATATTACTATCACTATAATAACACTGGCAATTAATTTTTTGAGGTTGTATTTTCTTTTGGGTCGATGATGTTGTTTTTTTTCTGAAATTTGTGCTATTTCGGAAATTTTTATTTCTGCCTTATCTTCATCTGATAATAAGTTAATCTTGACTTTTTCCATTATTTTTTATAAGTTTAATTTTCTTGGTAGTGAATTAATCAACATATCTTATATTGTAGTTTATTAGTTGATATTTGACAAGGTTTTATGTTATAGCAAAACTTGCAAAATATCACTTTAGATGCTATAATCTATATTAGTATCATATTAAAAAAGTGGATAATTCTTCTGATTACAATTCAAACACTGGTCAATACTCATTTGGTGCTCCTCCAAAGAGCCGTTTTCAAAAGACCTTGGAGTTTATTTGGGAAATGGCAAAGATAACTTTCATTTCCTTGGTTATAATTATACCGATTCGATATTTTCTAATTCAGCCGTTTTATGTTAAGGGCGCTTCCATGGAACCCAACTTCCATGATCATGAATATTTGATTATTGATGAAATCAGCTATCGTTTCAACGAACCCCAAAGAGGGGATATAGTGGTTTTTAAATATCCTAGGGATCCCAGACAATTCTTTATCAAAAGAGTTATTGGTTTACCGGGCGAAACAGTTAAAATTGAAAATGGCCTTATCTTTATAACTTCGGTGGACGGCCAGGCCAACACTTTAAAAGAAGATTATCTTAGTAGTGAAGTAGAAACTTTGTTACCTGTAAGCGGTTACGGAGAGGTGAAATTAAAAGATGATGAGTATTATTTGATGGGAGACAATAGGAGTCAGAGTCTTGATTCCAGAGTCTTTGGCCCGGTTAAATCCGATTTCATAATCGGCCGAACCTGGATCAGGGGGTGGCCCTTTAATAAATTAACGTTATTTGCTACGCCGGAATATGGATTCTAAATTAAATACGCAATTATAATATGTCGAGAAAAAAAATAATTGAGCCAAAGAAGCCTAATAAAAATATAGATAAAAAAGTTATTACCGAAATAAAAAAAACCAAAAAATCTAAAAAAGATCTAGCTACTGTTACTGGTATGCGCGATATTCTTCCGCAGGATCAGAAATATTGGGAAAAAGTAAGAGAAGTGGCCAAACAGATTTCTAAAGATTATGGCTACGAAAGGATTGATACGCCGATTTTAGAATATTCCGAGTTGTTTGTCAGGGGAGTTGGCGCTGGGACCGATATTGTAGAAAAAGAAATGTTTTCCTTTGTTGATCAGGGCGGAGATAATTTAGTTTTGCGGCCAGAAGGCACGGCTTCGGTGGTTAGAGCCTATATTCAACACGGCATGTTAAACCAAACTCAGCCGGTAAAATTTTTTTACATTGGTCCGTTATTTCGACACGAAAAACCGCAATCGGGCAGATATAGGCAATTCTTTCAATTTGGTTTTGAAGCTATTGGCGAAGAAAATCCTGCTCTTGATGCCCAATTAATACTAATGGGTTGGAATTCTTTAAATGATTTGGGCATTGAATCGGTTATTCAGGTTAATAGTATTGGTTGCAAGGAATGCCGGGAAGAGTATAAGAAAGCTTTGATTAAGTATTATAAAACCAAAACCAAACTTTTATGTGAAAGCTGCAAAACCAGGATAACTAAAAATCCTTTGCGTCTTTTGGATTGTAAGGAGGAGGGTTGTAGGGGCGTAAGAGAAAATGCTCCGCAGATATTGGATTATCTAGATGATGCTTGCAAAGATCATTTTATGAAGGTAGTTGGTTATTTGGATGAGCTTGATTTACCTTATATTTTAAATCCTTATTTAGTTAGAGGACTTGATTATTATTCTAGAACCATATTTGAATATTGGGCTATTGATGATACCGAAGGCAAAAATGCTTTAGGTGGTGGTGGCAGATACGACAGCTTGGTAAAAATTTTAGGTGGTCGTGAAGATACCCCAGCTTGCGGTTTGTCTATGGGTGTAGATAGAATCGTGGCTAAAATGAGAGAGAAGAATATTGAAGTATCAGAAGAAAGAATTGATGTCTTTGTGGCTCAACTGGGCGATGCGGCTAAGAAAAAAGCCATGGTGATGTATGAGAATCTTAGAAAAAACAGCGCCTTTACGGTTTCACAGGCTTTCCATAAAGATAGTCTTAAAAAACAGTTGGAAATAGCCAACAAAATGAGAGTGAAATTCACTTTGATTATTGGCCAAAAGGAAGTTGGCGATGGCACGATCATGCTAAGAGATATGCAGGGCGGTGTTCAGGAAGTGATTGATTTTAATAAGATTGAAAGAGAATTAAAGAAGAGATTGGAAAAGTATAATGAAGGAGCAGTTATTGATTTAACCCAAAATGAAGAGGGTGAAAGCAAAACCGAAATGTCTGGCAATGTTTCTAAAAGCATCGAAAACTTGGAAGATGAAATAGAAGATGTTGAGGTGATAGAGAAACTGGACTTAGAAGAATAATAAATAATAAGTTATAATTAATGAGATAGTTACACAACTATTCTAACTATCTCAAATAACTCATAGAAAGAGAGGTGAAATCACAGTGGCGGAAGTTAAAAGAAAAAAGGGTGAGACATTTGAAGCTTTGGTTAGAAGATTCAGCAAGAAGATTCAGCAAAGCGGCAGATTGATTCAATCCAGAAAAATTAGATATTACGAACCAGGCAAAAATAAAACAGCTATCAGATCAGCTGCTGCTAGAAGGCAGGAAATATCTGAGAAAAGAGAATATTTAAAGAAAATTGGAAAATTAGTTGACGAAAAGGAAAGAGATAATAGAAGATAATAGATAGTTATAAAGTTTAAAGTTCATAAAGTTCATAAAGTTAAAGAAATCAATTTTTGACTTTATGACTTTCTAAGGTTTAATCAGCCATTACTATGTCTTTAGCCGAAAATATAAATCAAGATTTTTTAATCGCCTTCAAGGGCAAACAAGATACTGTTGTCTCCACCTTAAGAATGCTTAAGGCTTCTTTAACCAACAAGGAAATAGAAAAAAAATTGCCCAAGGGAGAAAATTTATCCGATGAAGATATCGTCTCCGTAATTAAATCAGAAATAAAAAAAAGAAAAGATTCATCCCTATCTTATAGCCAAGCCAGTAGAAGCGATTTATCAGAAAAAGAAGATAAAGAAGCGGCCATCTTGGAAAAATATTTGCCTCAGCAGATGTCTGATGATCAAGTAAAAGATATTGTCGTAAAAATCATTAAAGATACCGGAGCTTCTAGCCCGACTGATTTTGGCAAGGTAATGGGAGCGGTTATGGCTCAAACCAAGAATCAGGCGGATGGCCAGATGGTTTCTAAAATTGTCAAAGAAGAATTGGCAAAATAAAATCAAATAAGAAAACTAAAATAAATTAACATGCTTTATGTTTAGGACACGACTTTCATCCCTGCAGAAGTCGAGAGTCGCCAAAAGATTGCTCTTGGCATCTTTCTTGGCGATTTTTTTATATTTTATTTTACCGCAAGTCGGTTTAGCCCAAGTGGCCAATCCTAATCGTTTTGGTTTAGCTGATGCAGCCAGTATTGGTTTGCCTCAAAATGATTTAAAAGTAGCCATTGTCAGGATTGTCCAGATACTCTTGGGATTTTTGGGCATCATAGCAGTGATTATGATTCTCTACGGCGGTTTTGTTTGGATGACTTCCGGCGGTGATCCGGCCAAAATTGAAAAAGCCAAAAAAATATTAATCAATACTGTTATTGGCATAATTATTATTTTGTCAGCTTACATTATCACGGCTTTCATTATTATGGCTTTGATGGGTGCTGGCGGTGGCGGCGGAGGCTGGGGACCAGGTGGCGGCGGTCGTGATGATTGGGGCCGTTGGGGCATTGGCATGGGGCCAATTGAAAGTGTTTATCCATCTCCTGGACAAGTGGATGTGCCGATTAATACTGCTATTGCGGTTACTTTCAAAGAAACGATCAACCCCCAAACAATTTGCGGCGCTGGTGTTTGTAATGGCCTAGATACTAAAATGATCAACACCGAAATTTGCCAAGTTGATAACAACGGTGTTTGCAAGCCGGAGGGCGATGAATTTGCTGCCCAAGTTTTTGTTGACAGTGTGGTAAAAAGCAATGACAATAAAACATTTACTATTATCCCCAATAAATATTTAGGTTTTGAAGATTTTCAAAACCGAAGATTTAAAGTAACTTTAAAATCAGGCATAGAAACTGTGGCCGAACCAAATAAATCTGTTTTTAATAATTTATTCAATAAAGAATATGCTTGGCAATTTACCACCAACGGTGAGTTAGATCTTGATCCGCCGGAGATTATTGATTTAGTTGGCGTTTATCCTTATCCGGATGATCAAATAGATATTTATGGAGTAGCCTCGGGCCCAACACCAACTAAGTTTTCTGTGGCGGTTACCCCAGCTAATATTCAATTAGAAGTTTTAGCCTCATTTGTCAGTAATGCTACCAAAACAGCCGGACCAACCAATATTGTGGGTACGCTTTCTGGAAATTATGGTGGAACCGGCACAGGAGTAGTGACAGTCAGAGTTGATTCTGGAACAGGAGAAATAAAAACTACTTGGCCTGGAGCTATGGGCACATTTAATAGTGGTCAATTTGATCCCACTGGCGCCACTTTAAATATTGGCCCCTACGGTTTGGTTTTTAATGTTAATGGAGTAGTGGCTCGCGGTGATATTTGGACTTTTAATGTCATAGCCCATATAGAAGGCGATAAATTGCAACTAAAAGATGGCAATAGTGTGCTTAAAACTTATATTTTTGGCACCGATATTCCTAACCCCAATAATTTTGATGATAAATTAATCACAGATACTAGCTTATTTGAAGCTTGCGGTGTAAGTTGCATTCAAACTAAACAAACCGGAGCCGCTACTGCCAAATATAATTTGAATTTTACCGGTGATAACGGATTTATTGTTACCAAAACCAGTGGTTTGGATCAGCAACCCAATAGAGAAGTAAAAGGACTTCGGGATGCTTATAAAAATACCATTATTCAAATAAATTTTAATGAGGCTATAAATCCCTCCACTATCGCCGATAATATTTTAGTCGAAAGAGTGGGCACAGGCACAGTTATCGGCTATATAGTGGAAATTTCCAATCAATACAGGACAGTGGAATTAGTCGCTCCAGATGAATGTGGCACCAATAGTTGCGGCGATAAAATATTTTGCTGGCCGGTTAATGGCGATTCACAACAATATATAGTAAGGGTTTCATCGGCCACTTTAATGGATGGCAGTGATCCCAAGTGTGCGGCTTGGGGTGGGACAAACGATGGTCATGGCCGTTGCGTTAAGGATGTTGATAACAAAAAAGTTTTTTATCCTCTATCTCCGCCCATGGATGGAATCATAGATATGAGTTTTAATTCCTTAAACGGCAGTTTTGATATTTATCAATATAACAATAAGACTATGGGCATCGCCCAAGGTAAATCTGGCGATGGCAATGGTCATTCCGGCCGTCCCGGCTATGAATTAAATAGCAATATACAGTGTTTGCCCGGCGCTTGTGACACTCCTGGTTCAAGAGTGATTACTTACGGATCATCAACTCCTGTTTATGGAGTGAGCGGGTACGGAGATAATTTTTTCTGGTCATTTTATGTTTCCAGTGAAATAGATAAAAAAGCTCCGTTAGTTAGAACCGATTCGCCTGTGGGTGATGAAAATATTAGTAGCTCGGAATCAAAAGTTTATTTTTATTTTGACAGGTTAATGCGCAGTTCCACTTTAAAGCCAGGTTGGAATTACGGTTCCACCGCTAAAGAAAGATCGGTTAGATATTTGATTTTACAAACCATTAGCCAATCGGCTTTGCCCGTTGGTTATTGGGCGTCTAAAGAAGATTTGGATTCAAACTTTGATGGTTGGGCTGATTATACCAGGGCTAAATTGGCTCATAATGATTTTGATCTAGCTACTAAATATGGCCCGTTGGCCGGATCTGGCGCGGAGTCGCTTAGCCAGAATTGCTTTTTGCCTAGCGCTGGCCCAGAAGAAGCGGCTAAAGCCGGACAAGAATGTGTTTATAATGGCGATGCTCTGTCTTTAGGTTGTGCCGATGTTTCATCTACTAATCCCGCTTCTTACGGCTATTTAAATTGTAATGAAATAAAAGATGCCAAAGAATGTGTTTCGGCAGATAATTTTTGCAAAGTTTTATATTATAAAGCAGATGACGCTACCACTGATTTGGGTGGTAGTTGGATCATAACCAAAGATCATCCCACAGCAGGAGATGGCAGCACTGGCTGTTGTTTTGGCACTTGTGTACCAAAACCATAATTTTTTTGTGTAACTATGAGATCAAAAAATCCAATTAAAAAAATTATTCTATCAATGCTTATGGTTTTGATAGTAATTGGTATTTTTGGTTTTTTGGGCTTGGCTTTGGCTCAAGAGCCGGATAGGTTTGGTTTGGAAAGTGCTACTGGCGTGGGCTTGCCCCAAACCGATTTAAGAATTGCCATTATTAATATCATCAGGTTTATTTTAGGATTCTTAGGCATTATTGCGGTGATAATTATTCTCTGGGGCGGTTATCTTTGGATGACTTCAGGCGGTGATCCCAGTAAAATAGAGAAGGCCAAAAAAACTTTAGTTTCGGCGGTTATTGGTTTGGTAATTATATTATCGGCTTTCATTATCGCTTCTTTTGTAATTAATTCTCTTCAAGGAGTTTTGTGTCAGGGTGATAATTGTGCCACCGAGTCTTGTCCTACCCCCCCTTGCACGCCAACTTGTCCCAACCCTCCTTGCACGCCAGGATCCTCTAATCAATTTACTTATATTAATAAATTCAAAGACGATTCCATTCCTTGGGTTAGAACTATTGGCCCATCTTTTTCTGGCGTGGCCAAAATGCCCGCTAGCGCCACCTTAGAAGTAGGTGGTTATGCCAAAAATAAAGACGGCACTATTGTTAGTATGGAATTATTTACTGCTCCCTCAACTACTCCGCCAATTGTTTTTGTGGCTCAAAGTCCATTTACTGATGTGCAAAGTGATCAAGAAGTAGTGGATAATGTTTTTGCTTCTTGGAATTCACTCGCTTATGCCATTAATAATCAATATCGGGCCAAAATATCAGCTCTGCTTTCTGGTAATAGAACCATTGAATCTCGAGTAATTAAAACTATTGTCAAACCTCTACATTGTTTTAATAACATCCAAGATCAAGGTGAAACCGGCATTGATTGCGGTGGTGATCCAGTTGTCTTAGGCGATGATTATTGCGGTGCTTGCGACGGCGGACCTTGCGTTGATGATAGTGATTGTGATGGCGGAGCTTGTTTGCCTGACGGCACTTGTGCCTTCCCTCCTTTTATTTCCAGCATTGTTCCAGACAATGGAGCTAAAAATAATTACATCACTATTTGGGGAAGCCATTTTGGCGATAGTCCCGGATCGGTAATGCTGATAAAAGATGATGTTATAATGGCCTTTGCCAATGTTAATACTAATCCTGATTGTATCAATGGCTGGAATGATACCCAGATAATTTTTGAAGTTCCGGATATTGCTTTAGATAGTTATGAAGTTATGGTGGAAAGTAATATTGGTTTAACCAGTAACACTAAAGAGTTTGAAGTTAACGAAATCTCCCGCCCGGGAATTTGTTCGGTTAATCCTAATTATGGCATTAATCCGGATCCTCTAGAAATTGTGGGTAATAGTTTCCCTACTGCTCCCGATGGCCAAGTTTATTGGAATTTCAAACCCGACATTTTTTCTAGTCCATCAGTTACTTGGATTAATGGCACTCATGCCAGTGATATAGTGCCAGAGAGTGGCGTGGGCACCACCAGCATTAGAATTTATAATGGCGTAGAATATAGTAATTATTATAAATTTATAATCAGCCGAGGGGAAATAGGCGATCCCTGTGGTACGCCTGGTGAAACAGTTTGTTCGGCAGAGAATGTTTGTAACACTGGGTTATTTTGTGATCCCAATCAGGGTTGTACTTGCCAGGTAGTGGTAAATGCTTGCGAGCCAGGAGCCGAAAGAGATTGTGAAATTGATGGTGAAACTTGTGTCACTAAAGAATTTTGTCCAGCTAGTGGCAATTGGGACGATGCTGTTTGTACCAAAGTAGATCCAGCTTGCGTATCGGGAGTAACGGTTGAACCAGCCACTCAATCAATTTTTGCTTGGGCCTTTGTCTATGGTAATGGTTATGGCTTTAAGCCACCACAAGTTATAGAAGATTGTAGCCGTGTTAGAGAATGTTATCCCAATCAGAAATTGCCTAGCCCGGCTCCGTGGTATGAGGGTGTGGGCGCCACCGAAGGTTGGGATCCGGTTATTCATCCGAATTTATCAATTGAAGATCCCAAAGCTTGTATTAATTCCACTATCTCCGCTCGGTTTACGCAGAAGATGAATGAGCAATCAGTCAAAGATTATGTTAAGGTTTTTAGATGCACCAGTAGGGATGGCACGGATTGCACTCCGGTTAATGGTGAAGTGCAAGTTTATCCTACTGAAGAAGGAGTTAGGGATTATTTTCAATTCGGCAGCCCGACTATAAACAATCCCACAGATTTCATTGCTAATTCTTGGTATAAAATTGTTTTAACTAAAGGTATCAAAAGCATATTTAATGTAGAAATGGATACTAGCACCCAGGTTGTTAGTAATCGTTTTTGTAATGTGGCTGGTATAACTGATGCTGTTTATTGCTGGAATTTTCAAACCAGAGAAACCAATACCTATTGTGATCCAGGTTGTCCGGAATGTAATCCAGATCCCAAGACTTTGAATTATTATTTTCAGACTCAGCAATTTACTACTGCTGTTATCAGCGACGATAATGTTTGTCTAATGATCGATCCCTGGGCTTATAATTGGAATTGGTTTTCAGAAAATGAAGACAAGGTTATGATCACTAATAATGGCGGTATACCTCAGCAAATAGGTACTGCTTACGGCGAAAATTACAATATCTTTCCGGGATTTACCAAGGTGTATGCCGAGCTCACTTTAACCGAACAAAACGATTATTGTCGGGTGACGACTGATTTTACCAATCCAGTTGTGATGGAATCTCCCTTCTGTACTCGGGGCATTATCCAAAGCCCCACTCCTTGGATTAATTCCAAGGATGCTTGTCGCAATGCGCTGGTAGCTGCCAGATTTAGCCGTGATATGCACGATGAAAGCTTAACTCTTAATACCATTACGGGATTAATAGAAAATGACGCCAATGCTAAAAATGGCAATATTATTGTAGAAGAATGCGATCATAGCGAAAATTTTGAAGACGCTTTTCCGGCTTGTGAAAGTATTAAAATAGCCGAAGCTACTAGTTTAAGAATATTCACTTACAGCCATGATGTGGATATCCAAGGGTTGTTAGCTGGCGACACTAGTTTTGGCGCTGGCTTAGCTGAGGGGTTTGTGATTGATGTCAATAAAAAAGACATTGGCGGAAAACCAACAGCCGATGAATATCTGGCTTCCGATATGTGGTATCGTGTTATTATTTTAGGCGGTCCAGAAGGTGTGGGCGGAGCCGATAATACCGGCGATGGCATTCCCGATGGTGTCTTACTAACCAAAAATAGTATTACCGAGCAAGTTAGAGATGGTTGGGATTATAACGGAGATGGTTTTAATGATTACTACTGGGTTTTCAAAACTAGTACTCATGCTTGTGATGTTAGTGATGTTCAAGTTACTCCAGTAGAAAATTTCTTGGAATTCACCGATCAAACTAGCCAATACGACGCCTTCCCTCAAGCTAGTAACTGTAATCTTTTAGCTCGTTGTTTGCTTAATTGGACTTGGCGATCATTGATCGAACTGGGCGATACGGCGGTGTCAGAGAGCGGCGAGGTTATTGCTTCCATCACTAAATTAGAAGTCCAAGTCGGAATTTGTGGCGCCTTTGATGACAATACAATAGATCCAGTTCAAACTGCCACTGCTCATTTAGATGGTGATACTAATATTAGAGCCGATGAGCCAGGAGGAAAATGGGGCTATGGCCATTTGCAAGTTGGTTATGGCCAGTTGGCAGTTATAAAATATAGTCCCAAGAATTTGACTCATTTTGAAGATAGAAGGGTTGATGTTGATTTTAATATTGATGCTAAGATGAGTTCAATTAAATTCAATGATAACACCAGATTATACAAATGCACCGATGCTAAGGCTTATTATAAATTCAATAACAGTATTGTGGATAGTTCTGGCAACAAATACGACTCCACCAACAAAAGTATTTCGTATACCACTGGCTATTTCGGTTCAGCGGCCAATTTCAGAGGCAATGCCAATCAATATATTCAAATAAAAGATGATAATAATAATTTAAAAATTGCTAATGCCTTAACCATTTCTGCTTGGGTAAGGCCAACCGCTCCGACTAGCCCACTAGGTCGGGTGGTAGTTTCCAATTATTATTGGGATTTAAATCCTGCCAACCAGCGTGGAATTTTATTGGGTGATCAATGGGGTTGTTCTGGTGATAGTTGTGTGCCAACTGATGAATTTCAATTTATGGTTTATGATGCCACTGGTAATAATGCCGTTGCTTCCAAACCAGATTTCTTTAAGGATAATTTAAATAAATGGACTCATGTGGTGGGTGTTTACGAACTGGGTGTTGCGGTTAGGTTGTATATCAATGGAGTGTTAGCGGCTCAAGACATCACCGCCGTGCCAGCCGCTATTGCTTATAATCTAAATTTGCCCACCAGAATTGGTGCGCGCGCCGACAATTCCGGACAAGGTATGTGGAACGGCCAAATTGATGATTTAAGGCTTTACAATAAAATTCTAACACTTAATGATATTAAGGCTTTATATACCAGCAGTAGCGAGTGTCCGGCTATTGGCTTGGTTTCTAAAACATTGGATCCTATTTTGCCCCCCGTGCCTATTGAGGCTGGGCCAGAATTATCCAGAAAGATAACTGCCCGATCATCAGCTGATTATCAAGTGGGTGCAGAATACAGAATGATTTTAAAAGGCGGGCCAAATGGATTGATAGCTTGGAACAATAACGAGTTAAGTAGGTTGAATTTCAATAGCACCGGCGAAACTGGTGGGGAAGAATGTGAAGCCAATATTTATCCTTGGACAGAACAAGCCGGCATTTGCACTAATACTTGTCTTTTAAGTCCTTCTTTTGATTTATGCAGTGTTTCGGGCGGACGGTTTGCTCAGTGCCAAAATACCGTACCCGATTCAAATTCCGATTATTGTAATAATAATTGCTATAATCTGGGCAATAATAACACCGCTTCTTGTGGTAATAGTGTTGTTGAAACTACCAAAGAAGAATGTGATGATGGCAATGCCAATAATAATGATGGTTGTTCTAATGTGTGTTTATGGGAAGGATCAGATGATAGTTGGGGCTCAATTTGCGGTAATGGCCGAACTGAAAATGGCGAGAATTGTGACGATGGCAATACTAATAATGGCGATGGTTGTTCTAGTATTTGTTTAAAGGAGGCCGCTCGTCCCAGTGGTTCCTCGGCCAATATTCCAGTCTGTGGCAATGGCACTAAAGAACGGGGGGAGGATTGCGATGATAGCAATACCACTGCCGGTGATGGCTGTTCCAATACTTGTTTACTAGAAGGCTCGGCTACTACTTGTGGCAATGGCCAGGTGGAAAACGGCCAAGCGGATAGTTTCTCTTGGACCTTTTCTGCTGTCAACGATCCGTCGGTAACTATTAGCATGAATAACTGCTCCAATGGTATTTGGCAGGTATTAGTCAAGCGCGGTGATATTGGTGCCGATAATATTTTTATTTGTAAAAGAGATGCTCTATCGATGTTAGACGATAATATTTGGGGCAAAATAATTTATAAGATAAAATTAGTTATTGCTAAATTCTTCGGTAATAGCGCGTCGGCTGTAGCCGGTGATGGTTGTGGAGTTGGTTATACTAAGGTTACTGATTTTGAGGAAACATTAGAGTATCTGAAACAAGACAGCCATGTTTATACTTATGTCAAAGATGGCTACTGGGATGTAGACAAAAAATACAAGATTAATGTTTATGAAGGCACTTTTGATCCGGTTACCAATAATATTCCGAAAGTGGCCCAAGAAGTGACCATTAAAGAGTATTGCAAGATTGATGATGTCAAAGTAGAAATTTGGCCTCGGGGCGAAGAAAGTTATAATGATAATTTCTTTTGTGTAGGTGATGAATGTGGTCTCCATACTTCCAGCCTATACGATAATGATATTTCCTCTGATTCTAATTTAGATGCTCCAGTTGAGGATTATGATTTTCCTTATGTAAAAATAAACGGCACTAATGTAACCGATCATAATTTAGCTAATAATCAGCATTTGTATTTGGCTTGGGCCATAAATAGTGTTGGTTATTTGATTAAATCAGAAGGTGGCTTAAATTGGAGTGTGGCAGGACTACCAAAATTTGATTTGTCGGTTACTGATTTTGATCCTAATTCTAATTATTCCGGCGAGTGGCTTAATTTAAACAGCGCTAGGGTAGGTGCCATAGACGGGCAAGATGTTTTAACTGTTGGTGCTACCCAAAATCCTCCACCGGGCTTAGGTTTGGCTTCTACTAAAGCCAAGGATGTTAATATTAAGATATTTTTATGTTCTAATCCTTGGCCGGATCCGCAGAATTTCCCTTACCGTGACTCGGCTAATAATTGCGGAGCAACACCGTGTCCAAATACTAATTTTGAAGTTTATTATTGCCGTGATAATGGCGTGGTAGGCGAAGCTGAAGATTTACCCTCTTTAGATACCAGCACCATAGTTTATGGCGGAGATCCTTTTAAGAAAGAATTCTTGCTTCAAAGAGCTGATAAAAGCGATGCCGTGGGTATCAGAGTAGTAGCCAACGACAACCATTATTCTCCATTGGTTTGGTATCGGGAAAATTTTGATCCCAACAGGCAAGGCAATCCTAAAAGTACCTCAGTTAATGGTTATGACGCTATTGCCGAGGGGCGAACTGTTTATGCTAATGCCATTAATATTGAACCTCCAGTGGCTAACAGAACCTTGTATCCTAATATTTATTTGATTTCTTACAGCGAGGGTGCAGATAATGACACGCAAAATATTTTCCAGCAAATGGCTCGATTTATGAAGCTTAATGTGGGCTCAAATGAAGAAGGTGGTTTGCCGGGCATCAGCACTTGTCAGAATACCCCAGCTTATAAATGTTGGGACGGCAGTGATTGCGAAGCGGTTAACGCCGGTGCTTGTATGTCTGATAAAGGACAACTAACTCGCGATACTAGGCGCTTAGGCGATATTCAAGATATAAATTGGCTCTTAAATGATTATCAAAATCAAAAGCGTTGCAGTAATGATAAATTTATTACTTGCTATAGTAATGCCCAGTGTTATGGCGGCGGAACATGCGATTATTATTATCCCGATTTGCCTTCTGGCACGTATATTTCTGGTCGCAGTTTCAGCGTTTGGCCTTCTTGGCAAGCCACTCTGGGCAATGTTTTGGATTCGGCCTTGCCCCTAGATCCCTTAAATGCCAGCTCTGGTTTTGATGGTTGTGATTCGCCCTATGACCCTGTAACTTGCTGGGATGAGATTACTAAGAAAATGCAATGTCCGACAGCCGCTAAAGTTTATTCTTATTTTGCCAATAATAATGGCGCCATCAAAAATATTTACGCTTTCAAAGAATTTAATCTTGGTTCGTGGCGTCCGGCTGATTGGGCGACAGTCAGGTTTATGAACGGCGATCCTTTCGCTTTAGCGGTTGAGAGTATTTGTCGTACATTTTCTGGCACTTGCGGTAATGGCACCATTGAAGCTGGAGAAGATTGCAACAATTGTCCTTTTGATGTTGTTTGTCCTTCTGGTAATTCCTGTCGTCAAACAGGCGCCTCTTGGGCTTGCACGCCGGATGCTTCTTTTATTGATTCCGATGGTGACACTATAGCCAATAAAAATGATAATTGTCCTTTTATCGCCAATACCGATCAACTTGATACCGATGGTGACAAAGTGGGTGATGCTTGCGATAATTGTTTAAACATTAAAAATGGCTCTACCTCTTCTACAGTTACCTGTTTAGACAAAGACAGTAATGGCAAATTAAGTCAGGTGGAAAAAGCTGTTTGCAATCAAAGCGACAAAGACAGTGATACAGTGGGTGATGCCTGCGATAATTGCCCTAATGATTATAATAAAGACCAAAGCGTTAGGCCATGTCTTTTGCCGGGTTGCGGTGATGGCGTGGTGCAACCTGGGGAAGATTGCGATGACGGAGAAAATCCCCCCACCAATGCCGGAACTTGTAATGCCACTTGCAGTGCCCCTACTTTCTGCGGTGACGGCTTTATACAGAGTTTGAATGGCCAGGGCGTTAGTGAGGTTTGTGATGATAACAACGGCTTTTCTGGTGATGGTTGTTCTAATAAATGTGTTATAGAAACAGGTTGGGTTTGTGTGGGAGTGCCTACTAGTGTTTGCCATTTGCCTTTTTGTGGTGATGGTTTAAAAAAAGACACAGAAGTTTGTGATTGTGGCGACGGTGTGGGCCCATTAAGTGCGCCTTCTAAATGTGGCAATACTGGCATAGCTTATAATTATACTACTTACAATATACCTCCCACTGCTAATTTAAATACTTATTTTATTCCTTATTGGAATTTAACTCCGGTAAGTTGGCATTTTTGCAATAATGCTTGCAAGGATAGAACAGCTCTTCCACCTTATTGCAGTGACGGAGAATGGGATAATATTAATGAGCAATGTGAAGGTCAAAGTCCGACAGTTCCACCTACCCCCATTCCTAGTGATGGCTCGTTTGGCTGGGGCCGAGGCCTAAGCGCTACCGATCAGTGGGCCTGTAGTAATACTTGCACCGATACTGGCGGCTATTGTGGAGATGATATTAAAAATGGTCCAGAAATATGCGAGCCGGCTGAAGAGCCCTATGGCGAATTATGTGCTAATAATTGCACTTGGAAAGCTTGTCCGCCATACACTAGTAACAACATCACTCTTAGCGCTTTTACTGGCGTACCTCCTTCTGTTGAGGCTGATATGAGCGATGTGCCCACTTGTCTTTCAGCGGATAAAATTAAAGCTGATTTTTCTATTACCACAAGTGATCCCAGGGCCGTAATAGTATTTGTTAATGATTTATCAGGCAGTATGGACGGGGGTCCATTAAATACTTTAAAATCCAGTTTAACTGCTAAAATAGGAGATATCTTTACCGCTATTCCCAGTGCCAAGATTGGTTTAGTGAGTTTTTCTCAAACTGGCCGAAATGATGTGGGAAATCAATGTCCTAATTCTTTATGTGGTAGGAATAACATTGATGTCTTAACTGATATAATTTCTAATTACACCGCCAGTGGTGGTACTAATCCCGCTGATGGCTTGGCTAAGGCTCAAGTAATCATTGACCCAGCAGCAGCACTTAATAAATTTGTCATTCTTATGGGTGATGGTGCTGCTAATACTGATAAGTTTTGTAATATTAATGATGTTTGGCCCTCTTGCACTAGCACTAATTTAGGTTGGAAATTGGCTTGTTTCGGTAATCAATATCAACAAGATTGTAGTGGTGATCCTATTGCTACCACTCTTAAATTGGATTCGAAATTAAAAATATATTCTGTAGCTTATGGAGCAGAAGCTGATAAGGAAGCCCTGAATAGAATCTCATCTAATAATGGCGTCGGTAGTTGCGGCACTGGTTTTTGTCTGATGGGTAATGAAGGTGATTTAGACAACCTTTATATCAGTATTATTGATGAAATACAAAATAATTTAGCCATTGATTTTGAGATTAAGATAGGCAGTCAAACAACCAATTTTCATCTTAAGATGCCAATTTCTGGTCCGGGTGTTTTCAATAATCGCAACCTTGATTTACCCCCTGGCTTTTGCACTCCCACCACTAATAATAGAAAAGTTAAGGTTTTAGGCTATGGGTTTACTCTGTCTATGACTAATCTAAGATTAAGCTATTGTCCTTATCATCCAGCCACCGCTTATGAAACTGGTGTGGCCAGTGGCAATGTGGCGGGAGATTTTGAAGAGACAAAACCAGCTAGTAAATTGTTTGATATTATAGCTATCATCAAGAATTTATTTTTTAATTTATTGAGCCAAATATTTTAGAATGTAAATTTGACAAAATTATTGTATAATATAATTAGCCTATATTTATCCCCACACCTATCTCATAATATCCCACAACTTATTGCGGGAATGAATAGGCATTATAAAATCCTTCCAGTGGGGGGTGTCTAATATCCCATCCAGGAAGGTGTGGGGATTTATTTTAAATTTATGTTTGATCAAAATCCCATCGCACCATCAGGCCCAGTGCCGGGTGAACCCAAAAGACAAGTCCCTCCGCCAGCTAATTTGCCAGGAACCCCTCAACCACCGCAAGTGGAAGATATTTTTTTGAAAACAGAAATACCTTCATCGGCTAAGATTTCTAGGCCAATACAGCCAGGCCAAGCTTCACAGATGCAGGTGAGCGGCGATGTTTTTGGCGGTAGGTCAGTCTGGGGCAATAAGGTTTTGTTGATAGTTTTGTCCTTGATTGGTTTGGCTATAATTGGCGGTGTGGTTTGGGCAGCGGTTAGTTTTTTCTCTGGTAGAGAAGAAATTGTTAATACTAATTTAAATACTAATCTTAACACCAACATAAACACCAACACAGAAATCAATACCAATACCGAAATTAATGAGAATGTTAACACTAATACTGATGTCAACACCAACACCAACACCAATACTAATGCTAATGAGAATGTTAATACCAATGAGAATACTAATGCCAATATAAATACCAACACCAATGTTCCTCTAGGCAAAGACAGCGATAATGATGGTTTAAGTGATGAAGAGGAAAAGCAGTTGGGCACCAATCCCAGTAATTTTGATACTGATGGCGATGGCCTAACCGATAGGGTGGAAGTTAGGATTTATCATACTGATCCATTAAAAAAGGATACCGATGGCGATAGCTATAATGATGGTGATGAAGTGGTTAATGGCTTTGATCCTACCAAGGGTGGTGGTGCTAGGCTATTTGATGTGCCTTAATTAATAAAAAATAAAACCAGCCCACCAATGGGCAGGTAAAAAATTAAAAATTAGAAATTAATTTAAATATGTTTGGTTCAAAGAAAAATAATATTATGTCCCCCAATGCCACTTCTTCAAAAGAAGAGGTTTATGTTATGCCCGAAAAATTTCATCCGCAAAAATCACAGCAATCATCCAATAAAACATTAGCGATTGTTATTATTATCTTGTTGTTAATAGCGGTTTCTGCTGGATCTTATTTTATGTATAACATGTGGCAAAACAATCAGAATCAAACCAATCAAAATGTAGCTATTGTCAACCTCAACACCAATGCCAATGAGAATATTAATACCAATGAAAATAGGAATTTGAATAATAATGAAAATATTAATACCAATGAAAACGTTAATGCTACCACCACTTTGAATCTCAATGCTAACGACAATAGCAATAGCAATACTAATACCAACATCACTATCGATGAATTGGTTCCGCCTACACTTAGTGGTGATGCTGATAAAGACGGCCTGACTGATTTAGAAGAAGCTTTAATCGGTACTTCGCCCAGTTCACCGGATTCAGATTTGGACGGCTATATAGACAGTGAAGAGTTAATTAGCGGTTATAATCCGATAATTAATCCCAATGGTGGCAAGCCATTTCGTTTAGCTGAAGCCGCCTTCATTAGTAAATTATCCACTAATTTCCCGGCTAATAATTTTCAAACTTTATATATTAAAGGCTGGTCTGTTAGCTTGATTGAGGCCCTGCACGAAGCCAGAATAATCACTGGCACAGGGGAGATGATAAAAATTTCTGTCATAAACAATGATGATCAGATTTCAGCGGCTAATTGGTATCTATTTAATCATCCGCAAATTGCCCTAAGCCAATTGAGTAATTTGGAGTTTGGTAATTTTAAAGGCGTGCGTTCACCCAACGGCTTATCTGTTTATATTACCGATCAAACTAGGTCTAAGATTTATGCTTTTGAATATGATTTAGATACTACGTCTGAATTCCGCTACCCCTCAATATTTGAAATGATCATTAGAAATTTCCAATTAATCAATGAGCCAATTAACACCAATACCAATACTAATTCATCAACTGCTACTTCTACCGGGCTTTAAAACCAGACTATGCTATTATTTGAAGTTAGCAAACAAACTAATATTTCGATTTCAGGCAAATGGCTTAGTGAGATAGCCAAAGCTTTCGATCAAGAAAAAAAATTAAAGGGCAAATGGTATTTTTCTTTGGCTTTTGTTGATAGTAAAACCATCAAACGTCTCAATAAGATATATCGAGGTAAAAATAAAATAACCGATGTTCTGAGTTTTGAGGAGGATTTCAAAAATTTTGTTGATTTGCCCATAGATAGAAAATATTTAGGTGAGATTGTCATTTGTGTGCCTCAAGCCAAAAAACAAGCTAAGGATATCAAGTGCAGTTTAAATAAAGAGATAGCTAGATTATTGGTGCACGGCCTAGCTCACTTATCTGGTTATGATCATGAAAGGAATGGGCTAAAGGCAGCGGATAGGATGCTACGCTTTGAAAAAAGAATACTGGTAAAATTAAAAATTTGGAGTATATTTAAATTTGAGGAGGAGCCAATCGATTGTTGAAATTAACACTGAACACATTTTTTATTCAATTGTTCACTTATTAACATTTGAGGTGAACAGTTTTTTTTACTATAATTAAAGTAACTTGAAGTTTACCCTATTAAGCAGGCAACTTCGTCGCCAAAAATAATTCCATAATTTTTACTTAATAGGGTTAACTATCAATTTCTAGTTTAATATAAATCCATGCTTAGAGATAATCTAATAACCGGTTTGGATATCGGTTCTACTGCCATTAGAGTGGTAGTGGGCCAGAAGTCCAAGGGTGAAGAAAAATTGAAAATCATTGGGGCAGTTGAAGTTCCAGCTCAAGGTATAAGCAAAGGCGTTGTTACCAGTGTTGAGGATGCTGTTTCTTCAATTTCTTCGGCTTTGGAAAAAGTTGAAAGAATGATCGGTCAGCCTATTGAACATGCTTGGGTGGGTATATCAGGCAGTCATATAATTGATCAGGAAAGCAAAGGAGTGGTAGCAGTTTCAAAAGCTGACGGCGAGATTAGAGAAGAGGATGTAGAAAGAGTTATTGAAGCGGCTCAAGCTATCGCCACTCCCCCCAACTACGAAATACTCCATGCTATTCCTAAAAGTTTTACCGTTGATTCTCAAACTGGCATTAAAGATCCAATTGGTATGAATGGTATCAGGTTGGAAGTTGAAACTCAGATTATTCAAGGACTCATTTCACAAATTAAAAATCTAACCAAATGTATCTATAGAACCGGAATTGATATTAATGATCTAGTTCTTTCTATCTTAGCTACTTCGGAAAGTGTTTTAACCAATCGTCAAAAAGAATTAGGAGTGGTAGTGGTTAATTTGGGAGGTGCGACATCCAGCATGGCTGTTTTTGAAGAAAATGATGTTTTACACACGGCCATTTTACCCATTGGTTCAGATTATGTTACCAACGATATTGCCTTGGGTTTGAAAATTTCCATTGATGCGGCTGAAAAAATAAAAATCCGGGAAGGCAGTTGTTTGCCGGAACAATTTAGGAAAAATGATTTTATTAAATATTCGGAATTAGGCGCTATTGAGGATGGCGATTTTAGCCAAAAAGAAGTGGCAGAGATAATACAAGCCAGAATAGAAGAAATAATGGAGAGCGTTGACAAGGAATTGAAAAAAATAGGCAAATCTGGTATGTTGCCAGCTGGAGTTGTTTTAACTGGCGGCGGAGCTAAATTAGAGGGTATTGTGGAAGTGGCAAAAAATATTTTGCGCCTGCCTGCTTCTATAGGTAATCCTCAAGAGTTGGTTTCAAATATTGGCAAGGTGAGTGATTTATCTTTCACTACAGCCATTGGTTTGGTTTTATGGGGCAGCCAACTTCAGACTCGTGGTAGGCGAGGTGGAAAAATACCATCACAAATCGGCGGTAGTATAGAGGGGATAACTAAGAAAGTAATAAAGTGGTTTAAAAATATATTACCGTAAATTAATTATTTAGATCTGCCAATAGGCAGTAATTAAAAATTAACAATTAACAATTTTATAATTATATGCCAGAAGTAAGATTGGAAGTAGAACCATTCGCTAAAATTAAAGTCATAGGTGTTGGAGGATCAGGTGGCTCAGCTATCAATCGCATGATTTCATCTAAAATAAAGGGAGTTGAATTCATCGCCATCAATACCGATGTTCAGGCTTTGCATCATAACGATGCCAGGCATAAGCTTCATATTGGCGAAGCCACCACCAAAGGATTGGGAGCCGGTATGGACCCTAATGTTGGCTTTCAAGCTGCCCAAGAGAGCATTAATGATCTTAGAGATATCCTCAAGGGCGCTGATATGGTTTTTATTACTTGTGGTTTAGGCGGTGGCACAGGCACTGGTGCTTCCCCGGTTGTAGCCCAGGTGGCCAAAGAGATTGGCGCCTTGGTGGTAGCGGTGGTTACTAAGCCCTTTGCTTTTGAGGGTGCTCAAAGAAGAGAGATAGCCGAAAGAGGCTATAAAGAGCTAGAACCTAGGGTTGATACTATTATCACTATTCCTAATGATAAAATCTTACAAATTATTGATAAAAAAACATCTCTTTTAGATGCTTTCAAAACTGTTGATGATGTTCTGCGCCAAGGCATACAAGGAATTTCTGAAGCGATTACCATTCCCGGTATTATTAATGTGGATTTTGCTGATGTGAAGGCGATTATGAATAATTCTGGTTCAGCTTTGATGGGTATAGGAGAGGCAACTGGAGAAAATCGAGCCGTTAGCGCTGCTAAAAAAGCCATTTCTTCTCCACTCTTGGATATTTCTATTGATGGCGCTAGAGGGGTTATGTTTATTTTAACTGGCGGTCCTAATTTAACTATGAATGAAGTTAATGATGTTGGCTCTATCATAGCTGAAAGCGTTGATACTAATGCCAAGATAATTTTTGGCACAGTTATAGACGAAAATATGAAGGATAAAGTTAGGGTTACGGTAGTGGCTACTGGTTTTGATGATAATAGACCAGTTTCTACCCGCTCTACATCACTAGAAGAACCTAAATACCATGTCAGCCGACTTTTTTCCAAGAAAAATATTGATGACAGAATTGAAGAGGCCAAAAAATCCATTGAACAACCAAGAGAAGAAGTTTCTAAACCAGTTATGTCAGAACCAAAGTCTAATAAGCGGGTAGTTTCAGAAGAAGATGATTTGGAAATACCGGCTTTTATTCGTCGTAAAATGAAGTAATAAAGCAAGTTTCTACTTGCGTCAATAAGAATGTCATCCCGAGCGACTTTTGCCGTAGGCAAAAAAAGTCGAGGGATCTAGCAAGTTTCTACTTACGTCAATAAAAATGTTTACCCCGTTAAGTAGGCAATTTCGTTGCCAAAAATCCTTTCAAGATTTTTTACTTAACAGGGTAAATACCGATTAAAGCCAGAGGAATCTAATTTTTAATTCTGCTCCCCAAGGGGAGTGGTTTTTTTATCCACAGCAGTATCAATATACTCACAAAAATACCTCTAAAAGTGATTTTTTGACACCCCCTTGGGGTGGGGGTATAATTAAAGAATACTGGAGGGAAAAATAGTTTGAAATAGATCTATGGTTTGCAAATTATTTGTTTTCGCAAAACGCTCAGGGTCTATTTTTTCTTTTTAATCTTAGCAATAAATCACTATAAAAGTTGATATGGAGACTCAAATCAAGCAAATCAAAAAAAGAGATGGCACTATAGTCGATTTTGATCAGGCCAAAATAACTCAAGCTATTTATAAGGCCTTGAAAGCGGTTAATCGCGATGATCAGGACTTATCTTTCGAATTATCGGAAAAAGTTGTCAATATTTTAAATAACAAATTTCACCATCGTTCTGTACCAGCCATTGAAGAAATTCAGGATATTGTAGAAGAGGTTTTAATTAAAGAAGATTTGGTTAAAGCAGCTAAGTCTTACATTATTTATCGCGAACAACATGCCAGGTTGAGGGATTTGAAGAAAATGGTTAATTCCAACGATATTATTGACGGTTATTTGAAACAATTGGATTGGCGGGTTAAAGAAAATGCCAATATGAGTTATTCCCTTCAGGGTTTGAACAATCATGTCGCTTCAGCCATAAGTTCCCATTATTGGCTCAATAAAATTTATCCCTTAGAAATCAGGGATGCTCATGTTGATGGCAGTTTGCATCTTCATGATTTACAGCTTTTGGCTGTTTATTGTTGTGGTTGGGATCTCCAGCAATTAATGAGAGTTGGTTTTGGGGGCGTCAATGGCAAGGTTAGCAGTAAGCCAGCCAAGCATTTCAGAGTGATATTGGGGCAGGTAGTTAATTTCTTTTATACCTTACAGGGCGAGGCGGCTGGCGCTCAAGCTTTTGCTAATTTTGATACTCTACTGGCGCCATTTATCAGATACGACCATCTTGATTACAAAGGGGTTAAGCAAGCTATCCAAGAATTTGTTTTTAATGTTAATGTTCCAACTCGTGTTGGTTTTCAAACGCCTTTTACTAATTTAACTTTTGATTTGATTTGTCCTTCTACTTTAGCCAACGAAAATATAATTATTAGTGGCTTGCCACAAAAAGAAACTTATAAAGAATTTCAAGAGGAGATGAATATAATTAATCGTGCTTTTGCGGAAGTGATGATGGAGGGCGATGCCAAAGGGCGGGTATTTACTTTTCCCATTCCAACTTATAACATCTCCAAAGATTTTGATTGGAATAATGAACTTTTAAATCCTATTTGGGAGATGACGGCTAAATACGGCATTCCTTATTTTGCTAACTTTGTAAATAGCGATATGAAAGCGGAGGATGCCAGAAGTATGTGTTGCCGTTTGCGTTTAGATAATAGGGAACTGCGAAAAAGGGGCGGTGGCATCTTTGCGGCCAATCCTATGACCGGTTCAATTGGTGTAGTGACTATCAATATGTCTCGTATTGGCTATTTATCAGAAACTAAAGATGTTTATTTTAGCCGTTTAGGACAAACCATGGATTTAGCTAGGCAAAGCTTAAAGTTAAAGAGAGCTATTTTAGAGAATTTTACCGAGAGCGGATTATATCCTTATAGTAAATTTTATCTTGGTGATATAAAAGACAGATTTGGAGAGTATTGGAAAAATCATTTTAATACCATTGGTATTAATGGTATGAATGAATCAGTTCTTAATTTTATGAATCGGCCGCTTAGCACCGAGGAGGGCCATGAATTTGCAGAAAAAGTTATGGATTTTATGTTGCAAAGATTGGGTAAATATCAGGAAGAAGATGACGAGCTTTATAATTTAGAAGCCACACCGGCCGAGGGTGCTACTTATCGTTTTGCTAAGAAAGACAAAGAATTATATCCCGATATAATAGTAGCCAATGAAGATGCTTATAAAGAAAAAGGGGCTGCTCCTTATTATACTAATTCCACTCATTTACCCGTGGGTTATAGCGATGATATTTTTGATGTTTTAGAAAAACAAGATTTACTCCAAACCAAGTATACTGGGGGCACAGTGGTTCATGGTTTTATCGGAGAAAAAATGCCCAACATTGAAAGCACAAAAAACTTAGTCAAGAAAATCGCCGAAAATTTTCATTTGCCTTATTATACTCTAACACCGACATTTTCAATTTGTCCTAAGCATGGCTATTTGTCGGGCGAGCACGAATTTTGTCCTATATGTGATGAAGAAATAGGCTATATTCGTGAACAAGAAGAACACTTGCCTATTTAGCTTTTTAGGTATTGGGTTGTAGATTAGTTTATTTATTTCTATAATATATACATATATACATAATCAATCAATTAAAATTTAATTAATTATTTTGTGGTTAATTAGTTTATATACTAATAAGCTACAAGCTAAAAAACTAATATTATGGAGGAGAACAAAAATAAGGAATTTAAAAGACAACCCTGTGAAGTCTATTCCCGAGTGGTAGGTTATATCAGGCCAGTGGCTTCTTGGAATCCAGGCAAGCAATCAGAATATAAAGATCGAATGACTTACAGCGTTTGCCAAGGCCAGAGTGCTTAATTTTAATTTATGTTAATCGGCGGATTACAACCCGTAACTCTATTGGATTATCCGCAAAAAGTGGCAGCGATTATATTTACTATTGGTTGTAATATGCGCTGTCCTTTTTGTTATAATCC
>CAYIBK010000002.1:60815-64399 GCA_964361645.1 uncultured Gammaproteobacteria bacterium
TATGTGAAATCAGATAATAGGCTGGTTACAAAATTGTTATAGTTTATGCTATAATATAATTAATATTTCATTATCAAAGATAAATTTTATGAAAGGATTAGAAACAATTCCTAGTGGCTTGTCACTAGAAGAGGCAGATGAACGCAAAAAGACATTTGATAATTTTGTCAGAGATTTTAAGTCCACTCTTAGAGACCGAGGTGTTTTGCATGATTTTTCCTTAAGAAAAGTTGTAGAAGAAGCTAAAGACGGCCAGGTTGATTTTGAAAACCATGAGCAAGATGTTTACAATCAAATTAAAGATCTCTTAGACAACTATCAGCCATTCCCAACTTCTAATATAGATGCTCTACCCAGACCAAGCAAAGGAATCAAAAAGGTGGCCTAATAAATATACTTAATTTTTATGGAGGAAAAATATAATAATTTAGATGAAGTCTACCGAAGCGAAAAATCAAATTTAGAAGAACTTTTAAAGGAGAACCTCAGATATAGTCGGGCGATTTTAGCCGACACCCAAAAAATCAAGCGTCATATGATGTGGCGGACGATTTTTAATATTGTTTGGCTGGTTTTATTTGTAGCACCGCTTATAGTCGCTATATTTTGGTTGCCGCAAATAATGGGTGATTTCATTGGTCAATTCCAAGGGCTTACTGGTGATGGTGCCAATACTGTTGATTTATTAAAGCAATTGCAACAATTGAAATAAACCCCCACACTTAATATGTTTTATGTGTATGTTTTGAAAAGTAAAAGGGATAATATGCTTTATATCGGATCTACAAACGATCTTAAGAAACGATTTAATGAACATAACAATAATAAAGTAACATCTACAAAAAATAGAACTCCATTTGACTTAGTCTATTATGAAGCTTATCGTTCTGAGAGGGATGCACGTAAAAGAGAGTATAATCTCAAATTACGTTCAAATGCATTAAATCAACTTAAGCGACGAATTAAAAAATTAATTGATATTAATTAAGTGTGGGGGTAAAAAAAGATCCCCTAAAGTTAAGGGATCCGCGTTGAAATATTATTTTGTCTTTGGTTAAGAAATTATTCCTCTAATTAAAAAGAACATCAACCAAACAATTGTCAGAAACCAGACAATCGGAGCCCAGATTCGTGATCCATTTTCTGGTCCGCCTTCCTGTAAGATATTAACGATTCCCAGTAAAGACGCTACCAGCAAAGGTATAATTGACAGCTTCAGGTAAGTGATAATATATAATCCCGAGATTACTTCACCATCCATTGTTTGTTTGCTCCCAGTTTGAGTTGGATTAAGAACTGAAATTAGGCTACCTTATTTTTAAAATTTTGTCAATCATGAAAGAAGAAATTATAAAACTTAAAGAACTGCAAAAGTCTGTCTCTGGAATATGGAGGTTACTTTGACCTGGATAAGCAAAAAGAGGAATTAATTGATTTAGAAATAAAACTATCAGCTCCTGGCATATGGAATGATGTGGATAATGCCAAAACATTATCTAAAAAATATGAAGATATTAAATCAGAAATAAAATCATGGGAAGATTTCAAAAAAGAAGTGGACGAACTTTTGTCTTTGGCTGAGATAACCCAAAATGACAATGAACTGCAAAATGAAATAGACAACAAATTAAAAAAATTGATGGAAAATTTCCAAAAATTGGAGTTTTCTGTTTTATTTTCTGGCGAGTATGATAAAGGCAGTGCCCTGCTTTCTATTCATGCTGGCACCGGAGGAGTGGATGCTCAAGATTGGGCTCAAATACTTCTGCGGATGTATTTGAGGTTTTCTGATAAGCATAATTTTGAAATAAAAATTATCGATCAGGTTGATGGTGCTGAGGCCGGTATTAAAAGCGTGGTGGTGGAGGTAATCGGCCGTTATGCTTATGGCTGGCTTAAAAGTGAAAATGGCGTTCACCGGCTAGTGCGTATTTCTCCTTTTGACAGTGAAGGTATGAGGCATACTTCCTTTGCTTTGGTAGAGGTTTTGCCGGAAATTGAAGATACTATCAGTATTGAAATAAAAGATGATGATTTGCGCATTGATGTGATGAGGTCCGGAGGCCATGGCGGACAATCGGTTAATACCACCGATAGCGCCGTTAGAATCACTCATTTGCCAACTAATATTGTGGTTAAGTGCCAAACGGAACGCTCTCAATTACAAAATAAAAATAATGCTTTCAAGCTTTTAAAAGCTAAATTATTAAAGCATTATGAATTGGAAGAGGAAAAGAAAATGCAGAGGATAAAAGGCGAATACCAAAAAGCTCAGTGGGGGAGCCAAGCCAGATCTTATGTTATGCAGCCATATAAATTAGTCAAAGATCATCGCACTGGCCACGAAACACAAGAAATAGATAAAGTTTTAGACGGGGAATTAAATGATTTTGTCGAAGAATATTTGCGCCGCCAAGTTCCACTTATTTAATTAGTTGTTAAATTAATAAACCGCTTCAGAATCAGAAGCGGTTTAAAATTGCGAAATTAATGATAAATTGGCCCCTATCTTATTCTAAGATTTTCCGCTTAACCATATTAAGTTTTATGGTTGGAGTAACAGCCGCGGAATTTTTTAAGCTGGATTATTTTTTAATTTTTTGTTTTGGGCTATTTTTAATATTGCTGTTTTTTATTCTATTAAATAATATCTATTTTAGAGTGATTATTTTATTAGTTATATTTTTTATTTTTGGTTTTTGGCGTTTGCAAATTTCTTTGCCAGATTACCACAACCAACAAAATATTTACTATTACAATAATAATTGGGTTTCCTTTGATGGCAAGATAGAAAATATTGATCGCCGAGTGAGTTATCAGCAATTAATTATTGTGGTCACTAAAGTCCAAAATAATTTTAGCCAAGGAAAAGTAATAGCCACTTTGCCGCTTTATCCGGAATATAAATACGGCGATGTTTTGAAAGTGGATTGTAAATTGAAAGCACCCGCTAGTTATAATGGTTTTGATTATGGCCGGTATTTATCCAGGTGGGACATTTATTCAACCTGTTATTATCCCCATGTTGCCTCCATCGGTCATAATCAAGATAATTTTAAATTAAAATTATTTTCTCTTATTTATTTTATTAAGACTAAGCTTGGTCAAAGTTTGTCTTTTTTTATTCCCGAGCCGGAATCATCACTTTTACAAGCCATGATTTTAGGCACTACGGGCGGTTTGCCGAAAGATATTTCTAGTATCTTATCTAATGTCGGACTTAGCCATGTGATTGCTATATCTGGAATGCATATGGTGATTATTACCGTAGTTATTATGCAACTGGCCATTGCCTTAGGCGTTATTAGGCAAAAATCATTTTGGGTGGCTTTTTTTGTAGTTATTTTTTATGTGGCCATGATCGGTTTTTTGCCTTCAGCGGTTCGGGGGGCTATTATGGCTTTGTTGTTTTTATACGCCCAGAAAATTGGTCGGCTTAGTTATTCTATTAATGCGCTTTTGTTGTCGGCTTTAGTGATGTTATTATTTAATCCCAAGCTTCTTTTGTATGATGTGGGGTTTCAACTTTCTTTTGTGGCGGTATTAGGCCTGCTTTATATTTTGCCGATATTAAAAGAAAAATC
>CAYIBK010000002.1:64499-71108 GCA_964361645.1 uncultured Gammaproteobacteria bacterium
TTGCCGGCGGCCTACTTCAAATTAGAAGTAGATAGTTTATTTTTAGCTGCTATTTTTTATTTTTTAATAATTATTTTTATTATCAAAAACAAGGATTTAATCATTGACAATTAATTTAAACCATGTTAACTTGAGGTACTAACGAGGCCCTTTATAACTATAAGGAGATCTGATTATGAAATTAGATCCGGACAAACATAAGATGATTGTATCGTATTTTCTCTGTTTAATCCCACTTATTGGCGGTATTTTAATGGCAGTTTTAAATGAAAGCGATAATAATACTGTCAACCAATTTTATCTTATTAATGTCTTTTTTGGCGCTTTTATCTCAATTGGTTTTATCAATGCCGTCTCGCACATGTTTTCTTTTTCTCTTTTTGTGAATCATAATTTGGTTTATTTGATGAATGAAAAATTAAACCATCGGATTATCTGGGATGATGTCAAAGAGGTGCATTTAGGTGAATATACTTGGCTTAAAGTAAGATGGCTGTGTTTTTTTCACCAAGATGATGATCCTAAGAAGCATTTGGTTTTTAGGTTGTCAGTTTTATCTGATAGCAATATTGATAAACTTCTGGCTCAAATTAAGAAGGTGGCGCAAAACAGATCAATCAAAATAAATTATTAAACTACCAATCCCGGAATATTCGGGATTTTTTTGTTATAATAAATCTATGCTCAAAAAACTCCTTCCAATTATAATCATCGTAATTTCCATTACTTCTATCTTTTTTAGCCACAACGGTCAGATTAGGGGAGTAGCCGAAGGCAATTTGGTTGTTTATTTTCTGGATATTGGGCAAGGTGATGCCACCCTAATAAGAACGCCAAATGGCAATGATATTTTAATTGATGGCGGGCCCGATAATACGCTCATCCAAAAACTAGGTCAGTATTTGCCTTTTTATGATCGTGATATAGAGATTATGATTTTAACTCATCCCGACAGCGATCATGTTACCGGACTAGTAGAAGTTTTAAGAAGATATAAAGTCAAAAAAATACTTATGACCAGAGTTTTATCAGATTCGCCTAGCTACTTGTCTTTCTTAGAGGAAGTAGATAAAGAAAAAATTAAAGTTGAAATAATTAGCCAACCGGAAAAGGTTGATTTTGGTGGAGGTGTTTTTTTTGATATTATTTACCCGCTAGAAAGTTTTGCCGGCAAGGAAGTGGAGAGTACTAATAATACCTCTATAACTGGGCAATTGATTTATGCCAGCACCACCGTTATGCTTACTGGTGATTTAGAAAATGAAGAAGATTTAGTAAAACGAAATTTAAACTTGAAATCGGATATTTATCATGTTGGGCATCATGGCTCTAACAATGCCAATGATCTTAGTTTTATTTCTGCGGTTGATCCCCAGTATGCCGTGATATCAGTGGGAGCTGATAATCGCTATGGCCATCCAAATTTCCGCACCCTTAAAAACTTAGAAATCACTGGCGCTGAAGTTTTTCGAACAGATAAATTGGGTGATATAATATTTTATAGTGATGGTAGGAGTTTTTACCAATTTTAATAATCTTGATATAAGTTTAATTTTCTGTTAATATACACAGTATATAATAAATGAGATATAAAACACGAGTTATAAATTTTCAATTTTAAATTATCAATTTTCAAGTAATATTAAAATTATTTTTTAAAAAATATATTAGTCTCTCGTTTAAATTTATGTTATTTTAGATTTTTGAAAATTTTAAATAATTAATTAATTGTTTAGAAATTGAAAATTATAAATTAGAAATTATTAAATATATGTCCGATAAAAAAATCAAGGTTCTGCTAGTTGAGGATGATGCTATGATAGTTCAAATGTATAAAACCAGAATGGATAGTGAAGGCTGGGAAGTTTTTTCTACCGATAGGGGATCTGAAGCGCTTAAAATAGCTAAAGAAAATAAGCCCGATATTATTCTTTTGGATATTATCTTGCCGGAAATTGACGGCTTTACTATTTTAAAAGAATTAAGAGCAGATTCTGACACTAAGAACATTCCCGTTCTAATGCTGACTAATTTAGGCCAGGAATCAGATCAGAACCGGGGTAAAGAAATGGGTGTGGATGGTTATTTTATAAAATCACAGCACACACCAGGAGATGTTATAGTGAAGATTGAAAGTTTAATTTCCGCCCAAGGCGGATCAACTTTGTCTACTAGCGGGCAATCTCTGTCTAAAAATAATAAATAATTTAAATTAAACATGAGTTTAAAATTAGAAAAAACGCTAGTTATTATCAAGCCCGATGCTATGCAAAGGAATCTTTTAGGGGAGATTATTACCCGCTTTGAAAAAAAGGGTCTTAAAATTGTAGGTCTGAAGATGGTTCAACTGGAAGATGTCTTATTAGATAAACACTACGCTATTCATAAAGATAAGCCGTTTTTTAGTGGTTTAAAAAATTTTATGAAAAGTTCTCCCGTGGTAATAATGGTTTTAGAAGGCATTGAGGTGGTTGATACGGTGCGTTTAATCGTTGGTCCAACCAAGGGCAGGGTGGCTGATGCTGGCAGTATTAGAGGCGATTATTCTATGAGCGGACAAACAACCATTGTTCATGCTTCTGATTCCCTAGAAAATGCCGAAACCGAAGTTAAGATATTTTTTAAAGATGATGAACTGTTTGATTATAAAAAAGTAGATTTTGAATTCTTATACGGCGATGAAGAAAGAAGCGAATTAGTTTAAATATTTGGAATAACAAAAACACCCCGGTTCCGGGGTGTTTTTCTTTATTTAGCGTTTTTCTTATAAGTTCTTAAGCAACTGGTGCAAATTTTAATTTTTTTGCCATCCATCTTTTTGCTTTTTAAATTTATTTTCATTGTTCTTTTGGTTTTTACTTGCGAGTGGCTAACATTGTTTCCCACAGTGGTGCCTCGGCCGCAAACCTCACATACTTGAGCCATAGTATTATACTTTTAAATTAATTATGCATTGACTAAAATAGTGTAACATAATTGCGAAAATTGGTCAATTATGCTATTATGATTAAGTAAAAAGTCTAAAGTTATTAAGTAGAAAGTATTAATTATGCCAACTATCAGCTTTTAACTTTATAACTTTTAACTTTATAACTTTTAACTTATTTTTTATGCCCATAAACTGGCTATTTTCCGAACCGATATTATTTATTTCCTGGGTGGTGGCTATACTTATTACTTTAACCATCCATGAATTTTCTCATGCCGCCACCGCTAAGTTTTTTGGCGATAACACGGCCGAGGCTATGGGCAGAGTCAGCTTAAATCCCGTAGCTCATATTGACCCACTAGGTTTTGCTATGTTGCTGTTTATTGGTTTTGGTTGGGCTAAACCGGTGCCGGTTAATCCCCATAACCTTAGAAATGTCAGAGTTTCTAGCGCGCTTGTTTCCTTGGCTGGACCAGTTTCTAATTTAATCGGAGCGATTGTTTTTAGTTTTATATTGAATTTTCTTACTCCCATTCTTGGTCCCCAGAATATGCTGATTAATTTCTTGTTCTTGCTGGTTTTAGTTAATATTATCTTAATGGTTTTTAATCTTATACCTATTCCTCCACTTGATGGCTCCAAAGTGCTTTTTAGTATTTTACCAAATAAATACAATAATTTTAAAGAAAAATTTTCCATCAATGGCCCATTTATCCTGATAACTTTGGTTTTATTGGACAATCTACTAAATTTAAATATTTTTTCATCTATTTTTAATTTTACTTTGAATATTATGTCCCGGTTTTTGTAATTATGACCTAAATATTTTTAGGCCCTTGACTTATTAGCCTGAATTGTTTAAAATATTCTTGTTGAATCTAGTGCTGTAAAGATCAATAACTTTCGCAATTTACATCCATCCACAGTTATGTAGTCATGTTATTATGACAAATAAAAATTAATACATACCGTAATTCCCTTGTGGTGGGAATTTTTTAGTCAAAATATAGATATCAATGATTTTAATGCAGATACTTTTGACTTTATAAACTTTATAAACTTTCTACTATTATTTATTATGCCAACAATTAATCAATTATTAAAAAAGGGTCGATCTAGCAAAAAAGCTAAATCAAAAACTCCCGATTTACAGATTACTTTAGATAGTTTACATCGAAAAAGAAAGACGATGTCTAAAGGTAATCAGTTTAAAAGAGGAGTTTGTTTACAAGTTAGGACAACCACTCCCAAAAAACCAAACTCAGCGCTTAGAAAAATCGCTCGTGTCCGGCTTTCTAATGGTCAGGAAGTCACTGCTTATATTCCCGGTGTCGGACACAATTTACAAGAACACTCCATTGTTTTAGTTCGTGGTGGCAGAGTTAAAGATTTACCTGGTGTTAGATACCATGTGGTTAGAGGTGTTTATGATGCTGCCGGCGTTAGTGCTAGAAAACGCGGTCGCAGCAAATATGGCGCTAAGAAAGAAAAATCAGCCAAATAAAACAAGTTGAAAGTTTATCAAGTTATAAAGTTAGAAAGTAATTTTTTAAAAACAAACCTTATAACTAAATAACTTTTAACTTTTAACTTTATAACTTTATACTAAAATAATATGAGAGGAAAACAAGCGCCTAAGCGAAAAATTGCTCCTGATACTAAGTTTAATCGTGATGATTTGGCTAAGTTCATCAATTATATAATGGAAAGAGGCAAAAAAACTGTAGCCGAAGATATTGTTTATGAAATGATGAAGATTATTTCCGACAAAACTCAATTGGATCCAGTGGAAGTTTTTGAAACCGCCATTAGAAATGTTGCCCCAACTGTAGAAATCAAAGGACGCCGAGTTGGTGGTGCCAACTATCAAGTGCCTATAGCTGTTAGATCAGAGCGAAGCTTTACTCTAGCTTGCCGTTGGCTAATTACTGCCGCTAAAGCTAAAAAGGGCAGAAAGATAGCCGAAAGATTAGCCGAAGAATTTATTGCCGCCTATAACAGCGAAGGTACGGCTGTCAAAAAGAAACAAGATACTTATAAAATGGCCGAAGCCAATCGTGCCTTCGCTCATTTTGGAAGAAGCTAAAAGAATTTTTCCGCACCTTAAATAAACACAACAACCAAAAGGAAAGGAGAAAGGTTATAATGATCTGTAATGCTGGTTTAGCACGAATTCATAATCCTGGACGCAGACATTTCATTAAGTGTCAGTCTTATATAGATCAGACAACGGGCAAATTCTCTGCCAGAATAATGCGTTACTGGCGCATACATTATTCTTATACCGTCGAACCCGATCTAGTCTTAGATACTTATACAGTGAAAATGTTTCATGAACGTTATGATAGCTGCATAGTCAAAACTAAATATTGTTTTGATTCTGCAGAACAAGCTAATGCTTGGGCGGAAATATTAGTTTCTACTGTCAGAACAATGGAACCAGAGTCGATATTTAAAGGTTTACCGTTAAAAGATCAAATGATTTTAGATGCAATAATCTCTTTGGCTAAATTTTGATTGTGTTGATAGTATAATTTGAGGCGATCATTTGCACTTTCGCCTCAAATTATTTTTTAAAATTCAAATATTAGAAATCATATAATTATAAATTGTTTAGAAATTAAAAATTAGAAATTAGAAATTAATTCTTATGCCCAGAAAATACCCACTAGAAAAAATTCGTAATATCGGAATTATCGCCCATATTGATGCCGGAAAAACAACTGTTTCCGAGCGAATTTTATTTTACACTGGAAAGAAACATAAAATAGGCGAAGTTCATGAAGGTGAAGCCACTATGGATTGGATGGAACAAGAACAAGAACGAGGTATTACTATCACTTCTGCTGCTACTACTTGCTTTTGGCCTAATGTAGTTTGGCTAGGTGGCGGTGAAATCCAAATAAATATTATTGATACTCCAGGCCATGTTGATTTTACGGCCGAAGTAGAAAGATCACTGCGTGTTTTAGACGGCGGTGTGATTGTTTTTGATGGCGTGGCTGGTGTAGAGCCCCAATCGGAAACTGTTTGGCGACAATCAGAAAAATATCATGTGCCTAAAATCGGTTTCATTAATAAGATGGATAGAATGGGAGCTGATTTTTATTACGATTTAAAAACTATTTATGATAGATTAACTCCAAATGCCCATCCTATTCAGTTGCCTGTGGGCGCGGCCGAAACATTCAAAGGCATTATTGATTTATTTATCATGAAAGCCAGAATTTATTTGGATGATTTAGGAACCAAATGGGAGGATGTAGAAATCCCAGAAGATGAAAAGGTGAAAGCTAGTGAGTACCGGGCCAAATTAATTGAAGCGATTGTAGAAAATGATGAGTCTTTGATGGAAAAATATTTAGCCGGAGAAGAAATTGATAACATTGATTTGAAAAAAGTTTTAAGAAAAGCAGTTATTGGCAACAAGCTGGTGCCGATTATGTGCGGTTCTGCTTTAAAGAACAAAGGTGTTCAATTTTTACTAGACGCCGTTTCTGAATATTTGCCCTCTCCTATTGATATTGATCCACCAATAGCACATGATACTGATGACATCTCCAAAGAAATTAAAATAGAAGTAAAAGATGAGGCGCCTTTAATGGGCTTGGCTTTTAAAATCGCCACCGATCCTTTTGTGGGTAAACTGGTTTTCTATCGAGTTTATAGCGGTGTTTTAA
>CAYIBK010000003.1:0-15622 GCA_964361645.1 uncultured Gammaproteobacteria bacterium
GCATTACCTCGTGAAGTGAGCCATTTAAAACCACCCCACATTATAATAACCGTAGCTAGTATCCCAACCACTCCAACCACAAAACTATACCAAAGTTGTATATATTCTTCAAAGCCAGAAACCACCTTTACACTTCCTATAGGGACATTAAGGCATAAACCAGAAGCTCCACTGCAATCTTGCTGGGTTGGTGCTGGTGTGGTAATTGGCACATTATTAGCAGCGATTACTGGAGCAATCGGTATTATCAGCCAAGTTAATAATACTAAATTAATAATAATTTTTTTCATTATTGAGAATCATAATAATTATAATAGGCCATAGTGTTATTAACATATCCTTGAGTTTCAGCTAATCCGCCAGGGTTAATACAACATTGATAAGCTCTAACACCAGGAGTTGAGCAATCCCGGCTTTGGCCTAAAGCATTGCCAACACCATCAGCATAACCGGCATTGTATCCAGCAAAAACATCAGCTTGGCCCAACCCATCTTGATTGGCGTTAACAAAACTGGCAGCTATGGCCACACTTAATTCTGGGTTGTTTATTAATTCGGTTCCTGATATTTGTCTATCGGCAAATTCTGGCATACTATTTAGATTAGAATCATGGCCCACCACGGCAGTAGCAGTTGATGGCAGTATTTGCATTAGCCCGTAAGCTCCGGCCGGACTCACTGCCCTGGGGTTACCACTTGATTCGGCGGCAGAAATTGCTCTTAAGACATTAGGGTCTACGCCGTAAGCTGTGCCATACTGATCAAACCAACTATCCATTTCAGAGGGAAAGGGAACACCAGGATCTCTGGCTGGCACATTGCTATAATCTATAATTTGACTGTTAGGTCCTTGGCATAAATCAGAAACCGGTTGCCTAGCGCCTGGCTGTTGTGAGGCTGAAGCCGGAGTTGATGATTGATTTACAAAACCATGGCTTCCAGGCAGACCTTTCAAATCAGGTAAAGTGGGGTTTACTAATTGCCGATTGATTATAAATAATATGTTATAAGACAAAAAAACTAAAACCAAGCCAATAACCGCCGACCAGATTCTGTCTTTAGCATCGCCTATGGCCGCTGCATTACCCCGAGAGGTGAGCCATTTAAAGCCACCCCACATCATAATAACTGTAGCCAGTATTCCCACCACACCAACCACAAATTTATACCAAGCGTTTAAATATTTACCTAATATTTCCTGATCAACTGGTATGCTTCCTTTAAAATCTCCCACAGGAACATTGGGCACAAAAAGTTGTTGCTTAGATTCTAAGCCCACAGGGCTAAGGCCCGTGGTTGACTGTTTATAAGCTTGTGAGCCTTGTGGAAAATCACCCTGACATTGTTTTTGACAAATACTAAATTGAGCATTATCTACAAAATTAGCATAGCAATTTTTTAGACAAGATTCATATTCACCCTGTGTATCAGCTAAAACTTTTGGAGTAGTTATAATAACTAAAATTAATAAAATAAAAAAATATAATATTAATTTTGAAAAATGATTAAAAATTATTTGTTTTTTTATTAGGTTAATCATTTAAAAAATTAAGAATGTTGTTTATGTTGTCATTGCGATCCGTCTAAGGAGAGAGAAGCAATCCCGTAGATCAAAACGTCATTGCGAGGAACGAAGCAATCCCATAATTTACAGCTGTCATTGCGAGCTTGCGAAGCAATCATCTAGCAATAAAACCAAGGGATCCCTTCCACGCATCAAGTGCGGGGTCGTGATGACGCTTCGCGTCAGATTGCTTTATGTCTCGCAATGACAAAAAAGTAAAAATAATAATAATCAGATTATCTATTTAATTCAGCCTTTATAACTACTTCAAAATCTTCTAAGGTGGCGATGCCGGATATTTCTTGACTGTTGATATAAAAATGGGGGGTGCCGGAAATTGATAACTCCGCCGCTTCACTGACATCTGCATCTATTAAATTTTGAAATTTTTTGCTATTAATGCAATCGGTTAATTTATTTACATCCAGCCCAACATCCTGTCCTATTTTTTTTAAGTTGTTAAGAGAAAAATCATTTTGGTTTTCCCAAAGCATGTCTTGGTATTGCCAAAATTTGTTCTGATCATTAGAGCACCTAGAAGCTAAATGGGCCAAATCGGCTTGAGGATAAAGATCGGGTAGAGGCAAATCCTTCCAAACCAGTTTAACTTGGTCCGAATATTTATCTAAGACCTGTTTTAATATCGGTTGCACTTCGCGACTAGCTGGACAGCCATAGCAGGAAAATTCAAATATAGTTATAGGCGCATCAGTTTTGCCCAAAACTGGGGAATTTTCACCAATTGCCGGTTCGGTTATAATATTTTGCTTAACATAAGTAATAAGATTGGATGATTCTAGATCTATTTGGGTATTGAAATCCTTTAGGGCATCAGCCAAGGGATCACTTTTTATTTCTGGCGATTTGGTAAATATGGCCAGTAGCAACATTAATATAAACATCACCCCAAAGATTATTAAAATCAATTTTAAGTAATTTATTTTTTTATTTTTTTTCTTGAAGATCATTTTTATAATTTGATTATTATGATACTTGTCATTGCGAAGGAGCTTAAGCGACTGAAGCAATCTCATGTGTATATAAAATGGGATTGCTTCTCCGCCCTGGGCGGATCGCAATGACGATTTAAAAACATGTGATGGCGGAGCTTATTCTAAGCGAAACAGTGGATCTTACAATGATCATTTTACAGATTAATTTTATAGATTTTATTACTATTTTTATCAGTAAACATCAGATAATTTAAGCCCTCGTTTATAATTATATTAGATATGGTGTGATCGCCCACAGGATTAGCTATTAAAGTTTTGGCCCCCGTTTCCAAATTAATCTCGTATATTTGATCGGGGATATTATTAGCTATTTGATCGTTCATACCCGCGCCTATTGGCAGGCTGGTGGGAACGGCGCAATAAACTTTATTGCTAGAAAAAGTGCATTTATCAGACCAAGTTTCTAAACCTAAGCTACGGCGGTTATTGCCAATAGAATCGGCATTGGTGTCCGAAATCCAAAGCTGCGGTTTGAAATCGTTAGCAGAGCTATAAACACTATAAACCATTCTATCACCCGTCGGAGACCATTGTCCTCTAAAATCCCTGCCCTCAACTAGCATGTATTTGAAATTCTCATTATTTAAACCAATAAAATAAATTTCTGATTTGTCTAAATCTTTGCCTTGGGCGTATGTGGCCACCATTTGTTTATTGGGCGACCAGTTAACTGTGAATCTATCTCCTTGATCGCTTAAATTTTCCAAAATAATTGGCTGGGAGCCATCGGGCTTAGCTACAGCTAAGAATCTGTTTTCCGGATCAAGGGCGTCGCTTTTGAAAGCTATTTGCTGATCAGTGGGGGAGAAAGAAAAATCATACCAATGCTTGGGCAGCGTTAATTGCTCTGTTGTTTTGAAATCATAAATAATATTTGAGCCATCGGGGTATTCTAAAATTGCTTTGGTTCTATTTTGCGACCAAGTTACTTGGTTAACATCATGGAAAACTTTACTGCTAAATTCTTTAATTGTTCCATCAGCTGAAAGGATATAGAATTTTCCATCACCTGGATTGTAATAAATTATTTGTCCGTCTCCACTGGCGGTAGCAAATAAAGAAGGTGAGTTGGTTAGTTCGTTTACCTCGGTTAAGCCTCCGTTTGCTACAGCGGATGGCTCAGCGCTAGTAGGCGTGTTTATCACTCCATTAGCATTGTCATTGATTATGGGCAGTCCAGTATTGGCGTTGACGGTGTAAATTCGGCCGTTGATATTTACAGTTGTTGGCAATTGTCCATTAACTTGGTTGGTATTTGCTGTTCCTGGCTCAGTTGGGGTAATCAATGGTTTAAAAAAGAAATAATAAATAAAAAACCCAAAGAGTATTACCGAGCCGATAAAGAGAGCGATAATGCCTAATTTTTTCCAGTCTAAGTTCATATAGATATATTTTTATTTATTTTATTGAAAACATCTTTTTTCTGCTTCAGAAAGAGCTGTATCCCCGCCAGGCAATACTCCTGAAAGCCAAATGTTGAATAAATTCCATGTACCGCAACTAACCATTTTATAAATTAAGACAATAAATATAACAATAATTGATAAGACAAATATATTAATTATCATTAATATTATTATTTCTGTCCATTTGGCCAAGTCTTTACTGGGTATCCATTTGCCTATTAAATAATCATCGCCGAATTGGCAGACATAATTAGGTAATAGTAGAGAAAAGACTAAAAAGACATTTAAGCCTAACAGCGATAACAAGGTCCAATCCACCCAAACAGCGCCCCAAAGTGTGGTTAAAAGCCACTGCGTTCCGACTTGAGTTGTAGCTCCAGCAATTTCTTCCCCCGCTCCAATAGCATTACCTGATAAAGCTTTACTAGCTATATTTTTAGCTTGATTTAATTGTTGGGCGGTACTAGCTCCCTCGCTATCTTTTTCTTTTGGTTTATTTGTTTCCCCAGTTTTATCAGATTTTCCCGCTGGGATTCTTAAATTTTCTTTTTCTGGTTTAGGGCCCAATCCCTCTGGTTTTTTATCTGGTTTAGTGGTGTTATCTTTGCTACTCCCATCTTTTTTGTCATCTCTGTCTTTATTTTCTTCTTTTTTACCATCGTCATTATCCTTACCTTCTTTTTTGTTTTCATCTTTGTTTTGATTTTTGCCATCTTCTTTGTCTTTATCCTTGGTTTTGTCTTTATTTTCGTCTTTTTTTTCTTTCTTATCTTTATCTTTTCCCTCATCTTTATCTTTTTTCCTTTCTTCATCCTTATCCTTATCTTTCTGTTGAGTTTTACTCTCGTTTCTGGAACCGTACTCGCTACCTTGGTCAGTACCAAAATATGACTGTTCATTTCCTACTTCGTCATAATTGTTCTCCTGATCGTTCTCATTTTCACTGTTATTATTCTCCGAAAAATTATCAGTAGAAGTATCTGGCTCTTGAGCTTTATTCTGTTGTTGATTGGCTTGGTATTTTCTTCTTTTTAGCTCCATTTCTTGGCTTGGTCTTTGACCAAACGATTTGTTTATTTCAAAATCAACCCCTTCTTTTTTGGTTGGATTATTTAATCTTGCCGAGCGGGTAATTTTTTCTTGTTTATCGGCATTCTTTAATTTATGGGCTAAATTATCAGACATTTTTAGTTGAAAGTTTTAAAGTTTTAAAGTTTTAAAGTTATTTATGGTTGACTTGTCTAATAATTACAATAATTCCAATATTTTACGAACTTTATAACTTTATAAACTTTTGACTAATTGTTATTATTATACCATTTTTTATAATAACAAGCCAAGAATAATATTAATCACAAAAAATCAGCTAAAAGCTGATTTTTTGTTATTGTGAGTTCTTTTTTTGTCATTGCGAGGGAGCGGAGCGGACGAAGCAATCTTGTGTTTATATAAAGTGTAATTGCTTCATTCCCTGCCTACCGGTAGACAGGTTCGCAACGACGAGAAGGTTGAATAGATTTTATGTTTTACTACTAATAATAATTTTTTCTTTTTCACCGATGATTTTTACGGTGGATCCTGTGATTATTTCATCTTCTAATATTTTTTGAGAAATAATTGATTCTATCATTTTTTGAATGGCTTTTTTGATACCTCTGGCGCCTTGATCAATTTGTTGGCTTTCTTTAGCGATGACTTTCATGGCTGATTGGTCTAATTCCGATTTAATGCCCTTTTTAGATAGTTTTAGCGCTAAATCATCAAATTCCAATTTAGTGATTTTTTCCAAATCGTTTTCTGTTAAGGGAGAAAAACAGATGATTTCATCTAATCTGTTTATAAATTCAATTTTAAAGAAATCTTTAACTTCCGAGAATATTTTCTCTGTTGGTTTGCTGTTGGCATTCTTATTAAGAGAGGAATCAAAACCAATAGCCTCATTTTTATCACCAAAGTAGTGAGAGCCGATATTGGAAGTCATAATAATAATAGTGTTGCGGAAATTTATTTTAGTGCCGGCGGCATCGGTTAAATAGCCGTCTTCCAAAACTTGAAGTAGCAGATCAAATATTTCTGGGTTGGCTTTTTCAATTTCATCAAATAAAACTATAGAATATGGCTTATGTTTCACCCTTTCTGTTAATTGCCCGCTTTCTTTGTAACCCACATAGCCGGCTGGAGCGCCTATCAATTTGGAAGTGTTGAATTTCTCGCTGTATTCAGACATATCAATTTTAATCAAAGCATCTTTGTGGCCAAATAATTCCTCGGCTAAAACTCTGGCGGTATGAGTTTTGCCCGTACCACTGGGGCCCACTAACAAGAACGAAGCCAGAGGCTTATTTTCTGGTGTTAAGCCGGCTTTGGCTCTTTTTATGAATTGGGCGATTAAAGCAGTAGCCTCATTTTGCCCGATAACCTTTTTTTGCAAAGAATTATCCAGTTTCATGATTTTTATTTTTTCTGAAGAAAGCAGGTCTTCAGTTGGTATGCCGGTGGATTTGGCCACTATCTTAGCGATATCAGAGCCGATTATTTTGCCAATCATTTTATCTTTTTGTAATTCCACCTTTTTTTCCATTTCAAATAATTCATCCTCTAAAGTCTGGCCCTGGTCTTTTAGCTTTATAGCCAGATCATAGTTTTCATCAATAACAGCTTGGTTTTTTCTTTTTTGTGAATCTAAAATATCTAATCTTATTTTTTTTATTTTTTGATCTAAGATTGATGGTTTTTTATTAACTCTAATGGCAGCGCTAGCCTCATCTATTAAATCTATGGCTTTATCGGGCAAGAATTTATCGGTGATATATTTTTGGCTGAGTTCTACGGAAAAATCTATGGCTTCATCGCTTATTTCTACTCGATGGAAATTTTCAAAATAATTTTTAATGCCATGCAAAATTTCCTTGGCTTGATTTTCTGTCGGTTCTACTAATTTAACTGGCTGAAACCTTCTATTTAGAGCCGGATCGTTTTCTATGCTTTTGCGGTAATCATTAAATGTGGTAGCGCCAATGCATCTGATTTCGCCCCTGGCCAGGGCTGGTTTTAAGATATTGGCGGCATCCATAGAGCCAGAGGCCGAACCAGTGCCCACAATATTGTGTATTTCATCTATAAATAAAATTACTTCTGGCCTGTTTCTAGCCTCATCAATTATTTGTTTTATTCTGCTTTCGAATTCTCCGCGGTACATAGTGCCAGAGACAGCCGAGGTTAAATCAAGCATATAAACTCTCTTGTTTAGGAGAGCTTCTGGCACTTCGCCATTGACAATTTTTTTGGCCAAACCCTCGACAATAGCCGTCTTACCTACGCCCGGTTCACCCAAAATAATAGGATTATTTTTATTTCTTCTGGAAAGTATATGGATTATTCTTAGTATTTCTTCTTCTCGACCGATCACAGGATCAATCTTTTTTTGCATTCTTTTGGATGTCAGTTCGGTGCCAAATAAATCTAAAACCGATTGGCGCTTGTCGGGATAGCTATAATCTTCATGTTCTTCCTCTTTCTCTAAAACCTTAAAGGTTTCAGTTAAGGCTGGTATTTTAGAAGCGCTTTTGAGCATAGAAATAACTTGTCCCGTTATTTCGTTTTTAGAAACTTTAAGGATCTTAAGTAAATTTTCTATATTAGCGTCTTGGGATTCCAAGATGGCCGCCAAAAGATGTTCGGTACCGACATATTTATGCTCGTTAATGTAGGCGATTTTTATTGATTTCTGAATTATGGCCTTAGCTGATGGGGAAAACTTCGGTGCTATTTTTAATTCAATTTTTAAATCAGCTTGGGATAGTTTGGCAATGTTGCTTCTAATATCATCAACTTTTATTTCTAGTGAAGTTAAAAGTTCTGCACCCACACTGCCCCTTTGGGCAATCAAGCCGTAAAGCACATGCCAAGGATTTATAAATTCATCACTAAGATCAGTGGCCAGTTTGGCCGCGGCCTTAAGTGATTTTTTATAATTATTAGAAAATTTTTCAAAGGTGTCGAGCATTGTGATATTTAGTTGTTAATTGAACCCACAAATCTACAAATCTTTTACAAATCTACAAATATTTGTAAATTAGTAGTTGATTTGTAAATTTGTATGGTCTTATGCCATTGATCTTAATTTAGCGATGCGATCTTCAAGTGGGGGATGAGTAGAAAAAGCATTAGCCAAGAATTTTTTAGTGCCACGAAATGGGCTGGAAATATATAAATGAGCCGTAGCATTATTGGCCCGTTTTAAAATAGAGTGATCTCTTGCTATTTTTTCTAGTGCTCTAGCCAACCCCTCAGGATAACGAGTTAAAAGAGAACCAGAAGCATCAGCCAAGTATTCGCGTTTGCGAGAAACCGCAAATTTTATCAGTTGGGCGATAATGGGGGAGAGGATTATTAAAACTAATCCAATAATTAATATGATGGGGTTGCCGCCCCTATCATTATCTCGTCTATTGCCACCAAAAAATGTCATTCTTAAAAACAGATCAGAGAGCAAAGCGATAATGCCCACTAAAATTATAACCACTGTCATTAGTCTGATATCGTAATTTTTGATATGTGACAATTCATGGGCAATGACACCTTCTAATTCTTCATTTTCTAATTTATTTATAGCCCCGGTGGTTATAGCGATAGAAGCATGCTTAGGATCTCGTCCGGTGGCAAAGGCATTGATGGCATCGTCTTCTATAATATGGACTTTGGGAGTGGACATACCAGCAGTAATACATAAGTTTTCTACCATTCTATAAACATAAGGATTGTCGCCATCGGTAATTTGTTTGGCTCCAGCGGTTAATAATGCCACTTTATCGCCAGAAAAATAACCAAATAAACTCATTAGAATTGATATTACAATCGCTATCACCAAAATACTGTTACCACCAGCTGTCATATAATCCAAAAAATACCCCAAAAGTGATATTAGGGCTATGAAAATAATTATTAGTAACCAAGTTTTTCTCTTATTGGAATCAATTTGATTATACATAAATAATAGTAAGAAAGTTTATAAAGTTATCAAGTTAAAAGTAAAAATCATAAAACCCGTATTAATAAATACTTTATAACTTTATAACTTTTAACTTTAGACTAATTTTAAAACTTAACTTCAATGTTTTTCTTTTCTTCTGTGTCGGCTTCAAAATAATCAAATTTTTTGAATTTTAAATAATTGACTATTAAGTTGTTAGGGAAAACTTCTATCTTAATGTTAAAGTCCCTGGCATTGCCGTTGTAAAATCTTCTAGCGGCCTGGATTTTATTTTCTGTGTCTGATAATTCATCTTGCAATTTAAGAAAATTTTGGTTGGCTTTCAAATCGGGGTAACTTTCAGCTAAAGCAAAAATTGATTTCAAAGTTGAGGAAAGCATATTTTCGGCCTTAGCTTTTTCTTCTACGCCCCCTGATTGATTCATAGCTATATTACGTGCTTCTACGACTTTTTGAAAAGTTCCTTGTTCATGATGAGCATAGCCCTTGACTGTTTCTATTAAATTAGGAATCAAATCATAGCGTCGTTTGAGTTGCACATCAATATCAGACCAAGCTTCGTCGGTTCTGTTTTTGAGAGCGATCAGCCCATTGTAAACAGCAATCAACCAGAAAATAACTAACACGATGATTGCCACTACGATCCAAATTAAGTTTTCCATAGTTTTTTATTTAGTTTATTTATTTTTTAATTTGTTTATTATTATCTCCAAACTGGTCATCCCGACCTAAGCGGAGGGATCCCTCGGTTTCGTTCGCCTTGCTCACTTCACTCGGGATGACATTTTTAATGATGCGCGTAGACAACGCGCTTTATTACTTTAATCAGAAGGCCATTTTATGTTATAATAAATAAAGTTTACTTCTGATTTTCGTGATTTTATTGTATAATAAAATTGTATATCATAACTGTTGATAAGTCAATTTCGTCTAAACTATATAACATATTAATAATAACACATCAATCTATAAATTATATTCTTGGATTTGAAATTTTTTAAGTATATTTCATAAAACTCGGAAGGTGGCATGAAAGATAGAAAAGACAAATTATATTCATTTTTAGCCGGCTTTTTATTGGCCGCTACTCTTCTTATAGTTTTTATAATTAATTTAAATGTGGTTTTAGCAGCAGTTTGGCAAGAACCATCTCTTCCTCCTCCCCAAGGTAATGTTGCTCCTCCTTTAAATACCGGAGCCGAACCTCAAGCTAAATCAGGCGTATTAACTGTTGAAACAACTATTAACACTACTGAATTGTGTTTTGGTATTTCAGGAAATGATTGTAAAACTACTTGGGATGATGTTTTAGGAGTTTGGCAAAATAGCACCTATGGCATATTCTACAATGCCGGTAATGTGGGTATTGGTTCGGCTATAACCGGACTAGGAGGTTGGCCACCAGAATTAGCTAAATTAGCTATAAATACGGGTAGTGCGGAAGGATTATATATTTCCAGAAATTCACCGGTGCCCTATTCTTATATTAATGTTAGAGATAGCTCGGATAACCCTATTTTTAAAATTAATGAATTTGGAAAAGTGGGTATAGGCACTAATAATCCAACAGTTAAGTTGGATGTAATAGGCGATATTAAAGCCAGTAGTAGGGTGGCTTTTGGCGGATATGGCATTGATCCCTTAGTTACTCTTACCACTCCTTCAGCTTTTACTGATCAGTTGGCTGTGGGCTTAGGCGTTATCGGCTGGTTAAAGGGCCCGGGTACGGTCAATGCCAAACAGCTTTGTATAGAAGGTGATTGTAAATCCGCTTGGCCCAGTACAGGTGGTTCAAGTTATTGGACGCAGACTGGCGCTCTGCTTTATCCTAATGATTTAACTTGGAGCGTTGGTATCGGTACTATTAGCCCTGTTAGTAAACTGGATGTTGTTGGCACTGGTAATACTTCAATAGCTGTTAGATCTTCCAATGATAATGCATCCTTAGTGATCAGTGCTGACACAGGGAATACAGCTCCATCTGGTGATCAGGATCCTGTTATTCAGTTTGAGTCGGCCAATAGCCCACGTGGAGAAATTAGATATGATGAAAGTGCCAGTGTTTTAAAACTCGGAACCATTCCTGATGGCTCGCAGTTTGCCATCAGTACAGCTAGTAATATTGGCATTGGCACAACTAATCCCACCAGGAAATTATCTATTTTAGACAGTGCTACCGGCCCGATAATTTCTTTGTCTGGTTTGACAACTAATTATCGAGGTATTTCTCTGCGCCAATCATCAGATGATGCGGAAAATTGGTTTGCTGGCGCTAATAATTCTAATAATTTTGTGGTTAGAAGAAACGGTGCTACTGATGATTTAACTGTTGATACCAGCGGTAATTTAACCCTTTCATCACTAGCTGGAGGAGCTAATCGTTGCGTCCAATCAGATATTAACGGAAAATTAGTTAACACAATTTGTACCGGCTCTAACCCATTTGTTCAAAACGGTAACAGTTTTGGCGCCCTAGCTTACTTGGGCACTAATGATAATTTTGGTTTGATTTTAGAAACTAATAATATAGAAAGAGTTAGAATTGATACTGCTGGTAATGTGGGTATTGGTACTATTAGCCCTGTTAGTAAACTGGATGTTGTTGGCACTGGTAATACTTCAATAGCTGTTAGATCTTCCAATGATAATGCATCCTTAGTGATCAGTGCTGACACAGGGAATACAGCTCCATCTGGTGATCAGGATCCTGTTATTCAGTTTGAGTCGGCCAATAGCCCACGTGGAGAAATTAGATATGATGAAAGTGCCAGTGTTTTAAAACTCGGAACCATTCCTGATGGCTCGCAGTTTGCCATCAGTACAGCTAGTAATATTGGCATTGGCACAACTAATCCCACCAGGAAATTATCTATTTTAGACAGTGCTACCGGCCCGATAATTTCTTTGTCTGGTTTGACAACTAATTATCGAGGTATTTCTCTGCGCCAATCATCAGATGATGCGGAAAATTGGTTTGCTGGCGCTAATAATTCTAATAATTTTGTGGTTAGAAGAAACGGTGCTACTGATGATTTAACTGTTGATACCAGCGGTAATTTAACCCTTTCATCACTAGCTGGAGGAGCTAATCGTTGCGTCCAATCAGATATTAACGGAAAATTAGTTAACACAATTTGTACCGGCTCTAACCCATTTGTTCAAAACGGTAACAGTTTTGGCGCCCTAGCTTACTTGGGCACTAATGATAATTTTGGTTTGATTTTAGAAACTAATAATATAGAAAGAGTTAGAATTGATACGGCTGGTAATGTGGGTATTGGTGTAATTAATCCAAGTGAATCACTGGAAATAGAAAGAGCTGTCACTTCAGGAAAAGATGCTCAAGTAACTTTAGAGAGTACGCCTAGCACTGCTGGAAAGTGGTCTATGCGTCATGATAGAACAACTGATAACTTGGTATTTTGGAATGGTGGTTCTAATCAAGTATCTTTTACTAATAGTGGTGCCGTTGTTGCCGGTGCTTTAGAACCAACACAAGCCGGTTCATGGAGATTTTGGTCTGAAGGCAATATTGGGGTTCAGGGCAATGTCGTTGTTTATGGTGGTAACTTTTATGTTTCTGGCGCTGATGTGGCTGAAGAATTTTCCGCCAACAGTGATTTAGCTAAGGGCACGGTGGTAATTATGGGTGACGAAGGATATAAATCAGTTAAACCATCAGATAAGGCAAACGATCAAACGGTTATTGGCGTGGTTTCCGATGATGCCGGTGTAGTCATGGGTCATATTGGAGATGATAAGAAAGCCCAGATTGCCATGGTGGGAGTAGTGGGTGTAAAAGTTACCAATGAAAACGGCGCCATAAAAAGAGGCGATTTACTGGTTACTTCTAGCTTATCTGGCCACGCTATGAAATCCACCCAAAACACTGTGGGCACGATTATTGGCAAATCTTTAGAAGATTTTAATGGACAAACTGGCAATATTAAAGCGCTGATTAATTTACAATAATAATTATTAAACTAATATAAATCTATGGGTCATTTTTTAAAACAAAAACTATTTCTAGCGCTGATAGTCTTTGGGGTCATAGCTCTGGCTTCGCCAGTTTTAGCTGTGGGTATATCGGTTGGTTATCCCAACCCTATTCCACTACTGGCCGGTGAAAATCTTTATTATGGCGCTTCCACGGGTGGTTTGGGAAATTTAATTTTGTTGCAAGTTGATAGTGTGATTAAATTTTCTGTTGATCCCACTGGAGCCATAAGCCTTTACGGCGATATCAAACCAGGCGGCGTGTCTTGCGCTAACAATCAAATTTTACAAAAAATAGCTGGAGTTTGGGTTTGTGCTTCATTACCCTCTGTGGCCGGTGACAACTTAGGCAACCATACAGCCACCCAAACCTTAATCATGGGTAATTTTAAAATTACTAATTTAGCTCCTCCAACAGTTGGTACTGATGCGGCTACCATGGCTTATGTGGATGCCAAACCAGGCGATAACTTAGGCAATCATACAGCCACAATTAATTTGGATATGAGTGGTAAATTGATTAATGGTTTAGCTGCTCCAGCAGCTAATACTGATGCCGCTAATAAACTTTATGTGGACACAGCCGTGGCAAACACTGGCTGGGCCGATAATGGCACAGTAGTTAGATTAATAACAGCTACGGATAATGTGGGTATTGGCACAGCTAGTGCCGCCAGGAAATTATCCATTTTAGATGGAGTTAGTGGGCCAATAGTTTCTCTATCTGGCTTGACTACTAATTATCGTGGTCTTTCCTTGCGTCGATCATCAGATGATGCGGAAAATTGGTTTATGGGTGCCAATAGTGCTAATAATTTTGTGGTTAGAAGAAATGGCGCTACTGATGATTTAACTATTGATTCTAGTGGAGCTTTAAGTATTTATGGCGATATTAAACCAAACGGCGCGTCTTGTGCTAACAATCAAATTTTGCAGAAAATAGCTGGAGTTTGGGTTTGTGCAGCTGTAACAGGCGATAACTTAGGCAATCATACAGCCACAGCTAATTTGAACATGAATACAGTTTATAAAATTATTAATTTAGCTGTTCCCACGCTGGCCACTGATGCCACGACTAAAGCTTATGTGGATGCTCGGCCGGGTGACAACTTAGGCAACCATATAGCCACCCAAATCTTGAGTATGGGTAATTTCAAAATTACTAATTTGGCCACTCCCACACTAGCTACTGATGCCACCACCAAAGCTTATGTTGATGCTCTACCGGGTGACAACTTAGGCAACCATATAGCCACAGCTAATTTGAACATGAATACGACTTATAAAATTACTAATTTAGCTACTCCAACAGCTGGTACTGATGCCACGACTAAGGCTTATGTGGATACAGCCGTAGCAGCAAATACTGGCTGGGCAGATGATGGCACAGTTGTAAGATTAATAACGGCTACAGACAATGTGGGTATTGGCACTGCTCTTCCTACATCAAAATTACAAATTGCCGGAGTTGGCGGCTCGACAATTGATTTGGATGTATCGGGTCGTATTAGAAGTAATAGTGCTTCTGGTGGTTTGTGGCTAAGTAATGCTGGTGATTTTGTGGGTATGAATGGTAATAATATCGGCTTTTATACTAATGGAAGCTGGAATGCATTTCAAATTGTAAAAGCCACTGGTAATGTGGGTATTGGCAATATTGCCCCCACCCAGAAATTAGATGTAACTGGTAACATTAATACCTCGGGTAATATCACGGCATCTGGTAATATTACTATGACCGGTCAACAACTCAATCATAATGCCGATAACTCTCTATTTATAAATTCATATGATGCCCTTCAATTGCGTATCAACGCCGATGGTCTTGGCACTAGCGTCTTTGGTATTAATAACTCTGCCAATTCACAAGTGGTTACAGTTACCAATGCTGGCAATGTGGGTATTGGTACAACTAATCCATCGGCTAGGCTGCATATACAAGGCAGTGGAACGGGAAATGTACTTTTGGGCGAATTACCAGGTGATGCGGCCTATGGCTCGATTTATTTAAACGGTTTAACGCAAGGTATAAATTATAATTTTAGGAGCTCACCTGGTGATACAAACTTGTATATTAATAGACCATTAGGTGGAAGTATTATATTTAGAGAAGCAGATAATGCCACTGGTAATTATGTGGTAATAACTACGGGTGGAAATGTGGGAATTGGTGTAGCAAATCCAACTTCTCGTCTCGATGTGGCAAATAATGCGCACATCAGCAATAATTTGACCGCTGATAATAACATTAATGCTGGTAATAATATGACTGTTGGTGGCAATTTAAGACTTGATCTTCGTCAAAAGACCTGTATACACGATTTTCCTACAGCGTACGGCACATATTCATGTGATTGTTCAGAATATGGCTCCAATTATATCATACTTACTGGTGGTGCGACCTGTAAAAGCAGTGGTACGGGTAGTGGTAATGCGACTCCTGATCTTACCGCCAGTTTTCCGGCAAATTTAACAACATGGAGCGCCGCCTGTGGTCCATTTAACGCTATACTGCCCTATAATCGTTTAGAAATTAGTATTGTTTGTGCTCCTATTCAAGATTCAATCTAGGCTAAAAAAGTTTTTTTCAATCATCGCCCATGTGGCCAATAATGTATTGCCAATACCTTAATGATTTTTACAATTTAAA
>CAYIBK010000003.1:15722-18920 GCA_964361645.1 uncultured Gammaproteobacteria bacterium
TGTAACTTTTTCTTTTGCTGGCTGGGTTTGGTCGGATAATTATGGCTGGATTTCGCTTAATTCTGACAATTGTTTATTGCTTAATCCAGGCGCCTGTATTGCCCCCGATCCCAGGGTTGAATATAGCGTTAAAATAGATCCTAGCAATAATATAACCGGTTACGGCTGGTCGGAAAATGTCGGTTGGGTTTGTTTTGGTAATGGTAGTGGCGATCCCGCTGTGGGCTGCACCGGCACACCACCTAGTGGCGGTTTAAATACCACCATGGATGGCTTAACTGGAAAAATAACCGGCTGGGCCCAAGTTTATTCATTAGAGGGTGATGGCTGGATAAAACTAGGCCGAGGCATTTTTCAAGGAGCTTCTTTTGGTGAGGCGTGCTACGATTGCAAAGCTAAGTGCGAAATAAGCAGCCAAAGTTGTACAGGTGATCCGCCGGTTTGTATAGATGTGGATCCTTGTATCACTTATTCAGAGAGGGAATTAGACAGTTGCAATACTTGTTTTACTAAAACTAATTTTGATGGCATTAATATACCCAATCCAATTGAGGAATCTGTAATAGGTGGCAGTGAATACATTTGTTCTGATTGTTCAAATTGTCGCAAGGTTGATGGCATATCTCCCGGCACTTACAGGATTGTTTGCAATCCCGATAATGGTGCCAGTGGCCGCTGCAATAGCTGTGAATTATATGGCGTAAATAGAAATTCTAGCGATAGCCGTTTACTTGGCTGGTCTTGGAATGGATCTGATATAGATAATAATATTTTAACTTCTGATGATCTTGTAATTGGAGCTGGCTGGATTAACTTTAATACTGAATTTGGATCAAGTTATATTGTTTTTCCCTGGCTACAAACTCTTTATGGTTCTATTTATACCCCAAAGTGGGTGAGACAAAAAGCCGGAGTGGAGGGCCGAAACGCTACTTATTGTATTTTAGCCCAAGACATTAATGCTAATATTAAGACGCAAAATTGCGAAGATATTGCTAGTGGTTTAGTGCAAGGAACGGATACTGGTTTCTTACAACAATCTCCCAGTGGCGGTATTTATAGAAATGCACTAGGCAAAATTGACATCACCGGTATGACTAGAATAGTTACAGGTATTAGAAATAAATATGGACAAATAGTTAAAGATCCTGCTAGCTGGTCTGATATAAGTGGCGGAGTTTTAAATGGCCAAGTTTATCATTTTACTAGTAACTTGGAAATCATAAGTGATCCAAGGTTTAAAAGTAGCGCAAATGTGCCTGGAAATGGTATAATAATTGTGGATGGTAATTTAAATATTAAAAGTAATATTTCTTATAATTCTGGTCTGCCAGGGAAATTAAATGAATTAGCTTCCGTGGTTTGGATAGTAAAAGGTGATGTGATTGTTGATCAGAGTGTAGAAAATATTGCCGGAGCATTTATAGTTTTGGGTAATGGCGCACCTTGCCAGTCATCTAGTTCACCCGATCCCGACTATCCTAATTATGATCAAATTGGTTGTGGAGTATTTTTCTCTGGCAGTTCCAATAAATCACTGACAGTTTTAGGATTGATTATTGCTAAAGCTTTTGATTTTCGTCGTAATTTCGCCGAAATTTTACAAGGATCAGAGCGCATAATCTACGACGGCAGATTAACGGCTAATCCGCCCAAAGCTTTAAGCGCTTTTGTGGAGGGTTTGCCGATAATAAGGGATTTTTCGTATCAGTAATATGTTGTCATAATGGGCGATATAAAATCCTCCCCTTAGTAAGGGGAGGCAGAGCAAAGTAACAGACCACCCCCAACCCCTCCTTGAACTAAGGAGTGGAATAAAATGGAGGGCGATATAAAATCCTCCCCTTAGTAAGGGGAGGCAGAGCAAAGCGGTGGAGGGGTTGTCGAAAGTCATCAGCCAACCACCCCCAACCCCTCCTTGAACTAAGGAGGGGAATAATAATGAAGCAATCCCATAGAAAATACACGAGATTGCTTCCCCGCCTTCGCGAGGACATGCTTCTCTCCCCTGCCTACCGGTAGGCAAGCTCGCAATGACAAATTTGATAAATTAAATATTTATAATTCTAAATAATATATGAGCATTTTTTCTTCAAAATCAAGTTATTTGGGAATTGATATAGGCACATCGTCTATCAAAGTTATTGAGCTGTCTAATTTTAAGGGCCGGCCTCGTTTGGTGACTTATGGTTTTATAGAAAAAAAACCCGGAGAAGTAGAGAGTTTAGTTGATGATACTGCTGGTACTGCCGCCATTATTAACGAGATTTGTGCCAAATCAAAAACATCTTCCAAAAAAGTGATTGCCGCTTTGCCCAATTTTTCTGTTTTTACTTCAATTTTAAATCTGCCCAATTTGCCCAAAAAAGAATTAGCTTCCGCTGTCAGCTGGGAAGCCAAAAAGATAATTCCTATGCCACTGGAAGAAATAATATTGGATTGGAAAATAATAGAAGAATCAGATTCCCAAGAAGGCGAGAAACAAAAAATATCTGATTACCATGAAAGTTATGGTGAAAATCAGCAAAACAAACCAATGAGTAAGATATTTTCTAAATCACAAAAGAATTTAAAAATACTCCTAACCGGAGCTAGTAAAAATTTGGTGAAAAAATATGTTGATATCTTCAATGTTTCTGGCTTAACTCTTTTAAGTTTGGAAACGGAAAATTTTGCTCTAATAAGATCGTTAGTGGGCAATGATAAATCAATTATTATGTTAGTTGATTTAGGAGCTAGTACTTCTTCTATCGCTATAGTGGAAAAGGGCATACCGGTTTTAAGCCGTAGCATTGAAATGGGAGGAACTATGATAACCAGAGCTATTTCTAATAGTTTGAATGTTAATTTTGATCGAGCCGAGCAGTTTAAGCAGGATTTATCACTTGGTTCTGAAACGGCCAATAACTCTTTGCCTCAGACAGTAGAAAAAGCTTTTTCTTCGATTTTAAATGAAATAAAATACACACTTAATATTTATCAGGAACAAAATAAGAATAAAGTGGAAAAAATAATCTTAACTGGCGGATCATCTCTTTTGGGCAATTTGCCAGGCTATCTTTCCAAGGTTTTAAATATCAATACTTATGTCGGTGATCCTTGGGCTAGAGTGATTTTCCCTACAGAATTAAAGCCCATTTTAGACAGGTTAGGCGCTAAATTTGCTATCTCCATAGGATTGTCTATGAGAGATATAGA
>CAYIBK010000003.1:19020-53336 GCA_964361645.1 uncultured Gammaproteobacteria bacterium
AAGATTTTTACTCTTGCGCCTAAGGTTCCCAAGCCAGCCAAAATAAATCAAAAGGACATAGAGAAAAAATTGCCAGAAGCGCCTAAGCCCTCATTTGAACCAATTCATAAATCATCCAATCTTAAAGTTGATTTTAAATATAGCGCTGGACAAAAAAAGAAGGGCCCAGGCTTTTTTGCTTGGTTAAAGAAGATTTTTACTCTTGCGCCTAAGGTTCCCAAGCCAGCCAAAATAAATCAAAAGGCCATAGAGAAAAAATTGCCAGAAGTGCCCAGGCCATCATTTATGGAGCCATATAAAGTTTTAGAAAAAACTAAAGAGAAATACCACACTGCTCCTAAATCAGAAAAATCAAAGCTCGATATCAATCTTATACCGCAAGAGCTTTTGTTTAGGAAATATCCTCAAAGTCGCCAACAGATTGTTAGCATTATTTTATCAATAATTATTCCAGCTCTTATAATTACAACTACTTACATGTTTATTAGTCAGCAGCAACGTAATATTCAAACAAAAATTTCTCAACTAAACAATGACAAGAATAATTTAATTTCTTATATCAGTCACTTTAAGGATATCCAGCAAAAAAATATCTTATTACAGGATAAATTATTAGCTATTGATAAATTACTTCAAAAACATATTTATTGGACGAAATTTTTCTCTTTACTAGAAAGATATACTCTGGATGACGTTTATTATACTGAATTTAAAGCTGATACTTCAGGAGAATTTATGTTGCCAGCTATTGCCGCCATTGGCAGCGGTAAGACAGTGGAAGAGCAAATAGCCGATAGTTATCGAAAAGCGGCCAATCAGATAGCGATCTTTAAGAAAGCAGCCGATTTTGTCAGCCAGATTAAGGTGGATAATTTAGAAGTGGTTAGTGGCGATAAAGCCGGTGTTAAGGGTGTTAAATTTGAAATAAATTTAGCTTTAACCGATGGAGTTTTTACTAATGAAACTAATAAATAATTAAAGTAAGTTAGTAGTGTGTAGAAAGTAGGGTGTAGAAAGTTTAAAATAATTCTGCTAACTATCTACTACAAATCACAAACTAATAAAAATATGCCAGAAATAAGAAAAAGAGAAATCAATAATATTATTGAAACTCAAAATAATACCACTGAACCCAAGAAAAAATATACTACCGAAGCTTTAAATAAATATTTTAAGCTGGTTGTTATTTTAGTGGCAATTATTATTCTAATAATTGGTTATTATTTAATTATTGTGCCCCAATGGGAACTGAAATCAGATCAAGAAAGATATTTGGTGGCTCTGCGAAATGAAGTTAATAAACTTAAGGCCGATAGTGATTTCTTAAGCAAATATTCCAGTAAAATAATTGAATTTACTCCCGAAGAGGAAAGAAAGCTTAATTTAGCCCTACCTAGTGATTTTGATCTTTCTTCTATGATTATTCAATTAACTAAGTTGGCCAGTGAACACAGGTTTATAGTGGAAAATATCCAAACCGATGAGGTTCCAATTAGTGGCTTAAGTGATAGCAAAATAAAAAGAATTAACATCTCAATGACAATTAGCGGTTTGGGCGGAAATGATTATGGTAATTTTGGTAAATTTATTGAAGCCATGGAATCAAGCTTAATGATTTTTGATGTTAGGGCTATAAGCTTTACCCCTCAAGAAGCCGGTTATGATTTAGAATTATCCACTTATTATTATCCAGATAAATAAAATTATGATTTTGAACCCGAAAAAAATATCTAAAAGTTTCTGGATGATTATAATAATTGTTATAGTAATTTTTGCAATTTGTTGGTTTTTTTGGCCCAATATCAAAAAATTAATTTTAGGGAGTGAATATCAAGCTGTTTCCACGCCACTCTCTGGTACTATCATCGATAAGAATTTAAAACAAAAAATAATATCAGAATTAGAAAAATTAAGGCAATATGGCGAGTGGCCGATTTCTATTAGTAGCGAAAATCCCAACAGAGGAGATCCTTTTAAGTTAAAGCAACAATAGTTTATGGATCATAAAATAAAATTATTACAGTTAAAAAATTTTTTACTCCAAAAAAGTTTAATTACACCAGAGCAACTCTCTGAGGTTGAAAAAGAATTGGAAACTTCGGAAAAATCCCCGGAAGAAATTTTTATTGCTAAAAATATATTTTCTTCCAGTGAATTTGCCAAGATTAAGGGGCAGGCTTTTAATATGGAATCACTTAGCTTATCAGAGGTTAAGGTTCAAGCGGAGGTATTGAATTTACTTCCTCAAAAAGTAGCCAAGAACTATGAAATGGTAATTTTTGAGAGGCAGGACGATATTATTAAGGTGGGTATGGTGAATCCACAGGATTTTAAGGCCCAGGAAGCAATAGAATTTTTAGCCGGACAACAGGGATTTGATCCCAAATATTTTTCTATTTCTTTGGATGATTACCAAAATATTTTTAGGCAATACAGTGGCTTCAAAAAAGAGATGGGCACAGCCTTAGAATCAGCCAAAGAAAAGTTTACTGAAGAGGAAAAGGAGGAGACGATGAGTATAGAAGAATCTAGTGATAACACTGATGTCATTAAATCTGCACCAGTGGCTAAAATAGTTTCGGTTATAATCCGGCACGCCGTTGAAGGTGGGGCCTCTGATATCCATATAGAGCCGAAACATCGTGAGGGTAGAGTGAGATATAGGATTGATGGTGTTTTACACACCACCATCACCTTACCAGACTATCTTTATAATGCTGTTATCTCCAGAATAAAGGTGTTGGCTAATTTAAGATTGGATGAAACCAGAAAACCACAAGACGGCAGAATTAGAATGAAATTAAATGGCAATGAAATTGATTTAAGAGTTTCGGTTTTCCCCATGCTTAATGCCGAGAAAGTAGTTATGAGGGTTTTAGATACTTCCGCTGGTATACCAAATTTAGCTGAATTAGGATTTAGTGATTATCATATTAAAATAATAGATAATAATATTACCAAGCCGCATGGCATTTTTCTTTTGACTGGCCCAACCGGCAGTGGTAAAACCACAGCTCTTTATTCCGTGTTAGCTATGTTAAACGGCGAAAATGTTAATATTTTAACCCTAGAAGATCCAATAGAATATTACATCGAGGGCATTAATCAATCTCAAATTGTTCCAGAAATAGGCTTTACTTTTGCCTCTGGTCTTAGGGCTATTCTACGCCAAGATCCTAATATTATAATGGTGGGAGAAATAAGAGATAATGAAACAGCCGAGTTAGTTGTTCATGCTGGACTTACTGGTCATTTGGTTTTTTCAACCCTTCATACTAATAGTGCTTGGGGGGCGATTCCCCGTTTGATTGATATGAAAGGAGAAGCTTTTTTACTAGCCTCAACTCTAAATATTTTAATGGCTCAGCGCTTAGTTAGAAAAATTTGTCCTAACTGCAAACAGGAAACTAAATTGCCACCAGCCACAGAAAAAGTGATTATGAAAGAAATAGAAAATATACCAAATCAATATTTAAGCGACTTCGCTAGTAAATATAGTTTTTATAAAGGGGCTGGATGTGCTTATTGTGGCAAGACTGGTTATTACAGTCGAACAGTTATCGCTGAAATATTGGAAATTAACAGTGAATTTAGGGATTTAATAGCCAGTGATTTTACTATGGATAATGTTAGAGCAATGATGAAAAAACAGGGTTTTGTAACTTTGATGCAAGATGGTATTATTAAAGTGCTCAAAGGTATTACTACGGTAGAAGAAGTAATGAGAGCTTCCCAAAGTTAATTATTATTAATAATAATTTATATATACTATGAGTAAAAAGAATAACATTCCAATTTTAATTATAGAAGATGATATTTTTTTGGCCGATCTTTATCGGACAAAGTTTGATTTGGAGGGTTTTGATGTTTATGTGGCCTATGATGGAGAAAAGGGTTTGGAATTAATTTCTAAAAAGAAGCCAGCAGTAATTCTTTTGGATTTGATTTTGCCCAAGATAAACGGTTTTGTAGTTTTGGAGACGATTAAAAAAGATAAAAAATTAAAGGACATCCCTATTATTCTGCTTACTAATTTAAGCCAAAAAGCTGATGTGGAAAAGGGCTTGAGTTTGGGGGCGACCGATTATCTCATTAAAGCTCATTTTATGCCATCAGAAGTAGTGGCTAAAATAAAAGATTTAGTAAAAGACAAGAACATTAGTTAATATATTTCAAGAGTAATTTTATGTCGGTAGGTAAAGAATTAACCATCAAAAGTATTTTAACTGATGCGGTAAAAAGGGGAGCTTCTGATCTCCATTTTTCGGTTGGCAACAATCCGATTTTAAGGATCTATGATCAATTGATTTCTTTAGATGATCAGGAGATAATCACCCAAGAATTTATGCAGGAGTTTGTTGATTTTTTACTTGATGATTATAAAAAAAATAAATTATTAACTAATCGTGAGATTGTTTTGGCTTATAATTTTGATAATAATTTAAGGTTTAAAATTAATATTTTTTATCAGAAGGGTTTCTTGTCCGTCTCTTTAAGATATATACCGTATCAGGTTCCAACTCTGGAATCATTAAAATTAAATTCTATTTTGTCTAAATTAGTTAAGAGAAAAAATGGATTAATAATAGTATCTGGTCCGTTTGGTTCTGGTAGATCCACCACCATCGCCGCCCTAATCGAAGAAATAAATCGTTCTAGGAAAGAATACATTATAACCATTGAAGATCCAATTGAGTATGTTTTCACCAATAATAAAAGTATTATTGAGCAAAGAGAGGTGGGAGTTGATACTAATTCATATGAAGAAGCTTTGAAATATTTTGAAGAAGAGGATGGAGATGTTCTGTTTTTGGAGAGGATTAATAAACCAGAAATCATACCGGCAGTTTTAGAAATTGCCCGGGGTAGTTCTTTGGTATTGAGCGCTGTAAGTGCCGATTCGGCTTCCAATACGATAGCCATGATTTTGGATATGTTTCCGGATTACGATCAAAAGCGCATTAGGGATTTACTCTCCACCTCGTTACAAGCTGTAATTTGTCAGAAAATTATACCAAAAATAGGCGGTGGAGTGGTTGTAGTTCAGGAAATATTAGTAACCAATGAAGCGGTTAAATCCATTATTTTAAGTGGTAATATAAGCGGACTAGACAATATAATCCAAACTTCCAGAAAGGAGGGCATGATATCGTTCAATTATGCCTTGTCAGAGCTGGTTAAATCAACGCAAATTTCCCGAGAGGACGCTCTAGATAATGCTACAGACAGAAAATTATTAGAATCACTTTTAAGATAAATCCAGACCCACTTTTTCACTTTGATAAAAAAATTTTATTACCACCAACAGCCGCATCTTTATTTTTAAAGTAGCGCTAGGTAAATTTAAATCAATGTCTTTATTTTCATACAAAGCTAAAAATGAAAAAAATCAGCTAATCGAGGGAGTGATCGATGCTATATCGGAAGATGTGGTAGTGACTTTACTTTTGGAAAAAGGATTATCTATTATAGAGATTAAGAAACAAAGTTCTAAGGATTTTGAAAATCAAATCTTGAGTTTTTTAAATAGAGTAAAAATCAGGGAAAAGGTTATATTTTTTCGGCAACTGTCGGTGATGATTGATGCTAATTTGCCCATTGTTAAAGCCCTTAGGATATTAGTCAAACAGGCTAATAATAAATATTTCAAATCTATCATATCGGGCATTGCTGATGAAGTGGATGGTGGCGCCAAATTATCCCAAGCCATGGCTGTTTATCCCAATGCTTTCAGTGATTTTTATACTAATATAGTAGCTTCTGGTGAAACTTCAGGCCGTTTAAGTGAAGTTATGAATTATTTAGCTGATCAGCAGGAAAAAGATTATGATCTGCAATCAAAGGTAAGGGGAGCTATGATTTATCCAGCCTTTATTTTGTCTGGTTTATTTGTGGTTGGATTAATAATGATGATTTTTGTAGTTCCTCAAATAACTCAAATGTTGAAGGATTCCGGCGTACCCCTGCCACTAATGACCAGAATTTTACTATGGGCGTCAGATTTTTTTAGATATTATTGGTGGTTAGTGATTATATCTATAGCTATAGTTATTAGTGGATTTTGGTTTATTACTCATAAAACCATAAAAGGTAGAAAAATTTTTGATTTATTTAAAATAAAAGTCCCTGTTTTTGGCAAGATTGCTATTAATGTTTATGTGGTTAGAATAACTAGAAGTCTGTATACCTTGCTTAAAGGCGGGGTGTCGGCCTCACGAGCTCTAAAAGTTGTCAGACGCGTGGTGGGCAACACTGTTTACGAGGAGATGCTTGATCAAACCATTAAGGATGTTGATGAAGGTAGTTCTTTGGCTAGTAGTATTATAGCCAACAAATATGTGCCAATTTTAGTTTCACAGATGATAAGTGTGGGTGAGGAAACGGGCAAATTAGAGGATGTTTTAGAAAGATTAACCGAATTTTATAGCCGGGAGATAGATAATTCCGTGACTAATTTGTCAACTCTAATAGAACCAGTAATTATGATAATTCTAGGAATTATAGTTGGTGCATTTGTAGCAGCAGTTATAATGCCAATGTGGCAATTGTCAGCGGCGTTTTAATCAAAGCACATCGTCATTGCGAACGCAGTGAAGCAATCCCACGAAAAATACACGAGATTGCTTCGTCGTTTCACTCCTCGCAATGACAAGTGGCATCATTGCAATCCCATGTTTTTCTCGCCGTCATTGCGAAGAATGAAGCAATCTCATGTTTTTCTCGCCGTCATTGCGAAGAATGAAGCAATCTCATGTATATTTTGATGAGATGGCTTTTCCCACTTTCATGAGAACAGCTAAGGACTCTATCGCAATGACAGTTATCTTTATTTATGTTTTATGTGTTTTAGTGTTTCTATGATATAATGCATTTAGGTTGTGGATATTGTCTAAAAAATTAAAAGGTCGAAAAAAATGTCTAGAATTCTTGGTTGGAGAAGGTTTCCAATTCGGGTTTTCATCCACTCGAGTGGACAAAAATCAATAAAAAATTAATTAATTTAGATTTATGAACAAAAAAGGTTTTATCCAGCACCACTTTTTAAATAGTGATACTGGTAACAAATTCAACATCTCTAGTTTATTAAAAGTAAAAAGTGGTGCTGGATTTACTTTAATTGAACTTCTGGTTGTTATTGCGATTATCGGCATGCTTTCTTCACTGGCTGTTGTTTCTTTAAACACCGCTAGAAATAAGGCTCGAGATGCGCAAATCAAGAGTGATTTATCACAATTTAGGACTTATACCGCTGTGACTTATGATACGGGTGTATTTACTGGTTTAACTATAGGTGCTGTAACTCCAGCTATTACTCCGCCAGCATGTAGTCAAGCCGCTTACTTAGTTGTTATTGGTAGCGACCCTGTTAATGGTGGTACTGATACAGCCTGGGCTGCTTATGCTGCTTTATGTGCTGGAACAAACTATTTCTGTGTTGATTCTAGTGGTCAAGCTAAGGAAAGTGCCACCATTCCAACTACTGCTTCTCCGATTTGTCCTACACCATAACTTTTATCTGATATTTGATATAATTCCACATCTTTTTTGGAAGATGTGGGATTTTGGTTTAAAGGTGTGATTTGTGGTATAATATGAAGTAGTCAGAAAGTTTTTAAAGTTTATAAAGTCAAAAGTGTTTTTAGGAGATTATTTTTTAAAATACTTTATAAACTTTTAACTTTACAAACTTTATGAACTAATATTTATGCCCAAGAAAAGAAAAATTAAAATTATAATTTATAGTATTTTGTTGGTTTTAGCCGTTGCCCTGCTGATTGGTTGGTTTTTTTATAATTCAGTTAAGAGTCGAGATTATGAAAGATTGGGAGATATGAGAGTTTTGGAATCAGAAATAAACAGTTATTTTTTTAAATTTAATACTTACAAAATCCCCGAGTGTAGCGAGGGTATGCTGATAAATTTTTGTACTGGCCGTGGCGATAAAACCTTAAATGTTTCTAATATAATCGATCCGGTTAATTCTAATAATTTACGGTATATATTGGTACAGATGACAAATGATAATTTTAGAGTAGAGTTTTATTTGGAAGGGAGTTTAGTGGGATTACCAAGTGGTAAATATGCCTTGACTAAAGAAGGACTGGGAAGGTAAATTCAAAAATTTTCAATTTTCAATTTCTAAACAATTAATTAATTTAATAATTTTAAAATTGTTTGAAAATTGAAAATTAGAAATTGAAAATTAATACTCAATGTTTTATATCTTAATCTTTATATTAGGGACGATTATCGGCAGTTTTCTAAATGTAGTTATAATTAGAATTCATAATGGTGGTAACATTGCCAAATCTCGCTCCAGTTGTCCCCATTGCCATCATGTTCTTAGGCCAATCGATCTGATTCCTCTTTTAAGCTTTATTGCTCAAGGGGGGAAATGTCGCTATTGCCATAAAAAAATATCTTGGCAATATCCACTGGTTGAGCTCTCAACTGGCCTGCTTTTTGTTTTAATAACTTATAATATTATTGGCACGCTTGGTTTTGATAATCTTTTTTATAACTCATCAATTTTTTTAATCTGGCTAAGAAATTTAATTTTTATCAGTTTTTTGATTGTTATTTTTGTTTATGATTTTAGGTGGTATCTTATTTTGGATAGAATAACTTTTTCGGCCATGGCCGTAGCCCTTCTTTTTAATCTAATAGTGGGCTTTTCCATAATTAATTTGTTGATAGGCGCTGTTATCGGCTTTGGTTTTTTTGCTTTGCAATTTTTTATATCCAAAGGCAGGTGGATTGGTGGTGGTGATTTAAGAATGGGAGCCCTAATGGGTTTAATGTTAGGCGCCAAGCTAGTGGTGGTGGCTTTATTTCTATCTTATGTGATTGGAGCTATAGTTTCTATATTCTTTGTGGTTGGGGGCAAGAAAGGTTTTAAATCACAAATTCCTTTTGGCACATTTTTAACTATTGGAACTGTTATAGCTCTACTATGGGGTAATGAAATAATAAATTGGTATATGAATCTTATATAACACATAACTCACAACTCGTAACGTTTAATCTGGAGATAATTTTCATTATTAAATACCGTCCACAATTATAAAATAGCGATGATGATATCAAAATGACCAAAACAGATATGATAAAATATAAAAATAAAAGTGTTACGCGTTATGCGTTATGCGTTTTACCAAGGGGGTTTACCTTAGCCGAAATGATAATTGTCATTGCTATCATCGGCATTTTTTCTAGTTTAACGGTTATTAATTTTCGTGGTAATGAAAAAGTAAGAGATATGGATAATCAATCACGGTTGCTTTTAGATGGCATAAAACGCATGCAAACATCATCTCTTTCCGGGAAAGTGGTTTCAGGCCAAGTGCCCATTGCTTATGTTTTTGAAATAAATAAGTGCTCCTCTAATAATTGCACTTATATTTTAAAGGCTAAAACTGCCCCTGATGTTTATATTATTACTGATACTGTTTCACTTGATAAATCAATTGTTGATATAACCAGTAATAAGATAGTGATAGAAATTACTCCCCCCAGAAGTGATATTAAGTTTTATTTAGATGGTCTTCCCACAGCAGAACCAGATATTATAATAAGTCTCAAACATAAAGATGATCAATCGGTTATTAAAAACATCAGAATTAATCGTATTTCCGGCAGGATGGATATTCTAAGTCAATAAAATTTACAAAACTCAATCCGTTAACTGGTTAGGGTTATAAAATTATGAAATTAAAAATTTTTAAAAATAAAAAAGGTCAAAGTTTAGTAGAGTTGGTGGTCGCCATTGGTGTAATAACTATTGGGTTATTTAGTGTTTGGAATCTTTTCCTGTCTAATTTTAACGGCGAGCAAGAGGCTGGAGCCAGAATTTTATCTGTTAATTTAGCCAGAGAGGGCATAGAAATAGTTAAAAACATCAGGGATTCCAATTGGCTAGCCATCGAAAATAATGACAGCTGTTTTTATAATGGTTTGACCTACGATCCGTGCAATTGGGATAGTGATTTAAGCGATGATGGCAGCGGGGTAATAGAAAATCTATTTTCTGATGATGTTTATATTGATTATTCGGCTGATATTATAAGTGATAATCAAACTAGGATTTATCAAGATCTTTCCTCTGGCTTATACAGTCATGATAGTTCTGATCAAGCGACAACTTATCGTCGTCTGATAAATATCAAAAATATCTGCTGTGATGATGCTGACGCTGATTTAAAATGCGACGATTTGTCAATTGATTTTTATGTAAAAGATATTGGTATATCTTGTGCAGCCTCGGAATTAAAAGTGGGTCTTGATGTCAAATCAACTGTTTCCTGGTTGATCAGGGACCAAGCTAGACAACTATCGGTTGAAGAAAGACTTTTTAATTGGAAATAGATTAAAAGGCAAAATTTAAAATGAAAAATGCAAAACAATAATTCAAAATTTAAAGTTGATTTAAAAAAGAGAGTTTATTTATATTCTTTAGATATTATAAAATTCATAGATAATCTAAATAATAAAGATTTGACCATACAAATAATTAGTAAACAATTATTAAGAAGCGCAACAAGTATTGGTGCTAATATAATTGAAGCTCAAGCCGGCAGCAGTAAAAAGGATTTTACTAATTTTTTTAACTATGCTCTAAAATCTGCCAATGAGAGTAAATTTTGGATAGGGTTGTTAAGAGATTCAAATAAATCCGACAAGAATATAGCCAATAAATTGTTACAAGAAACAAACGAACTAGCCAATATCTTGGCATCTAGTATATTAACTCTCAAGGGAAAAAATAAATTTTGAATTTTATGTTGTTATTTTTAATTTTTCGTTTTTAATTTTTAGTTTAAAGTAAATGATCAATATTTATAAAAAATTGTTAGCTCGTAATGGTTTTACCTTAGCAGAAGTGATGGTAGCTATGGGCATTTTTTCTATTGCCTCTGTTATTATTTCTTCTGTTTATCTTAATACTAATACTCTGCATCAACATACGGCTAATTTTCAAAAATTACAAAATGATGGCAGATATATAATAGAAAAAATCGCCAGAGAAATAAGAGCCAGAGAAATAGAATATCCAGTAATGTCGGAACAAGATCACATTGAATTTTTAAAAGATGAATTGGGTAATCAAGTTTCCATAGCTTTATTGGGTACAGATTTAGAATATATAGTTAATGGCACATCAGCCAATCTTAATGCTGATGATGTAGAAATTACCGATGTTAAGTTTTATATTATTCCTATTTCAGAAGATAAATGGAATACCGAACCGACCACTAACAAACAACCCAGAGTAGCAATTTTTTTGAAACTAAAAAATAAAAATATCAATCCTAAATTTCAAAAAGAAATATCAATCCAAACTACTATTTCCAGTAAAGTTTATAAAAGATAATTATGTTTAAAAATAATAAAAACGAAAAAGGCATAATACTTATTTTGGCATTAATAATGATGTCTATACTTCTTTCCATTGCTTTGAGTTTTGGAGTTTTTATTATTTCGGATTTACGCCAGGCTCAAGAAATAGACAGTTCCATAAATTCTTATTACTTTGCTGATTCCGGCATAGAGAGAACACTTTATTTATTTAGGCACGGTGGAAAAGAAAAAATTGGTGCTTTCAGTGGTTCAGAGGGTGCCTTGTCAGCCAATGACAGAAGCGGTGATATTAACGGTGAGATGGGTGATGATTGGACAATTGACGAATCAACTGATTACGAACCCACTTTTTTTAGACAGCGACTCTATAACGGCCAAAGTGCCAGATTGTATTTTATTGGTCGCGGTGATAGCACCAATATTTCTAAAAGTATAAAAATAACCTGGCTTAAGGGCGTTAATTCACCCAAATTACAAGTTATTTTTACTCAACTCAACCCTCTGATTGATGGAAGTGGTTCTTTAGTTTATTACACTGATATCAGTAAAGTAGAAATAAGCGATACCCTAGCCAAGGGGCCTGTTTGTTTTGATTTTAAAGATGAAGATACTCAAGGTGCTTCTCTAGCTGTACCAAGCGACTATTTGGTAGAACTAAAAGTTTTGGGCACTGGTGATGACTATGTTGATAATTTATCGGTAACCGCATATGATCAGATAAAAGGCATCAATGGCTGCAATAGTGAAGCTTACAATAATGGCTATAACGCGCAAGGTATTTCTAACATAACCATAAAATCAGTTGGCACTTATCACGGCACCCGACAAGCCATTTATGCCAATATTCCGCCTCGTGATCCATCGTCTGGACTCTTTGGCTTTGTCTTATTTTCCGAGGAGGACATTACCAAAGGATACTAATATTAAATTTTTAATTTCTAATTTTTAATTTTCAAATAATGTATGATGTTTATATTTTATGATTTATGATTTAGAGAATAGAACAAAAAAATTTAGTAAAAAAATGTTTGATATTGTTTTGCGGGTTAATAGAAATGACATCAATAGAAATGTAATATTACAATTAATTAGATCAGCAACTAGTGTTGGAGCTAATTACTGTGAGGCTAATAACGCTAGCTCAAAAAAAGATTTTTTAAATAAAATATTTATTTGCAGAAAAGAAATTCAAGAATCTAAATATTGGATTGAAATGTTAGTAAAAGTGAATCCAGATATTAAAGATAACTTAAGATTGTTATGGAAGGAAGCTCATGAATTATCTCTAATCTTTAATAAAATATCAGTTAGTGTTAAAAATAGTAAAAATAATTGAAAATTTTAAAATTAAAATATTGTTTGAAAATTTAAAATTTAAAATTGAAAATTATTAAATTAATACACATGTCTAAAGAACAGTCTCATCAAAGAATTATTAACCTCAAAAATCAATTACAAGAAATTGATTATGCTTATTATGTTTTGGATAAACCCATCGTAACTGATGCCGTTAGAGATTCACTCAAAGACGAACTGGAAAACATAGAAAAAGAATATCCCGATTTAATTACCACAGATTCACCCACCCAAAGAATTGGCGGTAGGGCGCTAGGCAAGTTTGAAAAATATAAACACCAAGTTCCTAAGTATTCCATTGATGATGTTTTTTCTTTTGAGGAAGTAATTGAATTTGATCAAAGAATTAAAAGATTTTTAGGATTGCCAGAAAAAAAAGATCTTGAATATGTTTGTGAATTAAAAATCGACGGGCTAAATATGTCCTGCGTTTATAAAAATGGTGTTTTAGAAAAAGCAGCTACCAGGGGCGATGGCCTAGTGGGGGAAGTGGTAACTCACACCGTTAGAACTATCAAAAGCATACCGCTTAAAATAAAAGAAGCCACTGACTTGGAAGTGAGCGGTGAAGTTTTTATGCCTAAAAGCAGTTTTGAAAAACTAAATAAAGAACAGAAAAAGAAAGGAGAGCCAATCTTTGCCAATCCCAGAAATGCGGCGGCGGGCACAGTTAGGCAACTTGATCCCAAAATCGCTTCAGAGCGCGATCTGGATAATTTTATGTATAGTTATGACGGATCCAAAAATTTTAAAACCCAAGAAGATGTTTTAAAAGAGCTTAAAAGATTGGGTTTTAAGGTTAACAGTAGTTGGCAAAAAGTTTCTAATATTTTTGCCACAGAAAAAGTTTTCACCAACCTCTTTAAAAAAAGAGATAGTTTACCATATGAGATAGATGGCATTGTCATAAAAGTAAATAGTATTGATTACCAGAAAAAATTGGGGCGAACTGCTAAATGCGTGCGCTGGGCGGTGGCTTACAAATTTCAAGCCGAGCAGGTTACCACTGTAGTTGAATCTATTGAAGTGCAGGTGGGTAGAACCGGAGCACTAACTCCTGTGGCTCATCTAAAGCCGGTTCAGTTAGCTGGTTCTGTGGTTAAGCGCGCTACTTTGCACAATCAGGATGAAATTGATCGTTTAGATGTCAAAATAGGGGATACCGTTATTTTACAAAAAGCGGGAGATGTTATTCCAGATATTATTAAAGTTTTGCCGAAACTGCGAACAGGCAAAGAAAAGAAATTTAAAATTCCAGAAAAATGTCCGATTTGTGGTTCTAAAGTCAAAAGAAAAATTGATGAGGTGGCTTATTATTGTGAAAATAAAAAATGTTTTGCTCAGCAACAGGAGGGTTTGTATCATTTTGTTTCCAAAAAAGCTTTTGATATAGATGGTCTTGGCCCCAAGATCTTAGATCAGTTGCAAAAAGCCGACTTAATAAAAAATCCAGCCGATATTTTTAAATTAAAAGAAGATGATCTTAGCCCATTAGAGAGGTTTGCCGAGAAATCAACCGAAAATTTAATTCGTTCGATTGAGGAAAGTAAAGAGATTAGTTTAGCTAAGTTTATTTACGGCTTAGGCATTAGACATGTGGGAGAAGAAACAGCCAATGTTCTAGCTGATTATTTTAATTCTATTGATAAACTCAAAAATGCTGACATAGAGGATTTACAAAAAGTCGAAGATGTCGGCCCTAGGGTGGCAGCCAGTATTATTGATTGGTTTTCTGATAAAAAAAATATAAAAATAGTTGATGATCTTATAAAACTGGGTGTTAGGATTAAAAATCCAATTAAACAATCATCACATAAATTGGAAAATAAAACTTTTGTTTTAACGGGCGAATTAGTTTCTTTAACTCGGGACGAGGCTAAAGATAAAATAAGAAACTTGGGCGGGCGCGTTTCTTCAGCTGTTAGCCGTCAAACTGATTTTGTGGTGGCTGGCCATAACCCAGGTTCAAAATATGACAAAGCCGAGCAATTAGGGGTTAAAATTATAGATGAAAAGGAATTTTTAAAAATGATCTGATGTTTTTATTTTCTAATCGTCATTGCGAGGAGTCCCCGTGAAGATGGGGAAGCAATCCCATGGTTATAGCAGTCGTCATTGCGAGAAGATCCCTCGTAAACTCGGGACAGGCTCCGCAATCCCACGGTTATAATAATCGTCATTGCGAGGAACGAAGCAATCCCATGGTTACGGCAAACTAGATTGATTTCCCCGTTTTCGCTAGGATCGCTTGAATTTCTTTGCAATAACAATATTGCCAAAAAAAATCAAAAGTGCTAAAATTTTTTAATATGAAATTATCTAAAACAGAAGTAGAGCATATCGCCAAATTAGCCAGATTAAATCTAACAGATGCTGACGCCCAATTGTATAGCCAGCAGTTGTCGGATATTTTAGACTATGTAGAGAAATTGCAAGCCGTTGATACAACCGGCGTGGCAGAAACCTCTCAAGTGACAGGTCTAACTAATATTATGAGAAGTGATAAGATTAAGGAATCGGGCATAAGCGATGAATTGGTTAATTGCGCCCCAGAAAAAGGCAATGATTATATAAAAGTGCCGAAAATTTTGAATCAATGATTTAATTTAAATATATGGGTATATTTGAACAAAGAAGAGAAGTTTTAAATCAGCAACAAGCTGAACGTAATGCCAATGCCGATAGGATAAAATGGGAGAGAGATTCTGAGACTAGAATAGAAGAGGCTAAAGAAGCCGGGTTTATAATTGGAGCTAAAGTTAGAAGATATCTTAAACCAGATAGTGAAATTGGCGAAATTATTGGCTATACAAATTATGACAGAGCTCAAGTGATACAGGTTAGATTTGAAGAAGGAGAATTTTCATATGCCGCTACAGAGCTTGAATTGATAGATGATTAAAGATTTAAAATTGGCAATTAATAAAAACTATGGATTTGAATAAATTAACTGTTTTGGAAACTTTTGAAGGTTTAAGAGATAAAAAGTTTTCTAGCGCAGAAATAACTAAAAATTATTTAAAGCAAATTGAAGTTTTAGATGATAAAATCAAAGCTTTTATTACTATTAATGAAGATGAGGCATTATCTCAAGCTAAAGCAGTTGATAAAAAAATAAAAAATAAAGAATCGCTGGCACCACTGGCCGGTATTCCAGTAGCCATTAAAGATCTTTTCTGCACTAAGGGGCTTAAATCAACCGGTGCTTCTAAGATTTTAGCTAATTATATTCCTCCCTATGACGCCGCCGTAGTAGAAAAAATTAGAGCATCGGATGGGGTGATAATAGGAAAAACTAATTTAGATGAATTTGCCATGGGTGGTTCTGGTGAAAAATCAGGTTTTTTCCCCACTCATAATCCCTGGGATTTAGAAAAAGTTCCTGGTGGCAGTTCTAGTGGTTCGGCGGCTGCCACGGCCTCAGATATGTGTGTTTATTCACTGGGCACGGATACTGGTGGTTCAATTCGTCAGCCAGCCTCATTTTGCAATGTGACAGGTCTTAAAGTTTCTTATGGACGAGTTTCCAGATATGGAGTGATGGCTATGACTTCATCACTAGACACTATTGGCCCGATTACTAAAAACATTGAGGATGCGGCTTTTGTTTTAGGTCAAATAGCCGGGCGCGACGAGCGTGATTCTACCACACCAGATGAAAAGGTGGATGATTATGTAAAAGAAATTAAAAAAGATATTAAAGGACTCAAAATTGGTTTGCCTAAAGAATATTTTATCGAGGGTATGGACGAGGAGGTGAGAAAGATTGTTTTATTAGCCGCTAAAAAATTTGAAGAGCTGGGAGCTGAGATTATAGATATTAGTTTGCCTCATACTGATTTAGCCGTGGCCGCTTACTATATTATTTGTCCGTCTGAAGTGAGTTCTAATATGGCCAGATATGACGGCATTAGATACGGGTTATCTAAAAGGGACAACAAAGATTTGTTGGATATTTATTTAAACACTAAATCAGCTGGCTTTGGCGCCGAAGTTAAAAGAAGGATAATGATTGGCACTTATGCTCTTTCTGCCGGCTACTATGATGCTTATTATAAAAAAGCTATGCAAGTGAGGACTTTAGTTAGGCAGGATTTTGACAAGACATTTTCTAATATTGATGTTATACTTACTCCAGTCTCTCCAACGCCAGCCTGGAAGATAGGTGAAAATATAGGTAATCCGCTCAAAGATTATTTGGCCGATGTCTTCACTATCCCGGCATCACTGGCCGGTATTTGTGGTTTGTCTGTTCCGGCTGGATTTTCAAACGGCTTACCCGTGGGCATACAGCTATTGGGCAAAAGGTTTGACGAGAAAACTATTTTGCGAGCTGGTTATCAGTATCAAGAGGCAACCGATTGGCACAAGCAAAAACCGGTAATTAAAAAAGTAAAAAATTAAAAAACAATCAAATAATAAAAATAATAATTAATAAATAAGAGAAAAAATATGAGTGAAGGTGCAAAAAATCAACAATTTCTTTTGGGTCTTTTCGGGGGTATTGCCTCGGTTAGCGTTATCGGGCTGATAATTTTGGGTGTCGCTTTTTTGAATGTCAAAAACGGTGATAATCAACCAGCTAATGATCAGACGGATAATGTTCAGAACCAGAACAATACAGCTCCGCCGATAGTCCAAGATAAAGCTAATGTTCCCGGCGTTTCAACTTATTCGGAAAAAAAAGATGCTGAAATATGTAAAGAAAATGGCAAACCAGTGGTTTATTTATTTTCTACTACTTGGTGCCCCCATTGTCAGTGGATAAAAGATACTTTTGACGAGGTGGTTAGTAAATATGTAGCCGAAGGTAAAATTGTGGCTTATCATTGGGATGTAGATATTAATGATAATACTCTAACCTCGGAAAAGGAAACTGTCGTGCCAGCTAAAGATTTAGCTATTTATAAGGAATTCAACCCGGGTGGATCAATTCCAACTTTCGTCTTTGGATGCAAATATTCTAGAATAGGCAATGGTTTTGAACAACAACAGGATTTGAAATCAGAAATATCAGAATTTGAAGCTTTGATTAAAGATATGATTAAATAGTTTTAAGTTAGAAAAAGCGGCTATTTTAGCCGTTTTTTTGTTTTATAACATAATTGTTAAGGACAGTCTTTTTATGGACAAAATTGATTATTTTAGGTAAAATTTGTTTAGTCTACAGAGTGGAAATCAAAACAGGAGGCATTAGACATGGTAATTAAATTCGAACCTTATTGGCATTGTAAGAGTTGTTTTGCTAGGGGGCAGGCCAAGATGGGCATTCCATCTAAATGCCCTAAATGCGATAGTGAAGATATTTATAAGCCAACTATTAAGAAAGGCGGGCCATTTGATGTTGATTCTTTAAAAAAGTATTAAGACAACAAGGCGATTAATTCGCCTTTAATTTGGAGAGGTGGCCGAGTGGTTGAAGGCGCACGCTTGGAAAGCGTGTGTACTGTAAAAGGTACCGCAGGTTCGAATCCTGTTCTCTCCGCCAAGTTTTACATTTTGTTATAATTTTATCGTATGAAAATAGTTATAGCTGGTAGCGCCATACTTCAAAAAGAGATAAAACAATGGATCACTTATTGGGAAAGTGTTGGTGATAATTCTATTTTGGATTATCCCAAAGAAATACCGCCAATTGACTTTGAAAATTTATATCCCGATATACATAAGAATTTTTTTAAGAATATAATAGAGGCTGATTTGCTGTTTATTGCCAATGAAAAAAAGAATGGTATTGATGGCTATATTGGAGCTGAAACTTTTGCCGAACTGGCGTTTGGTTTAACTCAGAAATTAGTTTACAATAAAGATATAAAACTAATACTTGCTCACATGCCAGCCAAAGAAGTTGCTTGCTATGATGAAATAGTTTTATGGTTAAAACTCAGCTGGATTGATGATATTTTAAATTAATATATTAAAATAATTAAATAAATTTCTGGCTAAAAAATTGATTAAATATAATTACGTTTGGATAGCAATTTTGATTTTATCTTTTTTGCCAGCCTTTTTTTGGCTGATGGCTCCCTCTTTTTTGCCTCGTTTTGATAATTTTACCAATACCATGACTAGTTTGGGCAAATTAGCCGGCTTAATCGGCTTGGCTTTATTTTCTTTCAGTTTGATTTTAAGCTCCAGGTTTCATTTCCTAGATAAATATTTTAAAGGTTTAAATAATGTTTATGCCAAACATAGTTTAATCGGCCAAGCAGCTTTTATTTTGTTGCTGTTTCATCCTTTGCTTTTGATCTTTAAGTATGGCGGCGGTTCTCTTGATGGCGCGATTAGGTTTTTATCGCTCGATGCTAATTGGCCCAAGAATTTAGGATTATTGTCTTTATCACTGATGATTTTACTGGTAGTATTAACTCTTTACCTGCGTCCCAAATATAATATCTGGAAAATCACCCATAAATTTTTGGGTTTATCTTTTTATTTTGGTTCAATTCATGCCTTACTAATTCCTAGTGATATATCCAGATATGCTCCGCTTAAATTTTATATGCTTGGCTTGTCATCATTAGCTTTATTAGTTTTTGTCTATAGAACATTGTTAGGAAAATTTTTAGTTAAAAAATATAAATATATAGTGACTAATGTATCATCATTAAATGATAATGTGCTAGAGATAACCATGAAACCCAAGTCCAAAAGATTATCTTTTAATCCCGGACAATTTATTTTTATCAGTTTTTTTGATGATAAAATAAGTAGAGAAAGCCATCCCTTCTCTATCTCTTCCGGGCCAGGTGATGATGATTTGAAAATTACCATTAAAAATTCCGGAGATTACACTAGTGAGTTAATAAATCTTTCAACAGGATCGCTGGCAAAAATAGAAGGTCCATTTGGCTTTTTTTCCCATTTAAATTCCATTTATAATAATCAAATTTGGATTGCTGGTGGCATTGGCATAACTCCATTTTTGAGTATGGCCAAATCATTAATATTAAATTCTAATTATTCAATCGATTTATTTTATTGTCTTAATAACGATAATGAATCAATTTATCTTGATTGGCTTCAAAACCTAGGTTCTAATTTAAGAGTTCATCCATTTTATTATACTCAGAAAGGTTATATTAATATTGAGGTAATTAAAAATACAGCCGGATCTTTAGCCGAGAAAGATATTTTTATTTGTGCTCCGCCAACAATGATAATATCACTAAAAAAGCAATTTATCACCCAAGGCGTAGATAAAAAATTACTTCATTCAGAAGAATTTAATTTTACATAAATGAAAAGTATTACCCTAATCATTTTAATATTTTTTATTATAGTAGTTTCTAGTTTATTTATATTTGATTTAATCAATTCTAATTTCGTCTAGGATTTACTAGGTAAATATTATATCGGTGATTTAATTTTAAAATAATAAATAATAATTAAAAATATGAAAGTATTTGTTTGCCGCATATGCGGGGAGGTTTATATAGGAGAGGAGGCCCCGTCATCCTGCCCATTTTGTGGAGTAGAAAAAAAGTTTTTAGTTTTAAGCCATTTGTGGCGCGATGAGAATAATGTTGAGTTAACAGAAATTAGCCGCAAAAATTTAGAAGAATCGTTAAAGTTAGAAATATCCAACACCAAATTTTACAATTGCATTGAAGACACCTCAAGCAATAAAGAAATTTCTAAAATGTTTAAGGGTCTTAGAAAGGTGGAAAACGAGCATGCTTCTGTGTTTAGGAAATTATTAAAAATAAATCAGGATCCTGAGTTGGAAGAGGATTGTGTGGATGATGTAATGGTTTCTTTAGAAGATTCAAGTAAACGCGAAGACCGAGCTGTTAAGTTGTATGAGAAAGCTGCTGGTGAAGCAACCGAACCAAGAGTAAGAGAAGTTTTTTTAGCTATTGCTAAGGTGGAAAAAGATCATTTGGCTTTAGATAATATAATGATGGCTAAATATAAAAATAAATAAATTTATCATGGATACACTAGCCCCACTAATAATTGAGATATTAAAAGAATATGGCTATGTAATTGTTTTTTTGGGTACTATCGTAGCTGGAGAGGTGGTAATTTTAGCAGCGGTTTTTTTAGCTTCTCTTAAAATCTTAAATATTTATTTGGTTATCTTATTTTGTTTGGCGGGAACGGTAATTTCTGATAATTTATGGTATCTAATTGGCACGAAATTAAATAATAGGTTTAGTTATTTTAAGAAGTATCTTTATCTCACTAGATATAAAAAAAAGATCGCCTCTTTTAAAGAAAAATTTAATAGTCATTACCGACAATTTTTAGTTATGAGTAAGTTTATTTATGGATTTAGGATACTAATACTTTTGACTTCCGGTTATCAAAGAATACCTTATAAAAAATTTGTGATTTTTAATTTAATCGGCACCTTGTGTTGGATGGTGGTTATAGTTTTTTTGGGATACATTATGGGTATATCTTGGAATTATTTAGGCCAATACAGCCATAATGCCAGATATTATGTTTTATTTGGCTTATTAATATTGTTTGTGATAAGATACATTTTCAATAGACTGATAAATTATAATTATCATGGCCAACGAAATTGAAGAAATAAAAGAGAGGATAAATATCGCCGATTTAATGTCGGAATATATTAAATTAGTGCCAGCGGGAGCCAATTTTAGGGCTCTTTGTCCTTTTCATAATGAAAAAACACCCTCCTTGATGATCAGCTCGGAGAAAAAAATTTTTAAATGTTTCGGCTGTGGCGCTGGTGGTGATATTTTTGAGTTTTTGATGAAAATGGAAGGCTTGGAATTTCCTGAAGCCAAAAAAGTTTTGGCTAAAAAGGCCGGTGTAGTTTTGAAAGATTACGATCATCAGGATAGTGGCCAGAAATCAAGATTATTGAAAGCCATGGAGTTAGCTACAAAATATTATCATTATATTTTATTAAATAGCGAAAGTGCTAAGCCGGCTCTGGAATATTTAACCAAGAGAGGATTAACCGAAGATACGATTATTGATTGGCAAATAGGTTATAGCCCCGATGGTTGGAGCAATGTTTATGATTTTTTAAAAAAAAGAGGTTTTAATGATCAGGAAATATTTCTAGCTGGACTATCGCTTAGAAAAAAAACCGGCTTTGGTTTTTATGATCGGTTTAGAAATAGGATAATGTTTCCCATTGATGATGTCAGCGGTAACACTGTGGCTTTTACAGCCAGAGTTAGCCCAGAAAATGAAGCTACAGAGGTTATGGGTAAATATATTAATAGTCCCCAAACAGATATTTACGATAAAAGCCGGATTGTTTTTGCGCTCAATAAGGCTAAGCCACACATAAAATCACAAGATAGCGCTGTAATAGTTGAAGGCCAAATGGATGCGATAACCGCTCACCAACACGGCTTTAAAAATGTGGTGGCTTCATCTGGTACAGCTCTAACTATGGATCAATTTAAATTGATCAAGCGGCAGACTAATAATTTTTTATTCGCCCTGGACTCGGATGTGGCTGGACAAAATGCTACCGCCAAAGGAGACGCTCTGGCTAAGGCTCTTGATCTTTATATTGTGGAATCGATGGATGAGCGAGGCAGAAAACATTCTTATATAGATTCCAATTTAAGTTATAACATTAGTATTAAAATAGTAGAAATAAAAGGCGCTAAGGATCCGGATGAAATGATTAAAAATAATCCCCAGGGCTGGCAAGAAGCTGTTTCAGGCGCTCGGCCCATCATAGAATATTATTTTGATAAAGCAGTTGAAGGCTTGGATCCGTCTGATATTAACCAGCAACTTAGAGCCGTGAGACAACTTTTGCCCCAGATAAATAAAATTAATAATAAAGTTGAGATCGGGAGTTGGCTCAAGAAGCTATCGCAAAAAATATCAGTTTCCGAAGATATCTTAAGAGAGGAGATGGCTAATTTGCCCAAAAATAATTTGGCTATTAAAAATACATCTGAGGCTGATGCTCAAAGGGATAAAAAGGAAATTTTACCCAAGGATTTACAGCTTTTTAGAAAGATTTTAGCCATTATTTTAAGGTATCCCATGCTACTTTCAAAAGTAATCAGTGATTTGCCAGTCGAATATTTGTATACCCCAACAGCCCTTGACCTTTACAAAAGATTAGTGTTATTTTATACTAAAGGCATTGACCCAGAGATTCTCTCATCTGTGGATAACTCCGATGTTGATTTACATGGTTTAATTGGGGAATACTTAAAGGAGGATAATTTAAATAGTAAAGAGTTAATTGGCTTGCTTGACGAGTCGTTTTTGCTTTCCACTAAAGATTTCTTAGAATTAACCGATAGGGAAGCTAAAGCAGAAATAGATGTTACCTTAAGGATACTAAATAATGATTATTTAAATAAAAAAATAAGTTTATTAAATAGGGAGCTGCAAGAGGCAGAAAAAAAATCTGATTCTGATAAGATTAATAGTTTATCTTTGGAATTATCACAATTATTAAAAAGAAAAGAATAATAAATTAAATCAAGGAACTTTTATCTTAATTAAGTAAGATTTAGGTTTACTGTAAATTATTTTTTAGTTTTAATATTGTTGAATTAAATCATAATTTTAAAATTTCACTTAAATCTCATAGAGTCAAATTCATTAAAATTTTCATGATGAAAAAAACAGCCAAGAAGGCTTATAAATCAGCCCTGTCTGCGCGAGCAGGTAAGAAAAAAGTTTCCCCCAAAAGAGCTGAAAAGAAAACTACCAGGAAAAAAATTAGCTTTACCAGTAAGAAAAAAACTCAGTCGAGAAAATCGGCTATTTCAAAAAAGAAAGCTAAACATCTCAAAGTTCCAAAAGTAGAAGTTAAACCAAACGAAGAAGCGATTTTAAACCTCATTAAAAAAGGTAAATCGCGTAGTTTTGTTACAGAACAGGAAATCATGATTTTATTTCCGGAATTAGAAGAATATGTTGATAGGTACGAAGAATTACTTGAGGATTTATCGGCTACCAGTGTTAGTATTGTGGAAAGTGGCGGATTTTTTGGCGGCACGATGTTGAAAAGTCCTTTTGCCAAGGCAGTTGAGAAACCGGTAAAAACTCGCAAAGTTCAAAGTCGAACTATGGAGAAATTAAAAGAACTCTCTCAAGTAGATATTAATTTAGGAGATATTTCCACTGATTCCATTCAGATGTATTTAAGGGAAATTGGCCGCGTGCCACTCTTAAAATCGGATGAAGAAATTATGTTGGCCAAAGAAATTGAAAGAGGCAATATGGAAGCCAAGCATCAATTAATTAAAGCCAATTTAAGACTAGTGGTTTCTATCGCTAAAAGATTCACCGGCAAGAGTTTGTCGCTTTTGGATTTGATTCAGGAAGGCAATATAGGATTGTTTCGCGCCGTTGATAAATTTGATTATCATAAGGGCTATAAATTTTCTACCTACGCTACTTGGTGGATTAGGCAGGCCATCACTAGATCTTTGGCTGATCAATCCCGTACTATCCGTATCCCCGTTCATATGGTGGAAAATATCAATAAATTCCAGCAAGTGGAAAGAAGATTGGTTCAGGATTTAGGCCGAGAACCAATGCCAGAAGAAATTGCAGCTGAAATGGGTGAAGATATAGTAAAAATAAATCATATCATTAAAATTTCTCAAGAAACTATATCGCTGGGCACACCCGTGGGTGATGATAGCGATGATAGTGTTTTGGAAGATTTTATTGAAGATCAAAAAACCATTACCCCAGACAGAGTGGCGGCATTGCAGATTTTACGTGATTATGTCCAAGAGGTTATTTCCGAATTAACTCCTAGAGAACAGAAAGTTTTGGAGATGAGATTTGGCCTCAAGGATGGAGTTTCTCATACCCTAGAAGAGGTGGGCCAAGAGTTTGATGTTACTCGTGAACGTATCAGACAGATTGAAGCCAAATCATTAGAAAAGATAGAAAAAATTAAAGGAGTTGAGAAACTTAGGGATTTTTAATATAATTTGAATATGGATAATTCAAATATTACAATAAGTGATTTAGCCAACAATATTGATGATTTAGCAGTTTCTGTTAAGTCTGGTTTTGAACAGATAGATAAACGATTTGAACAAGTAGATAAACGATTTGAAGATGTTTACGGTAGACTTGATAGTATTGATTCCAAATTATCATTTATCCAAAAAGAAATAGAAGATATTAAAGTAAAATTAAGTGCTTTAGAAAATAGAACCATTGAAGATGGTAATATTTTAGGTGGTGATATATTGGATTTAAAAAACAGAGTTTCATTATTGGAAAAGAAAATAGAGCGATTATCGCATACTTAATATTATTGACATTAGCGCTATTTTTTGATAATATATTTTAAGTGAGTCAATATTGGCTCGCTTTTAAAATCAGATATTCCGTGATAGCTCAATGGTAGAGCAACCGGCTGTGAACATGTGGTGTCTAAATCATGGTATAATTCATATATGAAAGACACCAGAAAATATGCCGATCGTCGCAAATATTTAATTGATGCCGTTTCTAAGCGAAGAAAAGAGTTAAGAAAAAAATCAATTGAATATAAGGGCGGTAAATGTATTATCTGTGGCTACAATAAGTGCAATCAAGTTTTAGAATTCCATCATTTTAACCCAAAAGTAAAAGACTTTAGTATTTCCCAAAAGGGTTATACTAGATCATGGGAAAAAGTTAAAAAAGAATTGGATAAATGTATCTTGGTTTGCGCTAATTGTCACAGAGAAATTCATGCTGGCACAACGCAGCTTCCGAAAGAAATTTCGGAATGAAAATCGGGTGAATTCAGGGAAACCTTTAAAATGGTGATCCTGAGCGAAGTCTCACAGAAATGTGAGAAACGTGCAGAGACTATCCTTTATGGAGTAGTCCTATTTAATTAATAGGCCGAAGCGCCCGATACCTAACATCATTGTCATTCCAACGTAAGTAGGAATTCAGTGGTTATGGTAATGATATAGTCCACGCCTTAGTGAAAACTAGGAATAAGTGTAACCGGTAGGTTGCTGGTTCGAATCCAGCTCACGGAGCAGAGTAGAACAAGCAGGGTCAAAAACCCTGTTTTGTTTTGTATTTACAGTGGTTTTAGTGAGTTCGAAAGTGTTATTTAACCTAGGTATCCATTCTTGCAAAAATTCAAAGGCTAAAGTGTAGTTTGGCCTTATTTTTCCGTTATTTAAGTTAAGGTTCGAAAATATATAACTCAAAAGCAATCTTCTATCTTCCTCGGTGGCTTTTGGGCTTTGATATATCTCCTGAGCCTTACAGGCCAATTCATGAATTGCAAATCCTGCCTCATAGTACTTAGTTTTGTCTTCGCTTAATTTTTTTAGTCCATTTATGGCCAGTTCTTTTTCGTCCACAGGATTGAATAAAAATTCACTGCCCATATCTCCCCAGTTTATTATGGGGTTTTATTTTTACTTTAAATTTGGTTATCATTTAAAATAGCTAAAATTACTAAAAAATCATGTTCTAGACAAATATTAGTAGTAAATCATAAAAGGTAATATAGTCTATATGGTTGACAAAAATTGACAAAAAAAAATTGACAAAATATCCATAATATACTAAAATATTAAAGTATGAAAAATAAATATAACACAATTAGAAAAAATCAATCCCCTAAAGCCGTTCTGGGTTTAGCTTTTGCTACCCTTAGCCTGGTTATTCGTGGTCAAAAAATGACTGCCAAGCCTTCCAGAACAGGATATTTTTCTATTTTTAATCCCTTAAATTTAATTATCAATCCCTTATATTGAATAATCTGAATATCTAAGTCTAAAAGTAAAAAACATCCTGCTCTGGAGAGTAGGATGTTTTAAGTTCTTTACAAAAAATAAATTCTAAAAAGAATAAGGAGAGATAGCTATGGATTGGGATGATCAATCAAAAGACACTTCACTGAATTTTTTTATTAATGGTATAAAAGCGCTTTGGGAATTAATCGGCCTGGGTAAAGCCAAAAAGAACTTTATCCTGGTAATTATTTGGATTATTATCCTATCAATAATAAATCTATTATTCCCCTATTTACTAAAATTGGTCTTTGATGAGCTACCAGTGATGATAAAAACTCAGACCATAAATAATTATTTTATTATTTTGATGATCCTGATGTTTATTACTAAAATCGTGGCTAATTACATTAATCGTTTTATCAAAGAAGTTAAGTTGTGTAGCGTCATTATTGATCTGGAAAATTTTTGGCCCATTATGGCTCAAGAAAAACTTTTAGCACTTTCACTTGGCTATCACGAACGGGAAAACACCGGCCAGAAAATAGCCAAGATAGAAAAGGGTTGCAATAAAATGATTGAAATTATGATGAATCTCTTTTGGCATTTCTTGCCTCAAGTCTCTTATCTAATAATCAATATCATTCTTGTCTTGATTATAGATTTAAAATTGGGATTGCTGTTTTTTCTGCCCTTCATTCCAGCTATCTGGTTAAATCTCAAATGCTACAATAAATTTTTTGATGATTGGGTAAAATGGGACAAGCACAAAGAAGTTTCCAGTGGTTTAATCTGCCAATCATTAATGAATGTGGATACTGTTCAGGGATTTGTTCAGGAAGAAAAAGAGAAAAATGTCTTTAGCAGTATACGGTATGCTATGCGAGATTTAGATAAGCAAATATCTCTTAAAATGCAGAGTTATTTCTTTTGGATGGAAATGATACTGCATTGCTGTTTTATCTTGACTATTATTGCTGGTATTTATTTTATCTACCAAGGCCAGAGTTCCATTGGTACGGTAATTTATATTATTGCCACCGGCAATACCAGCTTTAACAGTATTTGGGAATTAACCCATGCCTACACTCAAATAATGAAAAATTTGGTGCCTGTTTTACGCATGAGGGATTTAATGAATGAAAAAATTGAAATCAAAAATTCTGCTTCAGCTGTTATACCAGATAATTTCAAGGGTCAATTTGAATTTCAAAATGTTTGTTTTGGTTATTCCAAAAAACGAGAAAAAGTTTTTGAAGATTTTAATTTAACAATTTGGCCCAATCAAATGGTGGCTTTAGTTGGCCCCAGTGGTGAAGGTAAAACCACGGTCGCCCGTTTAATTTGTCGAACTTATGAAGTCAACTCCGGCAAAATTTTACTTGATGGTTATGATATTAAAGATTTAGATTTATTCTGGTATCGCCGGCTTTTTGCCATTGTCCATCAGGATGTCCAGCTCTTTGACACTACTATTGCCAATAATATCCGCTATGGCTGTAAAGAAGCCTCAGATGAAGATGTTTTAAGAGCGATTAAAGCGTCTCATTTAGAAATCACCTTAGATAATCATGATCGTTTTCCCGACGGCATTTAAACTGAAGTTGGCGAGAGAGGTATTCGCCTTTCTGGTGGTGAAAAACAAAGAGTTGGTATTGCCAGAGCTTATATCGCCTTACTTTATGGAGCTAAAGTTCTAATCCTTGATGAAGCCACTTCTTCTTTAGATAGCGAAGCTGAAAAAGCTATTCAAAATATGTTGGATGAGTTAAGACAAAATGCCTCAATTGCTATTATTGCTATTGCTCATCGACTTTCTACTATAAAAAAAGCTGATGTAATTTGCGTTATAAGCGATGGCCAGATTATAGAACGTGGCAATCATATTAGACTTATGCAAAGAAATGGCCTCTACTCCCGTTTGGCCGAGCTTCAGAATCTAGGAGACTTAAGAGAATAAAACACACCCCCCAACGATAAATTGTTGGGGGTTTTTATATTTGCTCCGCCATATAGACGACATTCGAACTGGATTTATGTAAATAAAAAAAGACGCATGAACAATGTTACGCGTCTACAACTATAATTTTGGATTTACTTGATTGACTTAGAATATTCAGCAGTCACTTTGATAAATAAGCGCTGTTATTTAGCTATTATGGTGTTGGCCCTAATAATTTAATACTGTTCCACACAGATGATCCCCTTGGGAGCATCATCAGCTTCAACAAGCAGTGCAATTGGAAGACGTGGGGCCATCTTAATCCAATGTCCATTACGGCCACCAGAGAGCAGCACCCAGACACTACCATTGAATCCATTTTGCGGTGTTGCAAGTACTCGATCTCCGTTTGCTAGGATATCACCCTTACGAAGTGCCAGTGGTTGAGCTATTCTAGTGGTTCGTAGAAGGTTACTGCCATCTCCTTTCCGGGAAAGGTATTCTTCATACCCGTAGGGTATTACAGAAACATCTCCAAATGATTCTTTTGGTGGTGGTGCTAACATTACTATACCTCCCTTTGTGGTTTAGTTCGCCAACGTACAACAACATATTATTCTATCACATTCTTATAAAATGTCAATATCACGCCCAATTAATTATAACGTCCAGTTTAGGGTAATAAAAAATAGACCCACGCCAGCTTGATTGCTGACACGGGCTAAAAAATTGTTATTCTATAATCAAGAACTTGACTATGTAGTCTAAGTTCTTAAATTTAATGGACTAATTCTGCACGAACCAAATAAACAAAACCGTAATTTCTAGTAAAGGCATTATTTATAGGGTGATCCCCTAATGTCGCAACCAGAGGATACTCATGGCGGCGAGAATTAACACTAAGACTGTATCGACAATAAGTGTAGAGGGTTTGATTATCAAGCACTGGATCATGCATGACGATTAAATCCGTCAAACCCATGCGCTTGATATCATCGGGGGAGAACATATCCATAACATCCCATACTAATTTGCCTGACGGTTTTTTCCAGCCACGTCTTTTGGCCTCCGCCTCGATGTTGCTCTCACCACGCTCACTATCCTCAAATTCACTACCCATGATAATTGCCGGAATAAAAATTTGACCCCGGTGCTTGCCTTTACTGGCCACAAATTTTTTGCTGGGAATTAGACCTTGGGTACAAAGCGATCCACCTGAATCGGGAATTTTATCGAGAAGTTTACGGACAATACCGAGTACCTGACTCCGTGGCATTCCAACCTTTGCGATAGAAACCACGGAAACACCTGTTAGCATAGTCAACTCCTTTCTGGGACGAGTGTCCGATGAGATTATGCCAATGGACTACCCCATGTAGTCATAGCTAGAAATCACCCATATATTGAGCAACTTTTAGCTAGGACCACATGTTTTTACAGGTAAATTGTATATTAAAGGACTACACCATAGAATATCATATATAAACATTTTTGTCAACCATAATTTGTCAAGTGGATCGTAAGATAAGATGCACACACATATTGCACTTTTGATAACCCAATGGTAGTGTTTTTTAGTATTTCCATTGGTATTTAAACTTAAACTAATTTTATTTCCTACTTATTTTGCTGGCGCTTTTATTTTATGATATTATGTATAAACCTTTATAAATAATTTTTTAATACTATGGGGGATAAATTAAATAACTGGCTTAATTCTGGGGCCAGTATTTTGGAATCTAACAAGGTTTCCAAGATCAGAAAAAGAGATGGTCGTATTGTTGATTTTAATCAAGATAAGATCAAACAAGCTATTATTAAGGCTTTTACTGCCTCTAATAATTATGATTATAGTGTGGTAGATAAATTGACAGAAAGCGTGGTTAATATTTTAAACAACCGTTATGGCTCCGAAAGCATACCTTCCATAGAAGATATCCAAAATGTGGTGGAAATTATTCTTATCCACAATGATCTGCCAGCAGTAGCTAAAAATTACATCATTTATCGTGAAGAAAGATCAAAATCGCGCGAAAGGCAAAAGGCCATTTTAGATGGATTAACCACTAGTTTGCCTTATTCCGATAATGCCCTAAAAGTAATGGCTAAAAGGTATTTGAAAAAGGATCAAAACGAAAAAGTTTGTGAAACGCCAGAACAAATGATGGAAAGGGTGGTAGTTTCCTTGGCCGAGGTGGAGCATAGGTATGGCAAAAGCGATGAAAAAGTGGCTGAAATTAAAAATGATTTTTATGAAATACTAAGTAATTTTGAATTTACTCCGGCTGGCCGCACCCTTACTAATGCTGGCACTGATCTGCCCGTGGTAGCCAATTGTATTGTTTTGAATATTGAAGATTCCATGGACAGCATTTTTGACACCCTAAAAGATGCTGCTCTATTACAGCAATCAGGATCTGGGCTAGGATTTCCCTTCCATACACTTAGGCCGGCTGGTTCTAGAGCCAAAAAATCGTGTGGGGTGGCTTCTGGGCCAGTTTCCTTTCTAAAAGTCTATGATCGGGCTTTTGGGGTTATTAAACAGCAAAATCGCCATGGTGCCAACATGGCAGTGATGAATGTGGAGCATCCTGATATTTTGGAATTTATCCATTGCAAAGCCAGAGAAGGCGAGATCAAGAATTTTAATATTTCCGTCGGTTTAACTGATAGGTTTATGGAGGCAGTGGAAAAAAATGATCCAAATGTTTGGATGCCACGGTTTAAGGATCAGGATTATCCTTTGCATCGCATAGTTCGTGATGAACAAGATACTATTTTAGATATTGTTGAGGAAAAAATGACTGCTCGGGAAATTTTCAATGAAATTATTTCGGCTGCTTGGAGCAACGGTGAGCCAGGCTGTGTTTTTTTGGATACAGTTAATAAAGTTAATCCGCTTCCAGGATTGGGTCGGATAGAAGCTTGCAACCCATGTGGTGAACAATTTTTGCATGACGGCGATGTTTGTAATTTAGGTTCTATAAACTTGGAAAAATTCGCCCACAATGGCGAAGTGCTCTGGGAAAGATTAAAACATGTCACCAAATCAGCTGTTAGAATGCTGGATAATGTAACCGATATCACTCGGTATCAATCGCAAAAAGTGAATAATGTTTCCAAAGATAATAGGCGTATTGGCTTAGGCATTATGGGTTTTGCCGATATGCTTTATAAATTGGGCATTGGTTATAATACGCCAACAGGTTTTGCTATGGCTGAAAAAGTTATGAAAACCATCCAGGATTCGGCCCATGAAATGTCCCAAATGTTAGCCGAAGAAAAAAGTGTTTTTAAGAATTATGATCACTCGGTTTATAAAGAGAAAAATATCAAAATGCGCAATGCCGCTTTAACTAATATCGCTCCCACTGGCACTATTTCTATGACTATGGATGTCTCGGGCGGGGTGGAGCCCTATTTTGCCTTGGCTTACTATTACAAACATGTCTTGGGTGGCGATGTTGACTTAACTTATTTTAATAAGCATTTGGAAAAAGCTCTCAAGGAACAAAATTGCTGGTCGGAAAGCATTAAAAAACAAATAGTCCAAAATGGCAGTGTGCAGAATGTGGCTGGCATTCCGGAAAATATTAAAAAAGTTTTTGTCACCTCTATGGATATCTCAGCAGATGATCATATAAAAATGCAGGCCGCTTTCCAAAAATACTGCGACAATGCTATTTCTAAAACAGTTAATTTTCCCTATTCGGCTACCAAAAAAGATGTGATGGATGGCTATTTGATGGCTTGGAGGATGGGTTGCAAAGGTTGTACTGTTTATCGTGATGGTTCTCGTGACAAACAAATACTCAATATCGCCAAAGATAATAATGACGAACTTATGGACCCTAATGCCGGCATAACCGATGAGATGGATATGGTTAATACCAGCAGTGTGGCTACAGAGGGTTATATCGCCATTAAAATTTCTGATAAACAAGAAATAATTGCCGGCGGGGTTTGTCCGGAATGCGGTGGATCATTGATGATTTTAGAAGGTTGTTATACTTGTTCTAATTGCGGGGTTAGTGCTTGTTCGATTTAGACGTCATTGCGAACGAAGTGAAGCAATCCCAAGTGAAATAAAAGTGAGATTGCTTCGCTCCACTTTGTTTCGCTCGCAATGACAACTACTATTGTCATTGCGAGGAGTCCCCGTGAAGACGGGAAGCAATCCCAAGTGAAATAAAAGTGAGATTGCTTCGCTCCACTTTGTTTCGCCTGTCTGCCGATAGGCAGGCTCGCAATGACAAAGAGGAAGTATTTTTCTTGCAATGACAATAACTATAATTATATGATCCAAGTCTATTACGGTGATGGCAAAGGTAAAACCACCGCCTCTTTGGGGTTAGCCATCAGAGCTTTAGGCAGTGGTAAAAAAGTGGCCATTATATTTTTTGATAAAGGTGGCGAAAATTATAATGAAAGGAAAATTTTGGATAAATTAGGTATTGCTTATTTTTCTTATGGCAGAGATAGACGGTTAGCTAATGGCCGATTTGATTTTTCTCTAAAGCACGAAGATTTACAAATGGCCAAGGAGTCCATGGCAAAATTACTGGAAATCCATCATAATTATGATTTAATTATTTTAGACGAAGTTTTAAATGTTGTCAGATTAAAGATGATGCCACTTGAAGAACTGTTGGATTATTTAGATAATCAAATGCCGAAAATTCTGGAATTAATCTTAACTGGTAGGGGATTATGGCCAGAAATAAGTGAGCGAGCTGATTTGGTAACAGAAATGAAGATGATTAAGCATTATTTTCAAAAAAACTTGCCAGCCAGAGAAGGGATAGAGTATTAGCTTAAAAAAACAGCTCTGATGTTACCAATTATATCACGAAGAGTGATTTATCTCTTGATATGTTAGTAGCTAAAGTTAAAAGTCCGCTTATATAAGATATAGTATTAATTGTGGTTTTATGTTATAATAAAAAAAGTTTAATTTTCATATTTATTTTATAAAATTTTAAAAATAATATAGTTATGTTTGGCAGAAAAAAACTAGAAAAAAATAAGAAAGTTTTACTAGTTGAGGATGATGCTCTTTTAGCTAATATATTAATGGATTCCTTAATGAGAGAAAAATTTGATACAGTCAATATTAAGGATGGATTACAGGTAATGGAAGCGGCCAAGAAATTCCAGCCAGATGTGGTTTTGTTGGATTTGATTTTGCCAGGCTTAGATGGTTTTGAGGTTTTGAGGCAGTTAAAAAATGATGTCAAATTAAAAACAGTGCCGGTGTTTATAATTTCTAATTTAGATAGTATTTCCGAAGTAGAATCAGCCAAGGCTTTGGGAGCGGAAGATTATTTTATTAAAGCCAATACCGATGTCGGAAAAATTATCAAAGCAGTCAAAAAAATAGCCAATAAATAATATTTTGCCAATCAAACTATGGCCATGGTCTTGGCTGTTACTTTAATAGTTATTTTCTGGATTTATATAATAAGAAAGAGAGTTTTAGCTTCAGTTGCTGTTTAGAATTTGGTTAATGATATAATACTAACCCATCTTATTAGTTAAGGTGGGTTTAGTTGTCAAATATTCACTTTTCTGTTAAAATAGGGCATATATTTATAATTTAGATAAAATATGAGTTTATTATTGTGGATACTAGCTAGCACCATTGCTGTTAGTTTAATATCTTTAGTGGGAGTCTTAGTGTTGGTTTTTAAGGATGAATTTTTAAAAAAGATAGTTTTGTTGTTGGTGGCTTTTTCAGCTGGCTCGCTTATTGGTGGAGCTTTTTTGCATATGATTCCGGAATCAATAAATCAACTTAAGAACAATCAAATTGTTTTTGTTTGGGTTATATTTGGTTTTTCAATTTTTTTCGCTCTGGAATTATTTATCCACTGGCATCATTGTCATAGTATGGAATGTCAACATAAAGAATATCTCAAACCAACAGCTTATTTAATACTAATGGCCGATGGCTTGCATAATTTTATTGATGGCTTGGCTATTGCTGG
>CAYIBK010000003.1:53436-57370 GCA_964361645.1 uncultured Gammaproteobacteria bacterium
TATGAAGATATTAAGGATTGGAGCTGAGTGGTGTCCGGAATGTATTATTATGAGACTACGCTTTGCTGAAATTGAAAAAGAAATACCAGATTTAGCAACGGAGTTTATTGATGTCGATAAAGACCAAGAAATTAAAAAAGTATGGAATATAGAGGATATTCCCACTTTTATTTTTCTAGATAAAAATGGGCAAGAATTTTTACGACTACAAAAATTAGTAGAAAAAGAAGATTTAATTAAAATAATTAAAGAAAATAATGACAAATAAAATATTTAATAAATTATTTATTTTAATTTTTTTGTTTTTAGCTTTGGTGGTTTTTGTTTTGCCAGTTAAAGCTGAAAATCAAGTAGAAATTAATTTTTTTCATAGTAAAACTTGTCCAGTTTGTATCCAAGAAGGCCAATTTTTGGATAAATTATCACAAGATTTTCCAGATTTAATTATTAATCGCTATGATATAGCCGAGGCGTCTAGTATTAATAAAATAGAAGGATTTTATAGAGATTATAATGTTCCTAAAGATAATTGGGGTTTGGTTCCGGCTACTTTTATAGGCGATCAGGCTTATTTGGGTTTTGGTGAGAAAACATCAGCTATAATGAAAGATCAAGTCACTAAATTAACCAATGGTGAAAATGGAGGTTCGGGCACAGAACTTTCCGATAGCACTTTTGAACAACAAATTACTGATCAATTGGATGTTTTAAAACAGAGAAAAATTAATATTCCGTTTTTAGGAGAACTTCAAATAGCTAATTTATCTCCCTTTAATCTTAGTATGATAGTTGGGATTTTAGACGGGTTTAATGCTTGCGCCATGGTGGCCTTGGGCATCCTACTAGCCATTTTAATTTCTACGGGTAATAGGAAAAGAGTAATACTAGTTGGCGGTACTTTTATTTTGGTATCTGGGTTAGTTTATTATATTTTTATTGCTGCTTGGCTTAATGTTTTTCTGTTTCTGGGATATATTAAGATAATAACTTATATTATTTCAGCCGTTATAATTTTATTTGCTATTTTTCTTTTAAAAGATTACTTCAATGATATTATATGTAAGATATGTAATATAAAAGATGATCGAAAAGACGGTATTTTGACAAGGTTTCAGAAGTATTTATTTGCCAAGGCTAACAAAACAGTTTCCTCAGAAATGCCGATTATACCTATGTTGCTTGCGGTAGCGGTTATAGCTACTGGCATTAATATGATTGAACTTTTCTGTTCTTTGGGCTTCCCGCTAGCTTATACCAAAATATTAGTCTCTCATAACTTGCCGAATTATCAATATTATCTTTCTATATTAGTTTATGTATTTTTTTATATGTTGGACGATTTATTAATTTTTTTGATAGCCGTGGTCACTTTAAGAGTAACCAAAGTTTCCGAAAGATATTTGAAGTTTATTAAACTAGTTAGCGGTGTAGTTTTACTACTCCTTGGCTTTATAATGATATTTAAACCAGAGATATTGACTTTTTAAATTCAATTAATTGCATTTTTTTTAACTTAGGGGTAAAATGAGGTATATTAATATAGATAAATAACTAATAATTTATGCTTAAATTTTTTAAGAAAAGCGAAGGAGATGGCCAAAAGGAAAATCTTATTCGTGGGTTGGCCTATGGCCTGGGTGGAGCGCTAATAATTCTCATTGTGGTTTTACTTGTTATGTTCGGGGGGAAGATAAAAGATAAAATAACTGGGAAAAATACTAACACCAATACTAATACTAACATTGCGGTTTCTGCCGACGCACCAAAACTAAGAATTACAGTAATTACTTCTAAGGATTGTGAAGGCAAGTGTTTTGATATAGATCTTTTTCTAAACGCCTTAAAACAAAATGGTATTAATAAAGTTGGTACTGAAACTCTTAATATAGAAGACAATGCTGGCAAAGATTTGCTCGATAAATACAAGATTGATAAAGTTCCAACTGTTTTAATCTCCGGTGAATTAGACAAGAATCCTCAATTAGCTCAAGCTTGGACAGCTTTGGGTGAAATAATTGACAATGTTTTCGTCTTTAGAAAATTAATTCCACCATATATCGAGGTAGCCACAGGTAATTTAAGAGGAACATTTTCTTTAGTTTATTTAACAGATCAAGCATGCACTGGATGTTACGATGTTAAACTTCATGATACTGCACTGGGTAACCTAGGGCTTACCACTAAAGATTCTAAATCACTTGATATTAGTTCAGACGAGGGCAAGGATTTGATTAAGAAATATGCCATTAGCGAAGTGCCAACTATTTTAATGAAGGGTGATTTAGCTGAATATACCGGTTTACAGCAGATTTGGCCTCAGGTTGGTAAGATATCAGATGACGGAACCTATATTTTTACTAAAATGGATGAAATGGGAAGTTATATGAATTTAAAAACTGGTAAGTTGGTAGAAGTTACACCACCAACGCCAGCACCAACCGACACCGCTCCAGCGCCAGCACAATAATTGTAAGTTAAAGATTCATAATTAAAAGGCGGTTTAATCCGCCTTTTAGGTTTGTTCCAATATTGATTTACCAGTCAAATAATGGTATTGTATAGGTATTATGAGTAAATTATACATAGTAGCTACACCACTAGGCAATTTATCTGATATTACTTTAAGAGCCGTTGAAATATTAAAACAAGTTGATTTGATTCTTTGTGAGGATACCAGAGTTTCTAAGAATTTACTTGGTCATTATAATATTGATACTAAGATGATATCTTACCATCAACATAGTGGATCAAATAAAGTTAATTTGTTGTTGGAAAAGATAAAATCCGGGCTTGATTTAGCTTTAATCACCGATGCCGGAACACCAGGTATCTCTGATCCGGGAAATAAATTTATAGCTGATGTTTCAAAAAATATTGGTAGTGATTGTCAGATAATACCCATTCCCGGTCCATCGGCTGTTATTTGTGCCCTGTCTATTTCTGGCTTACCTACGGATAAATTTTTATTTTTAGGTTTTATACCTCATAAAAAGGGCCGAGAGACATTATTTAAGAGAATAGAAAATAATTCGGAAACGGTGGTATTTTATGAATCAACCCATCGGATTATCAAGACTTTAGAAAGTTTAAGCAAATTATTATCGAAAGATAGAGAAGTTGTAGTTTGTCGTGAGCTGACTAAAAAATTTGAGACGATTTATCGAGGCAGTATAATTGAGGTTTTGGATAAAATTAAGAAAGATATTACTAAAGGCGAGTTTGTAGTAGTGATTGGCGGTAAATAAATTAAATAAAAATAAATATGAATAAATTCTATATCACTACACCGATTTATTATGTCAATGATCCCAGCTGTAATTCTTGCAGTATTAGGTGGTTATAAATTATAAAGATTAAAGAACCGCCTTCGGCTTACCCTCTTTTTAATCTAAGCTAATTGTGGAATTACAGCGGGACGAGACGAAGTATTAATTAATTTTATTTTATTTATGAATAAATTCTATATCACTACACCGATTTATTATGTCAATGACAAGCTTCATATTGGCCATGCTTACACTACCATTGCGGCTGATGTTTTGGCTCGGTATCATCGCTTAAGGGGTGATGAAGTATTTTTTTTAACTGGCAGTGATGAGCATGGCTCTAAGGTGGCTGAAAGTGCTAAAGAGGCTAATCAGGACATCAAAGAATTCTGTGATGATAATTCTGCCAAATTTCAAATGGCTTGGGATAGATTAAATATTTCCAATGATCATTTTATCAGAACTACATCATTGCAGCATAAAACCGGAGTAGAGAAATTTTTAAATAAATTAAAAGAAGTCGGAGCAATTTACAAAGGTGATTACCAGGGCCTTTATTGCACAGGCTGTGAAAGATTTATTACCGAAAAAGAATTAGTGGACGGCTTATGTCCTGATCATAAAAAAGCGCCGGAAGTTTTGAAAGAAAAAAATTATTTTTTTAAGCT
>CAYIBK010000003.1:57470-58970 GCA_964361645.1 uncultured Gammaproteobacteria bacterium
GCTCTTTATTGGCCCGCCATGCTCTTGGCTGTTGGCTTGCCACTACCAAAAGTTATTTTTGCCCATGGATTTTTTACTGTTGATGGAGAAAAGATGGGTAAATCACTTGGCAATGTTATTGATCCAGAAGAGTTGGTAGATGTTTTTGGCTCCGATGCTGTTAGGTATTTACTGCTTTCTCAATTTCCCTTTGGAGCCGATGGTGATGTTAAGGCGGGTAATTTTGTTATCCAATATAATTCTGATTTGGCCAATGGCCTAGGTAATTTAACCTCTAGAGTGTTATCTATGGCAGAAAAATATTTAGATGGTGTGGTGCCAGCAAAAGATTTTGAATTTTCTGATGAGGTAGTTGGAATTTGGCATCAATATCAGGATGCGATGCAAAGCTTTAAGATTGATGATGTTATTGAAATTATTAGAAAATTAAATTCTTTTGCTGATGGCTATGTGGAAAGACAAAAGCCATGGCAATTAGCTAAAGATGGGGATAAAGAACAATTATCAAAAGTAATTTATAATTTATTAGAGTGCATTAGGCATTTGGCCTTAATGGTTTATCCAATTATGCCCGAGACAACTGAGCAGATTTTTAAATATCTCAATCAAGCTGATTGGAAAAATCATGATTTTAAGGAGTTGATTGATTGGGGAGGATTAGAACCCGGTGCTAAGGTTGAAAAGGCTCGGCCATTATTTCCCAGATTAGAGAAGGAATAGTAATGGTATTTTATTGTCATTGCGAGCCTGCCTATCGACAGACAGGCCTGCCCACCTATGGTGGGGGGCGAAGCAATCCCATGTTTTTAAAATTATTGATTATTTATAAATTGTTTAAAAATTAGAAATTAGAAATTAGAAATTTTTAAATTAAATAAAGATATGCTTTTTACTTTAATAGACGTGATTTTAATTGTGGTGGTGGCTGGTTTTGTGATGCTGGGTTTTTTTATGGGTCTTATTTCGTCTATTGGAGCACTGGTGGGCATAGTTTTGGGCACTTGGGCAGCGAGTAGTTATTTTTTACCAGTGGCTGATTTTATATCTCCTTATATTTTGGGGCACGAAGGCATTGCTAAAACCATAGCTTTCATGGCTATATTCGTCATAGCCAACCGGCTAGTGGCTTTAATTTTTTGGTTCATTAACAAAGCCTTTGGTTTAGTTTCGATAATTCCATTTTTAAAATCAATTAATCGTTTGGGTGGGGCTATTTTAGGTTTATTTGAGGGAGTTATTATTGTAGGCACCACAATCTTTGTTATAGCTAAATTTATTACCAATATTTCTTGGGTTTCGCAATCATTAAATACTTCTAAAATAGCTCATCTATTAGTTTTGGTTACTCAATTTTTGACCAGTTTTATCCCTTAATATGTTAATTGATTCACATTGCCATATAAATTTTAACGCTTACAAAGAAGATGCAGATGATGTTATTGCTCGTTCTTTGGCAGGCGGTATTTGGCTGGTTAATATCGGCTCGCAATATAGTACATC
>CAYIBK010000004.1:0-54761 GCA_964361645.1 uncultured Gammaproteobacteria bacterium
AAGTTTTTCTTTGGCGGCAAATTAATATTATCAAAACCATGCTAACTAGTATACCAACCAACCCACACATCTTTGAAGATGAGTTCAGGAATTACGATATCGGAGTCAATTCCTTTATCGTCAATAAAATGAACATCTTTCAAAATTACATTTGCTGTGTAGTTTCCACGCCATTCTGGTCTAGATTTATCAATATCCGAAACGGATATAATTGCTTTCCCACTTTTTCCAAACAGTTTTCTAGACGTAGGTTGTTCAGGAGGCAAAAGATCAGTACAATAAGAGTGCACTACCTTTTCTCCTATAAGAATTTTGACATCCAAGCCGTCTGTTTTCCCAATTTCAAAAGTTTTTTCTGCGGTCGAAAAGTTGAGTTTGTCTCTTCTGGCAGAAACAGAAATGCTGGCGGTTTGGTCATTGTTGATTTTGTAGACGAAAATATCTCCGCAACCATTTCCAGTTTCTTGAAAAGTAATACTTGTAGGTGGTCTGGAAGTCGGGGAGGTAATGTTTGCCTTTCTTATTGTGAAAAAATATCCGAGTGCTACAACCGAAGTCACTATAATTATCGAAAAAATAATTTTTGCGATCTTGTTCATAGGATTAAAAAATTTTCTTCCCCAAAATTAAATACCAATTAGTCGTCGAGCGAAGCGAGACGAATCAAAACTCTCTGACTTTTCCTATCTGACATCCCCAAAAGAAATTAAACCTATATTTCAAACTCCACAAGCTTGCGCTCCCCGCCTGCCATCGCCTATTGCCCTCAAGAGCCTGCCTGCCGGTAGGCAGGGAATTGAACCTCTATTTCAGGCTCCCCGCCCGACGCGCCTACGGCGACAGCCGTGGCGGGCGGGCGCAAATTCTATATTAATCGTGACTAGCAGGAGTTGAACCTGCGATCTTCAGCTCCGCAAGCTGACGCTCCCCGCCTGCCATCGCCATTGCCCTTAAGAGGAATTGAACCTCTATTTCAAGCTCCGCAAGCTTGCGCTCTATCCGTTGAGCTATAAGGGCAGGGGCCAGGGCGGGCAGGTATCCAGCTGAGCTATAGCCACACAATTATTCTAAATCCTCAATAAGCGGCGCAGTCTTTCGGATAATGGTTCGGCTTCCCTTTCCAAATCTTCTTTTAAAAACTGAAGTAAATATTCTCTTATCCCAATGGCATCTAAGCCATCTAAATCAACAATCAACCGGCCCTTAAGCGGGTTTTTAAAATCAACATATAAATTTTTAATGCCCTGATCTTGATAGATAATAAAGAAGTTATCAATAGTTTTGTAGAAAAAGAATTTTGAGCCATGCTTAATGCCATCGGGAGTAATCACACAATCAATCACCTCTGGCTCTTTAAATTCATACATTATGACCACCAAATAAAATAAAACTAGAAATACGGCAAATAAATAATTAACCGTATAAATAGCCCAAGCCACCATGGCCGCCACAATAATAAGAGAAACCAAATACCAAATTTTACTTTTTTGATATTTGATATAATCATGGCATTTCCAAGAAAAAATAACCTCGCTTAATTGTTGACCCTCTTGTTGACTTTGCATGGGCATATTTTTAGTAAAAATTATTTTATAAAATATTTATTTTAAGATATTAATATTTCCAATATTTATAATCCGCACAAATGCATAGTAACAGCAACTTTCATGACTCTAAATCTGGCTTCTAATAATTCTGGGAAAACAGCCTTGATTTTTTGCTCAAATGTATTCCAACTGTCATCAGCATCTCTGGTTAAATCTGCCTCAACAAACTGTTCAATTCTCTCATTAAATAAATCTAACTCTACATCAGGAGTTGAGTCTTTAGGGTTTTTAGTATTATCAAATGGCTTTTCCAAATTCATAAAATTTATTTTATTAACGATTGGAATTAAAATTCATACTTGCGGAGAGGGTGAAATTCGGCTTCGACTCAAATTTTCTTCCAAAAATTTGGTCTAGCCACCACCTCGCGGTTTGATTCGTCAAATACTCACCAAACATCGCTCCGGCGTTCTCATCTCACACGCGAGCCAAGCAGTTGGCTCGTTCCTATTCTCATTCACTTCGTTCATTCGGAGAGGGTGAGATTCGAACTCACGGTCCCCGTGAAGGGACTTCAGTTTTCAAGACTGATGCATTCGTCCACTCTGCCACCTCTCCATCAAACAATAATTGTCGTCACCACCCAATGCGGAGAAGGAGGCTTGCCTGCCGGTAGGCAGGGATTTACGCGTCGCTTCGCTCCTTGTCCTGGGCAAAGCTGAATGCTCCACGGGGTCGCATTCAGCTACGCTCGTCTTCGCCTCGCTCCTGCCCGTTCGAATCCTGATTTCTTTTCAGAAATTAAATTTTTAATCCAAGGCAATCTTGGTTTAAAAATTTACCTTCGGAGAAGGAGGGATTCGAACCCTCGATACGCTTAAAAAACGTATAACAGGTTAGCAACCTGCCGCTTTCAGCCACTCAGCCACCTCTCCAAGAATTCAAGGTATCTTTTAATAAAAAATCAATATTTAATACATATATGCCGCCCCGCCCGAGGCGGGTCCGCCTTGGGCGGATCTGCCACCTCTCCAAAATGATGACTAAGACAGTTTATCATAAAAGAGACATTTTGTAAACACTTAAAAAACCAATAAAAATATATAAATTACAACTAATCTTGTCTTTATTATAACATAATACACCTAGGCCATCAAAATATTAATAATTCATTAACTTTTTATTAAAACTAATCCCCAAACACTTTTATAACCAGACATTTTTAGTTGCTTGGCACATTCTTCCATAGTAGAGCCTGTAGTATAAACATCATCCACTATAATAATACGACTATCATAATCAATTGTGGCACTAAGATTAACTTTAAAACTATCAACAATATTGGAACGCCTTCTATCGGCGCTTAGTCCCACTTGATGTTTATTATATTTTATTTTTTTTAGTAACTTATTATTAATTTTATTGCCCCTAGTTTCACTGATAATGTCGCAAATTATTTGTGATTGATTAAAGCCTCGTTCTAAAAATCTTCGGCGATGTAGGGGAACTGGCACTAAAACAAAAAAATCCCGCCAATTGGGATTCTTATTTAAATAGTCTGACAATTTAGGTTTTAAATAAGTAAAAATATCATCAATAAAATTATATTTTACAAAATGGATCATTTTACGGCTTAGCTGATTATTTTCAAAAATTATCATTAAGCCATCAAGATTTGAACTGTCTTGGCAGTAGCCACAAACGGATCCGTTTCTATTTTCCAATTCGCAAATCGGGCATAAATGGTAACCATAGAGCCTGATTTTATTTAGACATCTAGAGCAAATCCAATAGCCCTCCGCTTTACAAGACAAACATTTAATGGGGAAAATGATGTCCAAAATAAATTTTCGTATTTTACTTCCAATCAACTTCATCGACTTTCCATTCATCACCAACTTTTATCACCGTTAATTCTACTTTAGAATAACTAGTTACAGGAGTGGCTTGTTCGCCCAAAGATTTGATTAACTGAAGCGAAACCACCACCACCGCTTGATTATCCTTTAAATATATCAGCTGATTGTTTAAAGCCTTAGCTTCTTGAGCCTCATAGCCATCTCCCCCTATATTAGAAGTGGCAATAAAATTATCAATGAAAGATTGCATTTTGGCAGTAGAGAGTATTTTTAAATCTTGTAAGTTCTTAAAATTAGCATCACTCGAATAACTAGCAAATCTTTCTGCATATGAGGAGGTAAGAGCTTCTAATCCGAGGGGATAATCTTTATCATTTTTAATTCTTTCAGGGCTGGGCTCGGGCAATGAATCAATTTTACCAATAGTTGGGGTTTGATTTTCATTCTGGCTGCCTGGCGGCAATATAACTTCATCAGCCGGCTTCTTTTTAAATGGATTAAAAATTAAAAATAACACCACTATAACTATCAATATAATTATAATAATTGAAATTAAAATTATTCTTTTTTTTCTATCATCCATATTATTTTATTTTACTAGCTGGTTAGCTTATTAGCTTATTAGGATTTATTTATAATATTTTCTTCATAAACGATCCCTAATAAGCTAAAAAACTACAACCTACTATATATTAATTATTATTCTCTGGCTAGCGACTGCTCAAATTCTTTTTTAGCCTGTTCAATCTCTAGTAGTTGCCTAGGATCAGAAGTAATCAACTGATCTTCGGAATAGGAAGCCACCACTTTTATGGCTGCATGTTTAGCGCCAGCAAAGAAAATTCCCTCCCCCACTCCGCATTCCAAAAGCAAATATTTTTCTCCTTCGGTTAACAAAAATGTTTTTTGGATCAAATCCACAGCCGCCGGAGATTGTTTCATTAACAATTGCAAGGATGAATTATTAACAATAGCCTGGCCGTAAGGGGAAGTTAAAAAATCGTTAACATCTTGAGTGATGGTAGTAACACCCAAATAATATTTTCGACACCTTTTTACCAGGGCAAATATAAATTTGGCGCTATCCTCTCTTTGCATCAGCCACCAAGCTTCATCCACTACCAGTATTCTCTTTTTCATTTCGCTTCTAACCACATTCCAGACATAATTAACAATGGTGTATATAGCCAGTGGCTTCAATTCGTCTTCTAAATCCCTAACGCTAAAAGCTACTAATTGATTATTCATAGCCACATTAGTTGGATTATTAAGCAAGCCGGCAAATGTGCCTTCGGTATATTTTTTTAATCTCAAAACTATACTTTCCCCATTTTCCATACCTTCTAAAATTTCTTGGAAATCCTGCATTACCGGCGCTTCCACTCGGGATAAATCGGCCGCCGAAGTAATATCTTTTTTGGCATAAGTTTCTAGTAGCGCCCGATCAATTATAGAATCTTCTTCTGGGGTGATATCTCCGATCATTAATTTAACCAAGCCCTTCACAGTAATAACTGCTCCTCTGATAATATCATCAGCTTTAGCCTCATCCCCAATTGACCGGGGCAAGTCAAAAGGATTTATTTGACTCTCCGAGTTTAGTGAAACATCAATATATGTTCCTCCCACTGCATCACAAAGATGCTTATATTCCCTTTCCGGATCAATAATGATAACCTCAGTGCCAAACATCAAACTCCTTAAAACTTCTAATTTTATAGCATAAGATTTACCAGCGCCAGAAGTGGCAAATACCACTGAATTGGCATTTTGAAGAGAAAACCGATCAAATAAAATCAAACTGTTATTGTGACGATTAATACCAAAGAGCACTCCGCTATCGGAAGTTAAATCAGAGGAAACAAAGGGAAAAGAACTAGCAGACGGAGAGGTATTCATATTGATTAAAATCTGCAAATCATCAGAAGCAATCGGCAAAGTGGAATTAAAGCCTTGTTCTGCTTGATAAAAAACCCGGCGTGAATAAACCAAGGTAGAACCTAAAATATTTTCTATACCCTCACAAGAACTGTCCAAGTCTTCCAAAGTTTTGCCGTAAACCGTAATATACATAGCGGTTTGAAAAAAATGTTCAATGCCTTGGGTAAGATCATCCCTTAATTTTTCCATGTCTCTAAGGGCGGTTTCTCTTAGGGGGTCGCGGGGAGCGCCTTTTTCAGCATCAGAAATGAGTCCAGCTTGGAGAGCGCCAACTTTTTTCTTGAGTTGTTTTAAAATAACCGATGCTTTAACTGGATAGAAATAAATAGCAATATCGGCTGTCACATCCATATTGATAATTGGAGCAAACCAACCCACACTGATATATCTGGGATATTCAATGACAAAAATTGTTTTAATAAAATAATCACCCAGTTTAAGATAAGAACTGGTTACTTCCAAAGAGGCTGGAGAAATCAAATCACGAATAGAAACCACACCGCGCCTATAGATCTTCTCCTCTTCTATGGTTTTTTTGCTGGTTTCTATATCTTGAACCATGACTTCTTTCCTTTGCTGGGCGGTTAGAAGCTGTTCTTTTTCTTGTTCCATTTGCCTTATTTTATCAACTTTGTTTAGTTGACTTGGATCAAACATATTTGGCTTAATTTATTAGGATTTATTTTTAATTATCTCTCAATATCCAGTTTATTTATATCGGCCATCTTTTGGCTTTCGGAAATAGCTGGATTATAAGTATTATAAAACAATTCGATTAACGATTGGGTATTTAAAACAGAAGCTCTTAGTCCCATAGATGATAAGCCAGAAACTATCTTATCAACTCCAATAAAGAGTTCCTTGTGACGCTTGATAAATTCTTTTTGAGTTAATTTAATCAGTTTAGTGGGCGAAATAACATCACTGCCTCTTTGCCAAAAATTTCTTTTTTTGCTAGAGGTGGGATTATAATAAACCACCACATAAAATCTTTTGGTCATAATATCTCCTAATTCCACTAATTCGGTAATATATTTGCGATATTCTGTGGTTTGAAGTTTAAGTAAATCATTGGTCTGTTCTTGTTCGGCTCTTTTGATATCTAATAAATAATTATCTAAATTCAATTTTCTGGATTGGATTACTATCTGCAAAGTTGTATCTAGGGAATTCAAAAAAGATATATAGCCAAAGATGATGGCATTTTGCTCATCTTCTGATTTAAGGGCAAAATTTATGCTGGACACCAAAAGAATGGCGCGAAGTGTGCCCTCTTTCATCACCATAGTATCATCCCTTATTTCGGAAATGGTCATATAACTTTGGGTACTGGGTGTTGATTTGGTTGCTTTTCTGTCAGCCATATTTATTTTATTTTACTAGCTGGTTAGCTTATTAGGTTATGAGATTTATATATTTTCAGTTTTATCCCTAAAAAGCTACAACCTACAAGCTATTTATTATTTTATTATTTTAAATTGTTTATTGAATTAATTATACCTTCTCCTTGATAAACTCCGCCAGTATCCACTATTAAAGACAGTTCTGATAAATTGGAAGCGTTGATAATCTGCCTTTTTATTTGAGGCAGAGCTATTTTAATTTCTTCTGGCTGTTTCAAACTCAATTTTATATCTTTGTCACTGATAATTTTTTTCCAAATTTTAAGTTTGGGATTTTTTAAAGTGGATATAAAATTAAGCAAAAAATTATGAAAAGGCTGGCCATTTATTTTGGCAAAAGCAAAAGTCATCACAATGCCAAAAGTTAATAAGCCGGAAACAATAAATAAAGAGAAATCAAAAGATTTATAAAAAATAAAAATAATTATTCCTCCGATTAACATCTCAATAAACTGGCGAACGGTAATGGGGCCGATAATCTTATCTTCAACATCTAAAAATTGTGGTACGGTTATTTGTTCCATAAATAAGTTTGTAAAGTATAATGTTTAAAGTTTATAAAGTTTTAATAAAACCAGATAATAATTTAGATATTTCTAATGATTTATTATATAATTCATTAAAATTTAACTTAGAAATATATTTAAATTTTAATGCCAAATATAACATTGATCGCACCTCTCCACAAGAACCCTTGGCAATATATAAAAAATTTTTAAACTCTTTATTAGTATTTCTTTCAAACCCCTCAGCTACATTATTCATAATAGAGACGGAAGCTCTTTGAATTTGGTTTTTAAAAGCATAATCATTTAAATTCTTAAAGTTATTATACACCAGAACAGTTAATTCTCCAGATTTCTGCCAAGCTATTATATCTTCAAATCTATTTATTTTCATTACATTATAAACTTTATAACTTTATAACTTTTTACTTAGTAGCGAAGCTGACGATTTAACTCCATCACAGAATTAAATTCCTCTATGGATAGGGTTGGCTTGTTCTCATTTATCCTTTCACTAATTATATCATCAATGCTCCTACCTTGTCGCATGCTCTCTTGGCCCAGTAATCTATAAAACCGATTAACTTCGCTTTTGTGCCAAGCCTCCACGCCCTCCAATTTTTTGCCGTAGGAATCTTTTTCCAAAAGTTCTATTTTTTCTTTTATTTTGGCTATGGACTGATGGGGTGTTTCGCCTAATCTTCTAAAATTTATCATGGTCATAGTGGCCAGTTCGTCTATTGGCCCCACCAACATTCCACCAACTCTCACACCGTCCACTGATTGTTTGCCAAACCTGATATTCTTAGGCAGTGGGGTGGGTTGAGCCATGGGCTGGGGCTGTGGCGCAATTACCGGTTGTTTTATGGCTATTTTTATCTCTTCTAATTTAGGGCGGGCAACTGGTGGCGGGGGTACAGATGATACCGGTGGAGCAGAGGGAAATATTTTAGCTGCTTTTTCATAATTTATAGGTGGAACTTTCTTGGCCTGATTAAAACTTACTATTTTAGGCTTGATCATCAGATCATCACCTTGAGGTGATTTAATAACCGGCAAACCATCTTCTTCTTCTATTTTGAGAACAGCAGATAAAACCGGTTTTTCTATTTTATGCTCTTCTACTTTTTTTAACTCTAATGGTGATTCTTGGATGATAAAATTATTTTTCTTGGCTTCTAAAGTGGTTTTTACCGCCGTAAATGGTTTTTTAACCGGAAAAGAAATATTGTTAATTGATTCTGATTTTTTTTCTGCTTTCACTGATGAATCTATTAAAGAAAGCAATCCCTGATCCATTTTTTCTTTAACCAAACTTATAATTTTTTTAGCTTGATCATCTGACATTTCCAAACCACCGATTTTTCGGCTTTTTTTTAAAGCTTCCATGGTTTCTATTTCATCGCGAATATCTTTTAATCTAGAAATAATGGCATTTTTCAAGCGACTTAGAATAACTTCATCGCCATTGGTGCTATAGCCCGATTCAGAAATTATCAACTGCGCCAAAGATGAATAATCGTGCACCTTAAAAGAGTCGGCAGAAGAAGATATTATTTGTTTTATTTCTTCGTCATCTTCATGAAAAAAAGAAACTGGAGCACTAGATTTTAAAGTGCTTTTATTTTCTCTAATTTTAAAATCATTTATTAATTTAGATAATTCATTGCTAACATCGCTAATAGAGTTATTGTCTAAATTGGGAAATCTACTCTTTAAATCTGATAGGACAAAGTCACCAACTATTAATTCTATAAAAATCAGCGCCAATTCAATATTATATTGATTTTCTAATTTATTAATAACAGATAAGAACCTTGATGATGAAAGAAAATCACGATCATCTTTAGATAATTGATGAAATTTTTGTAAACTATTATTAGTCATCTTAATTTGTAGCTGTTTAATTCAATACCAATTATTATTTTCCTTGAGTTTCTTCCAGTGCTTTAAGCTCCAAAGCTGTCATTTCGCTATCCCGACCACTGCCCATAGCTGATGCTCCCACATTATTATTTTTTTCATCAAGTCGAAGGGGTAAAATTTCCCATTGTTCTGATGAGACTTCATCAAAAGTTTGAGAAAAAAACTTCAAATTACGATATAAAAGTAATAATCTGGTTACTGTTTCTTTCTCTTCGTTGGATAAATTTTTAGTATTGGCAGAATTAGTAATATATTGTGATAAATTTACAGTAGTAAAATAATCAGTGCCATTTTTAGCTATAAAATCACTAAGCCAACTAGCCACTGTGGGTTCTGCTGATTTACCAGAAATATTTATCAAACCTGGGGTTATTTTTTCTTTATTATCATAAAGAGCTTTTTCCATTGACCCAAAAAAATTATGGTCTTGTGATAAAATTGTAAAAATCCGGCTGTTTATGGCATTAATAATAACTGGATGATTATTTAATTCTTCTTTTAGTTGATTTTTTAATATTTCCAAGATTATCAATTTTTCCTGACTCATAGAAATATTGGTTTTAGCAGGACTAGCATCTAAGAAAATTAGTCTTTCATTAATTGGTTTGATAATTTTCTCTATTATTTCCGGCTCAATTTGGCCAGCCAATTTTTCTTCGAGTTCTAATTCTTTTTTTAGATAATCTTTGATTTGATCAACTTTAACCTCACCAATCGCCCAATAAACAATTAAGGGCGCTAAACTGATTTGATATTTTTTCTCTAAAGCAGTTATTTTTTCAGCCGCCCAATTACTATCAATAGTCAAAACTACTTCTGGAGCTAAATTTTTAAATTTTTCCAAAGCTTCTTCAAGATAAATCATAGATTAACTTTTTATTATTTGGTAATGACTGTTGATTCATGATCTTCCACTGTTTTGGCTAATTTATCATTCGTGGTAGATATATCATGTGTCTTTATTTTATTTAAATCAGCAATAATCTGGGAGAAATGTGATACATCACCGCCACCTTTTTTATAAGCAGCCAAACCTTGTTTTAAGCCAACTAAATTGCCTGCTTCTTCTTTTTTTATGGAGTTACCAGCTAAAATACCATTTTGTATTGTCTGGAGAGTAGAAGACATCTGCCTTAGGGCATTAACTGATTTATCAGAACCATCAGATAATGATTTGAAAAACCGTTCATGTCTAGCTGTTTGTCCACTCTCAGCATGAAAAGTAGATTTTCCAAATCCACTAATATCGGCGCCACCAGCTAAAGAGGCTATTAGCTTCTCTATATCTGCCTTTTCTTTTGTTATTTTTTTGACTGTATCCATAGTAACCTTATTGGGGTGGTAATCGCCCCATTGTTTTTGCATCCAAGTTGGATCACCAATAGCTTGTACTCTAGTTTCATGACTTTTATCAGCCGATTCTTTGTCTCTTTCAAATCCTTTATTTAGTCCCTCTACGCTTGTTTTGTGCAAATCCTTTAATTCAGTTGCTACTTCAGAAAAAATTTCTTTTCTAGCCGCATCAACTAATGGCTTAGAAAATATTGCTGGTGCGGTTCCGCCATTATTGGCTATAACCCTATCTTGGACTCTTTTATCTAAACCATTGCCAGTACCTGCATCAAACACATTGTGATCAATTAAGGCTCGTTGTTTTACTGTTTCAGTTTTAAGATAATCGTCTTGATCACTTACGGCCTTATCTTTACTTGTTTTCAATTGTTCTTTATCGGCATCTCTTTTTATTTCACTATTTTCTTTTTGACCCTTTCTATTTTTTTCACCTTTGGCCACAACAGTCTTTAAAAGAGGAGAAAAAGCTGCTGCCGAAGCCGCCATAGCCGGAATCCAAGCCAACCCGCCAGTTGCTGCCCCAGCTGCTAAAGCGCCAACACCAACTGCAGCTTGTGTGGCTAATTTCGCTCCTTGACCCAAACGACTGTTAGCAACACCACCCCAAGCCTCAACTGCTTCATCACCCATACCCAGTTTTTTAAATAGTTTTTCTCTTTTGTCGGTTTTAGCTTTAGCACGAGTTTTTAACAAATCACCACGATAAGCTCCAGCAAATTCGCCAACTTTCTTAAAACTATCAACCCTACCCAGTGGTGTTTTGGTTAAGAGAGCACCACTGACACCCAAAGCGCCCGTGCCAACTCTCTTAGCTGTTCCAATGCCCACTTTCTGGCTCAAACCAACGGTCGCACCTTTGCCCAATTTCTGCAAAGTGCTAATACCCTTACCAGCCCACTGGGCACCGGCCACACCAGTTTTTTGGCCGGCCACCAAACTGCCAACCATTAAACCAATAATTATTAGAAAATCAATGATTCCTGCTGGTGTCTCCATTTGTGTTAAGCCCAAGCCTGGAGGCGCATCACCTGGTTTAATAGTTGGATTATTGGTTGTATCACCGGCACCACCTGCTGTGGGAATTGTTCCTGGATCTTTATCAAAACCACTAGGACTACCAACATTCACCGAACCACTAAAAAATGAAAGATAAAGAAAAAATAACATTACTGGCCCAACCACTAAATATTTGGCTAATTCGCTCCACCACATACCAGCATACTGCTGGCCTTTGGGAAAAGTGGTCAGCAAAAACGCCAAAGGCGAAAGAATAACCAAAAACCACAACATTATAATCCTATAAATTAATATTATTATTATTATAGCTACTACCACCACCGCTACCACCGATAAAATCAAGGCAAAAAGCATGGTTCGTATGGCTTTAGCTGCATCGATCCCGGGAATTTCTGCTGTCCATTTAATATTAGAAACATTTAGTCTATACAATTTATCCAAGCCCAGAGCAAAAAGCAGAATATTGCCTTCGTTGCCAATTTCTTTAATTTTAGTAGCAAACCATAAAGTGAGCACTTGGGAAAAATCAATCAGAATACCAGTAAACATTTTAGAAAAATTGATCAAAACTGCCATCACCAGCAGTTTGGGCAAAAGCTGGCGGTTATAATTGGGCACTCGCAAAATTGTGCCCACAGCAATCACCAGTAGTATAACAATAAAAAAATTATTGGCTACATCCCGGACGATGCCCCAGCCATTGATAACCACCTGCTGATCCAAAAATTTATTATAGGTTGCCACTAAAACTAAAGTTTGGATTAAAAGGGCCACAAACCAACTAAAGAAAGTGGCGATGTAGTATAAGATCCAAGCCACTATATTGGCGATGGCGTCTGCTGTTGGTGAAGCATTGGCTGATGTTCCTTGGACTGGTATCAAATCCCCAGTAGCAGTCCTAGCTGCAGTTTTATATACCGAGGAATTTTGAGCCATAACATTATTCCCAAAACCTAAAACCACACCCAACAAAACCACTATTAGCATAACCACGCTGATTAATTTTTTCCTAGTTGGAGTCATGGTTGGGAAATTAATTGAAAATATTTTTTATTATTTAAGATGGGATTGCTTCACTAATTTGTCATTGCGAGCTTGTCTACCGTAGGTAGGCGAAACGAAGTGGAGCGAAGCAATCTCATTTCTAATTCCGTGGGATTGCTTCGCAAGCTCGCAATGACTGCTGTAAATCATGGGATTGCGGAGCCTGTCCCGAGTTTACGAGGGATCTCCTCGCAATGACAACTGTAAACCGTGGGATTGCTTCGTGCCTCGCAATGACGATGAAGTAAATCGCCATAATGACCTTTGTCATTGCGAGCCTACCTGCCGGCAGGCAGGGGAGCGGAGCGGGTCCTCGCGAAGGCGGGGAAGCAATCTCGTTTCTAATTCCGTGGGATTGCTTCACTGCGTTCGCAATGACGGTGTGTTTGTCATTGCGAGGGAGCGGAGCGGACGAAGCAATCTCGTGGTGTGTATCAAATGTGATTGCTTCGTTCCTCGCAATGACAACTGTAAACCGTGGGATTGCTTCGCAAGCTCGCAATGACTGCTGTAAATCATGGGATTGCGGAGCCTGTCCCGAGTTTACGAGGGATCTCCTCGCAATGACAGTGGAAATAATTGCAATGACCTATGACCTTAATTTTTATTAACCACTAGATTAATATAATGCGGTGAGTTCTCGTTCTCGCAATTATCTGCTGGAATAGCGCTGTCAAAAGTGCAATTGGACTTATTCCAATTATCATAAACCTGTACGATAACTTGTATGGTACAACTATCACTATCACAGATACTTGATGGAGCACCCTTAACTTTCCAAAAATCATACAAATGGTACAGAAGGAAAGGATTTTCAATATTGGTTCTGTTTCTTAATAATACACCACTTACCTTGGAATGCTCACCATCGCCCCAGGTGACAGTATAAGCGGAAATAGGCAATTGATCAGGATCTATTAAGGTAGTAAAAGCCAACTTAGCCAAACCAACACCGCCATTAATGGTGGGTGGCTTATTACTGGCGTTATCTTTATCGTTTATTTTTATTTTAGTTACTTTTGGCTTAACATAACAAGGATCGTTAGTGGATTCTTCTCTGGTAGCTTTATTACAAATTTCAGTTGGGATAGACAAGAAATCATTAGTATCGTCTGATGCATAATAACCGCCCCTTTCAGCATCGGGTTTAAAACAATTATTAGGAAGACCAACTAGACACAAATTCCATTTCCATTTCCACTGGCCATAACTTTGAGCAAATAATTGCTCTAAACCTGCCTTACTGTGCAATTCACCCATTCTAGCCTGATATGGCGCAACAAAAGCACCTAATCGTGGTGGTTCATAGAACAGCGGCATATTATAAAGCCCTCTTCTACTGCTCCAATTGGTGGGATTAGGACTGCCACTAAGTTGTTGAGCGTTAAGTTCGTTGGCGGCACTACCCGAGGAGTTAAGAAGACTGCCCATGGGCGAAACTATGGCTCCAAACGGCTGGTAATCGGAAGATTGATACTTAGACCTTCCTAGTGGAGAAAAATCATCGCCTATTGAAATTGGTATAGCATCAGGAATAGCACCGGTAATCCTAGCCCATATTTGATATATAGTTCTAGATGCTGCACCAGATATACTACCAGGAAAATCCAAAGCAGTTCCTCCGATATATTGCCCTAAAGGATTTTCTATTGAATCAAGAAACTGATTGTAATCAAATGGATCATAATAATAATATTTGCCTTCTTTTATATCAATGGGTCCAGGCGTATCTGGGCGAGCTGCTATATCATTATTAATATAGCCAGAACCCTTGGTTACTCTATTGGCATAAGCTTTGTTTTCTCCGGATGAGGTTACCACTCGAACCAGCTTGTTACAGTAATTAACTTCAAAATCACCGCTAACCAGCATAGTAATACCCACCACATCAGCATTGGCGGTTGATTTAACAAACCAAGACACACCCAGTATATCACCGGGCAAATCAGGAATGGGATCAGAAGTACCGCCACTGGTAATACCACTAGCTTGCCTGTCTTCTATTACCTTTAAACCCATTAGAGGGCCAAAAGCTACTTGACCTCCGCCCATACCAGAGCTATTAAATATTCCAGTGATCATTTCAATAACCTGTCCAATTGGACCAGATGCTAATTTATAAGGAATTGGAATTGGTATACAAATACCAATTTCAGTACTCTCTATTGGAATTGCAATGCAAAATGGGATAGCCGCCCAACCTTTCCATTCCTTTTTCTTAATATCATAAGTCATTGTATGATTAACAGGAATCATAATGGAGGGAGTCCCGCCAGCCAAGCCCATACCATTGGCCTTCACTTTAATTCTATCCACATAAGGGAATCTAAATATCGGCCGATAATCATCTTTCACTCTAAAAGGCGAAAAATTCATCTGATTACCACTGTTGGTATCAAAATAACCGGCTACCGCTTCTTGAGCTTCCGAGCTAAGTGCTAAGGCATAACCAAATTCAGTAAAGTTAACAGTAAAAGATGATTTATCAACACAATAATCCAAAGGCACCCTGTCGTTATAACCGCCAACTTCGTTTAAGACTTCTCCTTGTAATTGATCCACTGGCCACCACTGCAAACATTGCTTGGAGTTGCTAGGATCAGCCAATAAACAGTAGCCATAACTGCCATAGAACAAATTATTGCCTTGCAAATACCTACAAGAAAGGGAATCTTCAGCCGGATAAATACGGCAACTTCTGGAAACATATTTATCAATTAAGTTATCACTATTACTAACTTGCAACACCGGCTTAAGAGAAATGTCATCAAACAAAGCCACTCCGCCCAATTTGCAGGCAGTTAATTTATTAGTATCATTGCAACCGTCCTCATCAACAAAATTTTTCAATTTAATCTTTATTTTGTCGGTATCAGCTAAGGGTGTAAATTGATGCACTTTTTTAGTCCAAGTCAGGCCACTATCCAAAGATAAACTGCCACAAGACGAGCTATCACAAAGCGAAGCATCATCAAAAAATTTCCAAGTGCTCCAACCGCCTCCTTCGGCATGCTGGCTGTATTGAATTTGGGATTTAATCGGTACATTACCATCGGGATAATTCAAGCCGGAGGAATTAATCCAGCCAGAAAGAATATAAGGACTGCCGGCAAAAACATCTATTTCTTCGGAAATGGCTTCGTAGAAAGAGCTTAAAGACAAATATCTGGAGCCCTCGGGACTGCTTTTTATATCGGTAATCGTGCTAAACTTATAATCATGCCAGCCGATAGCTTCTGATTTAAATTTTTCCAATATCCCTCCATTGTCGATTGACTCTGACGGACTCCAACCTAAGGGTTCAACAGAATTAACCACTAAAGATTCAAAACTGCCATTGGTTACCGAGCCGGAATCGCCAAATTGGCTCATGGTATAAAAGGGGAAATAGCCGGCCACACCCAAACTCTTTTTACCCACCGAAGAATAACCGGTCTTATAAATATCTTTTTCACCGTAATTTTCGGTAGCTAGTGTGCCTGATTTCAAGATGAAGTTATTGCAAACGCCTTTATCATCCACCGAAGCGCACAAGCCCAAATCCAAACAACGATCGTTGTTGCCATAAATAGGATCAACGCTATTGGGATCATCTTTTTCATAAGTGGTGCAGTAAAGCCAGCTATAGCAAGTTCTATCTGGCTGAACTTTCAAAATAACATTGGAGTCCCCCGTATCAGGCGGAGTAGGAGTTTTGGGAGTAAGCGGTTTTTGATCCGGATCTTTCATTTGTTTTCTATAGGTGGCATCGGCATCAAAAGTAAGATAATTGGCGTTTCTTTCTAGGACCTCACTGGAAGAATAATTCATAGATCCACGATCATTAAACAAAACACAACCGGAGTTGTAATCCACTAAACCATTACAACTTGAATAATCCACCTTATTAGATAAGGAATAATAAACACCGGATCGAACCAATCTTAAATTTTTAACTGGTTGATCGGAGGGTAAAAACACTTTGGCCGAACAAATGTCAGATGAATTGTAAACTACATAAAGACGGCCGCTAACAGATTTGGGCCAAGCTTTATTACCGCCGTGAATATCCAAACTTGAATCAGGAGAAACAATTAGGCCAGCACAAGAATCATCTAATTTAATATAAGCTTTGTCTGCCACATCTTCTACCGAAAAAGAATAAAGTGTATGAGATAATAAGCTCACCTTCTGAAATAGTTCGGATCCTCTTACTTCCCAATGATCTGGTATGTCATTTCCATCAACATCCTGATCCAATTTAACATTTAAAATTTCGTTTTTATAAACCTCGGTTGAAGGATCAATATACTCGGTGCAACTGTTTTGATCAGTGGGGCAAAGCCCAACCCAGCTTTCATAATTAGCGATTGTGTCAATATTTGTTTGCCACTGGTAATGGTCTGCGCCTGGTGTTAGATAACTGTTAAACCAGCCCACGGGCTGTAATTTATCATCTTTAGAGCCGGTGCCAATGGTTTGCAAATAAGTAACATCACAAACTTCATTGGTGCCTTTCTGATACCATTTGGCTTGGGTTTCGCCGACTTCGGTTCTATATTCGCAAACCCTATCTCTTGGATCCTTAAAATAAGCCACACTTCGAGGGCCAACAAATTCTTCACACCACATAGAACTGGATTTACATAAATCAGTAGAGTACCTGTCGGGCTGATTTTTGATATAAGAAGTGGCGTGGCCCACAACTTCGTCCTGATTATTGATGTTGGGCAAGCCTAAAGCCGAACAACCCTTATCATCAGATTTACAACTGTATTTGGCATCATTAACCATATAAACAAAATTATCATCTGGCACCACCACTTGGGACGAATCACCAGCATTGAAAGTAGCACCGTAATAAGAGTCGGAATTATAAGTATCAATTAATTGCTCACAGCCCACAGCATCGGCTCGGCATAAATTTTCAAACGATTTCAAAAACCAAGTCTGCTTGGATCTATCGCGGTATTCTTGGCAACCAATCATTTTTCCCGGATTAGACCTTTCTGGATTTAGGGCATCGCCTGCGCCATATGGCTCATCAATATTATTATCGCAAGAGAAGGGCGTAAACCAAGAATTTTCAATAGCATAAACGCTTTGAGGTAATTCTTTGAGTAAAATATTATCAATATAGATTGTTTGGCCAGCTGGAATATTTATTTCTACATTCTGTTCAAAATAACCGGTGTTACTTCCCCAATTCACCATAACCGGGCCAAGATCATAACGATTCCATTCAGCGGTTATGGGAATCAGTAAATCATCATCGGTTACCACATTGGGGTGGCCCACCATAAATGAATCTTCTGGTGGCGCCTGTGAGAATCTAACTGAATCCAGATTAAAACTATCATCGCCTTTGGCCCAGAAACTAATGGAATACGATTTGTCTTTTCTAATTAAGACTGGTTTAGAAAATTTTCTGGAATCATTGGTATTATTGGTAAGAGAATTTCCGCCCGGATGAGTAGCTTCGGTGGCCACAGTTCCGCCCTGCCAGCCCATAGCGCCTGATTCAAAATTTGATAAAAATATATTCTTAAAGCTACTGCCCTTATTACCGGTGTATTCCCGGCAACCTTTTAAATTAGTTGAGCAAGTTCCGCCCTGGCCGGGAATAGCCATATAAATACATTCATTGAAAGAATTGAAGTAGCCTTGGTTGGCCCTACAATCTTGAGCCGCTTCGCTATTATCGTTTTGAGTTTGAGTTCTTCTATAAGGGTGACAATTATCATCAGCATAAATCACGCGCGACAATAAACGATAATGAATGTTACCCTCGGTATCGTATAATTCGCGACAATCCGGATTGGAGTTTAAATCAGTTGCAAGACAAGCGGCATTATTAGTATCTGGATCATTACTTGGAACAGGATCGGTGCAAACATTATTGCCATTTAAATCATTGGGGTAACTTATATTGGTGCAGGGGGCAATACCCAAACCAGCAGTATCATTTGATTCTTTCAAAGTAAAAACTTTAAGCTGATAGCCGGTAGTATCACTGCCTTCCCAAGTGTAATAAGTGGCCTCATCATCATAAGCATCGGGTTTTTGGCAAGTTCTAAGCTGGGTGTAATACTCCAGGGCTTCACCGCCTCGGTCAATTTCATCCAAATTAGTAAACTCATCACAACCGGCAGCAGAGGCCGAGCAAGCTTGTATGGGAGCTTTATTGATAAATTGCTTATATTTGGCAGAAACAAAATTAGTTGGCTCTTGTTTGTAAACCTGATAACCGGCGCACTCCGAGGGGCAGACATCAGCAGAAGTAATGGTGCCAGGAACAGCTGGATCACGATTGACGGGAGTATATAATTCGCAGTTCATTTCGCTGGCTATACAAACACTGGAATAATTAGAGCAAGCCTGATTACGCCTTAAAATAACTTGCTGAAGCTCGGCTAAATCAGTTGGCCAATCGCCACTAACTGTTAAATAACAATCGTAGTAATTTGGCGCTTTTTTAAGATAAGTCAATTGTGAAGCTGGCCTTTGTGATGGATTATAAGAAGTGTAAGAAGTGGGCAAACTTATTTCCGGCATAACTTCCTCTAATTTAACAGCGTCAAAATAAGCTTCCATTACGCCAGTGGCGCTACTTCCTATAACCAAGCGAGGTTTAACAACTTGGGTTGGTTTATTCCAAACAAAATTAGTGCTAATTGTTGTCCATTTATACAAATCTGCTGTAGTAAATACCTGAGGTTCGGTTTGTATGGTTTCGCCCTCTAGATCTAAGAAATATTTACCCACTTCTTGAATATAAATCTTGCCGGATAAAACATATTTCTTGCCGTTAATTAATTCAAATGGGCTAAGTGAAGAAGTATTAGATAAATAAGCGCAATGCTGGGTATTATCAGTAAAATTAGCTTTTAAGCCAATGGATTTTCCGCCTTCAGAACCGGAATTAACTAAAAATATTTCACAAGAACTGTCGTTGCCATTGGGGCCAGTTTCACCCACCCAATGAGCTAGATCGCCATAATAATCCTCAAAACTGCCGTCATAAATCAAATTACTGCCTAAGCCAGCTTTTACTCTGATGAATTGGCTGCAACCAGCCGATCCAGAATCACAAGCTTGGGCATCACGATCAAAATATATTTCTGAATCATTTTTAGCTTGAGAACCAAGATTAAGCCAGACATCGCCAATGGCGCAGGATTCTGGAGCTCCTCGCAAATCAAAATCATCAAAAAAGACAGTACCAGTGGTGCCAGCGTTGGTAATTACCCTTATTTCTATTTTATTATCCTCTTGAATGTTTTGCGTGGAAAAATCAACAAAATATTGTTGCCAATTTTCACCTGGCAAGCCAACAGTTACACTACCCAATTCCACCGTAGAAGAGAAAACTTTAACCGCCAGACTGCCGGAGCTAATACCTCCGCGTATATAAAATGATAATTTATAAGTTTTATTAGCTTCTATACCCGAATCAATCAAAAGAGTGGAAATAAGCGGATTAGGATTATTAAAGCTTAAGCTTTCTAAAGAATATGAGCCACTGTGCTTACTGGTGCCAGATCTAAATTGCCTATTGGTGTCATTTTGGTAACTTTCCACCCAAAAACGAGCATCCCAACCGGCCGTGCCAGAAAGTTCAAAACCGCTATTGAACGGAGTTAAGATATTGGCAGCGCTCAAACATTTATCCAGCGAACACTTTACACCGCCATAAGGGACAGTGCAGTATTCAGTGGTAAAATCACAACCGCCATCAGTGGTACAAGCCTTGGCCATAAAAACGCCCTTGGCACCAGAGGAAGCAGTTTGTTTCCATTGATCAACTTTTAAACCAAACACTTCACAGCCATCAACTGTGTTGCAAGTATTTAGAATTGTTTCACTTTCACTATTGAGCCAGGTGCTATCTTTAGTGTTGTATAAAGTGCTATACCACCGGCAACCGGCCGATCCGGAATTACAATCGCGATAATCAAGAGTGTTAGCCAAATAAGATCCGGCCGTGCCAGTTTTAGACTGAAATATTTGGCAAGTATTGAATCGCGGTTGGCATTGAGGAGAATTGGTATCCCAGATTTTTCTTTCTTCGGTGCAATAGCCATAAGCTTTGCAATTACCATCTGAATCTTCGCTAATACATTGCTGTTCATCGGCGCAATATTGAGTGCGTCTAACCGACTGATCTTGGGAAGTAGCTCTGTCATTATGAACACCATAACCCTGTCGGCGGCAGAAGAGTTCTGGCGCTTTCAAAACCCATTGCGGATCAATTAAATTTTGAAACGGGCAAGATTTATCGGCCTGACATTCCTCGCCAAATTTTGCTATCAAATCACCCAAGGTATAATTTTTATTTTTACTTTGCGACGGATTGCTAAGATACCGGGCGGCAATCTCCCAGCCCACCGGCACAATTCGATACTTTCTTAAAATAACAATATTTCTCAAAGAAAATGATTCTTGCGGATTAACATTATCAATTGGCGGCACAAATTGCCGATTTAAAATTGAAGCCGGCAGATCTTTAACTAAAGTCTTTTCTCTGATGGCTTTGGACAAAATCGGATCTATCACGCAATCAGTTGGTCCCGGATTAATCTTGTTGGCCTCGGTGCAAGCCGTTAATTTATTTAAAATATCGTAAGGCCCGCCTATGGCTATATTGTTTTTTATTAAATTTAAAAATCTTTCTTCAGCGCCAATAGAACCTTCCACATAAGGCGCGGATTGGGGATTTAGAAGTGCGGCAAACCGGGAAAGATCAGGCATATTAAAGCCATTATCGCCGTTATTACTAGTGCTACCACTGCCGCTCTGGAAATAGCCATCTTTAAGATTTTGCAAAAGCTGTCCAACTAAGGTATTTAAAAATGTCTCCACAAAATCCCAAACTGTGCCGGTAAAAACCGAATCCTGCTTGCCAGCCCAAAATTGAGCCACCTCATGCTGGTTTTTGATCATAGTGCCAGGAGTTAAAATCCAACCGGTTAAATTTTTAAGATCTTTAAAGCCATTATTAATCGAGGCCTCCAGTGCCGAGACGCCTGTTTTTTCTTTAATATTATCCATTAAGGCCGAACTGGTTTTTAAATAAATGCCAATGTCATTTTCATTGGCACTTAAATAATTGCTGTATTCCACAGAAAAACTGGCATTATTTATGGCTGATTGCCAATTATTAACCATGCTAGAAAAATTACAAGATGGCTTCCTAGGCTTATAACCTCTTAAACTGGTTTTAATCATTAATTCCACATTGAAATTAGGACGGCATAAATTGACCCCAAATTCTTTGTCTATTTCATCAATAAAAGTGCCAGCGGCATCATCGGCGGTATTTTTTAGATAGGCGCCAATACCCTCGGTAATAAACAATGGCTTTTGGCCCTTACCACCGGAAGCAATCCAAGAGGCGGTATCATAAGCCAATTGTTTGGAAAAAACGCTTAACATTGATTTCCAAGCACCTGCTATAACATCCCGCCAAGTCTGCTTTTGAATTTCTCTTAAATCATCGGCGGCAATTTGAATCATGCCATTTTGGGTGATGAGTATATTCTGACAATTCATTGATAGTTGTGCCTTAACAATTTCTTCTTTAATAATTGGAGTACAGTCAAATGCGCCACTAGTACCAGCGGGAACAAACACACACCAAGCTTGTATGCTATCAGCTAAATGACTACATGCTTCCGCATTAGCAAGCGCTGCCCCACCAGCAGCATCGGCCACACCTCCTGCAGCTAGGCTCCCCGCAGCAGCACCACCAGGAAGCATTAGGGCATTAGCATCTGATGCGCCAAAAAATAAAAAAACGGGAATCAGTAAAAGTAAAATTTTTAGTCTGAATCTTTTCATAAAAGATTAATTGCTTTGCGAATTGAGCTTGGTTAAAAACATAGTCTTTAATTCTTCATCGCTAACTTGGGATAAAACATCCGCTGGCGCGCCTTGGCTGATCATCAGTTGCCTTATTTGAGCGCCGGTTAGATTTTTTAAATCCTCAATTGATTTTATATTAATCTGGCTTAAACTAGTTGTGCTTAATGAGGTATTGGTATTACCAGAAATAGTCGGATTCTGCCCCAACATCGCTTGTTGATAAGTAGCCAGCAATTGAGTATCGGTGATGGTATCTAATTGATCTTTGGGAAAGCCATTTTTAATCAAAAGTTCCCTAATCACTTTGGGATCAGAAGAAGATGATAATAATGTTTGCTGATCCGCTTGGCTAAGTGTGGTATTTAAAACAGCGGTGTCAGTTCTAAAACAGGTATCACTGCCTGGGCAATTAGGATCATGACCAGCGTCTATTTCGGCTTTGTCTAGTACCCCGTCGCTATCGCTATCATCCAAATAAGGGCTAGTGCCATAAACATTTAACTCATCGTAATTAGAGAGGCCATCGCCATCAGTATCTTGTAATTGCTGGGCCAAAACAGCCGAAGCTTCGCTGGGCAAACCAGTATCACTGCCAGCCAGCTTTATTAAATCGGTTAAGGGCTTCTTAATAGAGCTGGACATCTGGGTTACTCCTAAAATAACAGCCAAAAAACCAGTAATTAAAACTAAAACCACAGTCACCTTCTCTTTGGTTGATCTACCGTCAACAGAAATATTTTCGTTATCATCAGTAAAACCATATTCATTTTCTGTTCCTAAATACCTTGTTGGCTGTTCTCTATTAAACTGATTTTCACCTTCCATTAAGTGTGGATAAACAGTTAAGTACGAATTAATTATACCACAAAATAACAAAAAACACGAAACCACCAAAACACAAATAACATTTTCATTTCGATCCACTAGCTGACGGAGAAGAAATCTCATGTCTCAAATTGTCATTGCGAGTAGATCCCTCGGAAACTCGGGACAGGCTCCGCAATCTCGTGTTCGTTTCAAATGGGATTGCTTCTCCGCCCTGGGCGGATCGCAATGACAGCTAAAAATATTTCAAAAGATTAATCCAATCTTCCATGACTAAATCCTGAGCCCTGATCTTTTCATCTAAGCCGATATTTTTAATTATCGCCTTGATTTGATCGCTCCTAAGATGCAGGCCATTAGCCAAATTATTATGTAATTGTTTTCTTTTGGCCGAAAAACCGATTTTAGCCACCTTAAAAAATAATTTGTGATCAGTAAAAGCTAATTTATCTTTGAGCTTCAAACTAATAACCGCCGAGTCCACACCAGGAGAGGGCCAAAAAGAATTACGGCTAACTTCAAAAAGAATCTTCGGTTCGGCATAAAATTGAACTGATAACGACAACAAGCTCATCTCTCCTGGTTTAGCGATGATTCTTTGGGCTACTTCTTTTTGGATCATAATAATCATTTCCGTAGGCGGACTTTTTGTTTCCAAAAAGTTTCTAATAAAATTAGAGGTGATATTATAGGGCAAATTGGCTACTACCTTATAGGGTGTGACCAATTTAAGAGAAGCTCTGTCTAATTTTAAGATATCACCCTCAATAATCTCTAAATTATCAGCCTGGTGATATTTATTCTTTAAAAAACCAATTAGTTTTTTGTCTAATTCCACTGCCACCACCTGGCCCGATTTTTGAATCAAATGATCGGTTAAAACTCCCAAGCCCGGCCCTATTTCCAAAACAGAACTTTTATTGTCCAAATCAGCTGAAGCGATTATTTTGGCTACGATATTTTGATCAAATAAAAAATTCTGTCCCTTGCTTTTTGCTGGAACAATGCCATACGCTTTACAAATATTTTTTATCTCAAGAAGAGAAGACATAATAAATAAATCATAAATTAATAAATGGTTTTTACTTTCCCCTCCTTTTCAAGGAGGGGTTGGGGTGGTTGACCGAAGTTTCTCTATAAATCACCTCTAATACGCCATCTAGATTATCCCTAATCTCATTATTAGTAAACCTAATTACTTTTATTCCCTTATTTTCTATATATTTTTGCCTAGCACTATCATATTGTTCTGATTTTTCATCAAAAAAATGATCAGCCCCATCAACTTCAATAACTAATTTAAGCTCTGGACAAAAGAAATCCACTATATAATTTCCTATGCCGTGTTGTCGCCTGAATTTTCTATTATTAATCTGACGATTTTTCAATTTAGACCAAAGGATTATTTCATAGAAAGTTAGTTTATTCCTTAAATCCCTTCTTGTTTGTTTTTGATTATATCTATTAAAAATTTTAGTCATTAACAACCCCTCCCCACCTCCCCTTGAAAAGGGGAGGATTTTATTTTATTTATTACCCCTCCTTGAAAGGAGGATTTTATTTTATTTATTACCCCTCCCTGAAAAGGAGAATATTTTATTTATCAGCCATCTCGCAAAAGAAAAAAGAGGATATTTTATTTATCAGCCATACAGCAAAATAAGTGGATTTTATTTTATTTATTATTAATTTACCGTAAAATAATTTTAATACTATCCATTCCCCCTCCTTTTTTAATGCTATCTACTTCCCCTCCTTTTCAAGCCTGCCTGCCATGCCTACGGCAGACAAGCCGGTAGGCAGGGAGGGGTTGGGGTGGTTATTTTAAAAAAACAAATACAATAAAGACATTGCCGCCGCCAAAATAAATAAGGCATTCCAACCGGGGGTAAAAAATTGAAGTAGAATAATAGCCAAAATAATAGCTATGATCTTGCCCAAAACCAAAGACATTTCAAAAAACAAGATGGTTTTCATAATGGAAGTATCGTGGGCTTTTTTGTAAGTTATAGCCGTCATTGGTATAGAAATTGATTGTTTGGATATTCTGGAATAAGCATCAACCAAAAAAATTCCCAAGATATTTCTAGTTACTAATCTTAAAAGCCAACTAAAAAAATATAAAGTAACACCAAACCTAAGTAAACCCTTACTATCGCCATTGTCTGTTACTTTTCCAATATACAAAAATATTATAGTGGTCACTAAAATAGAAATGGAAGTCAAAATTCCCAAACTTAAAAAATCTTTCACTACTATATAAATAAATATCGGCCAAATAGTTAAAACTATCAATTCTTCGCCAAAACCGATAAACGAAAACATCTTTTTTAAATTCTCCCTCCTAAAAAGTCTACGATAAGCTCGAAAATAAGAAAAATCTGCCGGTTCAAACTGTTCTCTAGTTATTAACATGGGAATATTGGAAAGAATCATTAAAATAGAAACTAAAACAAACAAAACATTAAAATTAGAAAATTGCAAAATCAACCCACCCACCAGTGGGCCAATAATATAAACGATGGATTCTAAAACTAATAAATTGCTGATTTGGCGTCCCTGTTCGCCATCGGCTGAAAAATAAGCAAAATCACTGTGATAAGCCGGCCAATAAAACATCTTCCAGAGAGCATAAGCGATAATGGAGACAAAAATCCAAGAAATATCATAAGAGGAAGCAAATAAGCTAAGATAAAACGAGGCGGTAAAAATAGTGCTGACAGCGATAGAGTGTTCAAAGCCAAATCTTCTGGCGAATTTCGCGCCGAAAGGCAAAATCAAAAAATAAAGAAGATAAACGCCTAAATAAAAAAATAAAACTAATTGCAGGGTTTTGGAGAGACCATATTTATCAATAAAAAGAAGATAGATAAAAATGGGCTCAAAAATGGTTACGGCTGAGATGGCAAAATTTAAAATAAGAGTGGAAGAATAAAGCTCTCTTACTTGTTGAGTGAGTTTGTGAGCAAAAAATGAGGAGAGTATGTTCTTTAATCCGTCTTTCATTGATTAAATCATATTAATAAATAAAGCAGCTATGGCCGCTAAAATAAATGTCCACTGCAAGCCAATAAAATTTATAACTACTATTAGTATTATCGCTCCAACCGCTCGGCCAAGATTAAGAGCTATTTCTCGCAGTACCGTTAGTTCATCAACATAATGGCCGGAATCAGCCGCTTTTTCATAAGTTATGGCGCTAAATGGCGTCTGCATAATAATGGCGGCAAAATTATGGTAAGCAGAAACGACAAATATTTGAAAACCAGTAAGAACAAAGGCTTTCAAGATCCAACCCAGGGCATATAAACCCGAGCCCCACTTAAGCAACTTATATTTATTAAACTTGTCAGTATAAGAGCCCATCACCAGCTGGAGAATGATGGTTGATAAGATTATAACCGAGGAAATAACACCAACTTTCAAAAAATTCCCTTCCAGCAATTGAAAGATGAAAATCGGCCAGATAATGCCGCCAATCATATTTTCTATGCCGATAGAAAAAAATGACAGGGCCATAGGCCGATTTTTTTTCTTAAAAAATTGACGCCAAGTTTCTAAAAAACTAAAGGAAAACTTTTCGTAAGTGGGCCGAACCATAAAAAGCGGCAAAACAGAAACGGCAATTAAAATTATAACGATTAAAAATAAAACATCAAAATCATAATTATAAATTATCCAACCAGAAATTATTGGCACAAAAATAGAAACCAAGCTGGAAATAGACGACAGAAATCCGATGACTCGCCCGCGTTCTTTTTTATTAGTGAAACTGGCAAAATCAGTATGGTAGGGCACCCAGAACATCATCATATGTATTTCAATCATAATAATCATCAAAATTACAAAAATCCAAACTGGATAACCTAAAGCCAAAAAATACAGACAAAGGAAAAAAAGAACCTTAAAGGGTATAGAAATTATCATGGCCATTTTCTGTCCCAGCCTAGACATCAACATAGCGCCAAAAATGACTACCAATGAATAAATAAGATGAACAATTAAAAAATAAAATAAAACATAATCCAAACGGCCAAATTTTCCCCACAAAAAAATCGGCATAAACAAGCCCACTAGGCCCGAGCCGATTTCATTTATAACTATATTGGAATAAAGAGCGGTCATACCGGAAGAAAGACGAGTTTGCAAATATAAACTTTTGAAAATTTTAAGCATGGAATTTAGTTTATAAAGTTTATAAAGTTTATAAAGTTATAAAGTCCGACTGATTTTAGAAAATAATTTTGACTTTAAAAACTTTATAAACCTTTAACTAATTTATACATATTATACCACAATCCACTGTAAATTTCATCCCAAGATCCGATATAATTTGTCGGTTCCCTAAATTGGTCAAAGCCGTTTTTAAATCTGGTCACTCCGGGCCATTTATTTTCATCCACGCCCCAGAAATCATAATAGTTACAACCAGTTTCTTTAGCTTCAACAATACTTTGCCACTGAAGTAAATACGGCGCCATTTTACTCCTATATTCATAATCAGAGGCGCCATGAAGATAAACCTGCCAAGCACCTATTTTGATGATTATATTGGCCACGATAACTTTATTTTCGTATTTAGCCACCACTAATTGTGCCATATCAGCTTCGCCTAAAACCTGCAACAATTTCTTGTAATAATTTTTAGAATGAGGAATGATTTCGTTGCGCTTAGATGTTTTCTCCATCAAAGACCAGAAATCATCAAAATATTTTTCACCATAATCTATTTCTACGCCATTTTTTTGGGCCACTTTGATATTATAACGAGTCTTGGATTTCATATTTTTTAAAAGATCATCTTCTGATTTCAACAAGCTTAAAATAAGAGTTGATTTGGGCTGGACTTGGCCAGAAAAAACAAAACCGGCCTCTTTTAGGATTTCTCTGAGGTGCTCGCCATCGCGCCAGGCCGGATCCAGCCTTAAAAAAATCGCTTTTTCTTTTTGTGCTAATTGTTTTATTGTCATTGCGAGCATAGCGAAGCAATCCCATGGGATCGCCGCGGTCGCTTCACTTCCTCGCGATGACAAAAATATCGGGCCACGAGGCAGATAAAAATAACTTCGGCCAAACTTAAGCTGATGTTTTATCACTAAAGCCATGGCCAGTATTTTATCATTTTCTTCTAAGATAAATCTAAAAAACTTACGGCCCAAGGTGGCCTGAAAAATGCCCCACTCCCATGATTGCAATAAACCAAAATCATTGGAATTTTGATGGACAAATTCATTCCATTTATCCTTATAAGAATTATCGCAGATAATCACTTTCATAATACAGTTATTTTAGCAAAAATAAGCCAAAGAAAAAAGACTCTTCTGTGTCTTTGAAATGAACCGACCCCGCTCTAAAGAGCGGGGTATCGGGGCGGTTAAAATGAGAGGAGTCGGCTCCGCCGACAGTAATTTTCTCATACTGGCCTTCATCCCCTGGCTTAAAAGCCATGGGTATTCGGCCAGCAACATTATAAAATGGTTTAATTTTTTAATTAATATTTTAGACCACAAAACTTAGCAATCTACCAGGTACAAAAATAGTTTTTTTAATCGTCTGGCCAGCCAAATATTTTTTGACACTCTCATTTGAGTTAGCCACTCTTATGGCTTCTGCCTCGCTAGTACCCTCGGGCAATTTTATTTTAGCTCTTAATTTTCCATTTATCTGCACGGCGATTTCCACCTCTTCATCTTTTAATTTTGATTTATCAGCTACGGGCCACTGTTCTTTTATAATACTTTCTTGGTGCCCCAATTTCTGCCATAATTCTTCAGCTATATGGGGAGAGAAAGGAGATAATAAAATTAAAAATTTTTCTAAAGTTGGCCGATCGGCCGATTTATTTTCTATAATCTTGTTGCTTAAAATCATTAGGGCTGAAACAGCCGTATTAAACTTCATACTTTCTATATCTTCGGTTACTTTCTTAATTGTTTTATTAACTAAAACATCCAAATCCTTATTCTCTAAACTAACCACCTCAGCCAAATCAGAATTATAAATATTCCACACCCTGTCTAAAAATCTTCTAACACCAACAACTCCTTGGCTGTCCCAAGGAATAGCTTGATCAAAGGGGCCCATAAACATTTCATAGAGCCTGAGGGTATCGGCGCCATACTCCTTTACAACATCATCGGGGTTAATCACATTGCCACGAGATTTAGACATCTTCTCTCCACCTTCACCCAAAATCATGCCCTGAGAAGTTCTCTTTTGATAAGGCTCCGAGGTAGGCACCACGCCAATATCATATAAAAACTTGTGCCAAAATCTGGAATAGAGTAAATGCAAAGTGGTATGTTCCATACCGCCATTATACCAATCAATCGGTGTCCAATGTTTTAGATTTTTTTCGCTCGCCAAAACTTTATTATTATACGGATCAGTATATCTTAAAAAATACCAAGAAGATCCGGCCCATTGTGGCATGGTATCGGTTTCCCGCTTAGCCTGGCCACCGCATTTTGGACATTTAACCTTAACCCATTTATCTAATTTTGAAAGTGGCGACTGGCCATCTTCGCTGGTTTGAAATTTTTTGATTTCTGGTAATTTCAGTGGCAAATCTTTTTCGGAAAGTGGCACAAAACCGCACTGGGCGCATTCGACAATAGGAATCGGCTCGCCCCAATAGCGTTGCCTGGAAAAAACCCAATCGCGCAATTTATAATTAACGGCCTTGGTGCCTAATTTTTTTTCTTCCAGCCAGATAATCATTTTAGCCATGGCTTCTTTGGGTTTTAAGCCATCTAAAAAATCAGAATTAACCATTTTACCACTATCTATATTAGTAAAAGATGATTTTGAAATATCACCGCCGGAAATTACCTCAATAATTTCCAAATTAAATTTTTTAGCAAATTCCCAGTCTCTTTCGTCGTGGGCCGGTACGGCCATAATGGCACCGGTGCCATAAGAAATTAAAACATAATCAGAAATCCAAATGGGAATGGCTTGGTTGTTCACTGGGTTAATCGCTTTTATGCCCCGCAGTTCCACACCCGTTTTTTCTTTTTGAAGTTCCGTTCTCTCTAAATCAGATTTTTTAGCCGTGGCCTTAATATAATTTTCAACTTCCTCAAAATTAGTAATCTGATCTTTTAATTGTTTCACTAATTCGTGCTCCGGGGCTAAAACCATGTAGGTAGCGCCAAATAAGGTATCTGGGCGAGTGGTGTAGACGGTTATTTCCCCTCCTTTCCAAGGAGGGGTTGGGGGTGGTTGGCCACTGTTTTTGACAACCCCTCCATCGCTTTGCTCTGCCTCCCCTTGATAAGGGGGGGATATTTTAAAAACCACATTTACTCCTTCACTTCTGCCAATCCAATTTTTCTGTTGGATTTTTATTCTTTCAATATAATCCAAGCCCTCTAAATCTTTTTCTAACCTGTCAGCGTATTGAGTGATTTTAAGCAACCATTGTTTTTTAATTTTCTTCACCACTTCCCCGCCACAACGCTCACATTTGCCATCAACCACTTCTTCATTGGCCAAGCCCACTTTGCAATCAAGACAAAAATTAATCGCCATTTCCGCCTTATAAGCCAAGCCATGTTTAAAAAGTTGTAAAAAAATCCACTGCGTCCATTTATAATACTTTGGATCGGTGGTAGAAACTTCCCTGCTCCAATCAAAAGAAAAACCCAAAGACTTTAATTGTCTTCTGAAATTAGAAATATTAGCTTTAGTTGTAATCCGCGGATGGATGCCGGTTTTAATGGCATAATTTTCCGCTGGCAAACCAAAAGCGTCCCAGCCAATTGGGTAAAGCACATTATAACCCTCCATTCTTCTTTTTCTAGCTACAATATCCAAGGCGGTGTTACTTCTAAGATGGCCAACATGAAGACCTTCACCTGATGGATAGGGAAATTCAATCAAACAATAATATTTGGGTTTGTCGCTTTCATCTTTAGCTTCAAATAACTTCTTCTTCTCCCAATATTTTTGCCATTTGGGTTCAATTTCTTGGTGATTATAAACCTTATTCATGCTAGTTTTAGAATTTAAAATTAATAGGTGATAATCTAAAATTAACATAAATCAGCCTTTTTTTCAATTACTATTAATTTGATTAAAAAACTCAAACAAAAAACCGGCTCAGCCGGTTTTTATTATATCTAACATATAATTAGGTTACTCGTTCGCAATATTCTTCGCTTTCGGTATTAACTCTGATAATATCACCTTCTTTAATAAAGAGTGGCACTTGGATATTAACTCCAGTTTCTAATTCGGCTGTTTTCATCACCCGTCCTTGGGCTGAATTACCCTTGACGCCTTCGGGAGCAGCCACCACTTTTAATTCCACTTTGGTCGGCAAAGAAATAGAAACTGGGTTGCCAGAAAAATAAAGCACATCAATTTTGTCGCCGTCTTTCATATAATTGGACAAATGGCCAATAACTTCCTGGGGCAAACTAAATTGTTCAAAATCATCATTAGTCATAAAATGATAATTGCTGCCGTCATTATAAAGATAATCAGCCCTTCTCTTTTGCAGGTCCGCCTCTTCCACTTTATCGCCAGGATGAAAGTTAACTTCCGCCATCTTGCCATTTAACAAATTTTTTATCTTGGTCTGCATAACCGGCTTTCTCATTTGCATCCTAACAAAATTGGCTTCAGCCACCACATAGGGATCGCCTTCATAAATAATATTAGTGCCTTTTTTGATGCCATTTAAATTTGGTATGATTACCATAAATCTAGTCCATAAAGTCTATAAAGTTAAAAGTCCATAAAGACTATGAAGTTTATATTTAAAATAAACTTTATAGACTTTTGACTTTAAAACTTTTAGACTTGCGCCGAAGCGCCTTATTTAGTTACAAAAGGCAGAATAGACATTATCCTGGCGCGCTTAATGGCCTGGGCTAATAGCCTTTGGTGCTTAGAGCAAACACCGCTTCTCTTTCGCGGCACAATTTTGGAATAAGAAGAAATAAATCTTCTAAGTAATTGCTGATTTTTATAATCAACATGATTAGCATTATTAACGCAAAAATAACAATATCTGTCCTTTTGCATTAAATCATTTTTTTTATTATTGTTGGTCATTAGTTTTGAATTTTAAGTTTTGATTTTTGAGTTATTAGAATGGTATGTCCTCAACTTTAATGTCATCATCAACCTCTGAAGATTGTTCTACTGGCTGGTTGGATGGGGCTGAGGCAAAGTTAGATGAAGCCTTTGGTGCGGAAGATTGTCCGCTTCTTGGGCCCAACTGAACATTCTCGGCAATAATCTCTGTTTTCCAATGCTTAACACCCTGTTGATCTGTCCAGCTTCTAGTTTGAATCCTGCCTTCAATCATAATAAGGCTTCCTTTGGTTAAATACTGGCCCACGATTTCGGCTAATCTGCCCCAAGCCACCACATTATGAAATTCAGCTTGAGTTTGTTTTTGGCCTTGTTTATCGGTCCAGGTTCTATTGGTAGCCACAGAAAAAGAAGAGACTGATTGGCCAGTTGGCGTATTTTTAACTTCTGGATCCTGGGTTAAATTACCAATAATGATCGCTTTATTTAGATTCATAGGATTGGTTGTTAGTTTATAAATTTATTTATGAACTTAGATACTTAAATTATAGCATCATCACGCAGAATTTCATCAAGTTTGTCATCAAGATTTTTCATTTCCTTCTTTTTAAATTCTTTTTGTTTAACAACTTTTTTCTCTTCGGTTTTTGGCTTAGCCTCTTCAGCGGCCCTAGCCCTTTGTCTTTTTTGGCGTTCGATTTCGGCTTGGGTAATTTTGGGCTTAGAAATTATTTGGGCTCTTAAAATTTCCTTGTCTAATTTCAAATCATTACTAATGGATTTTACCACGGTTGGATCTTCTAATTCAAACTCAACCACCATATAATAGCCGTGATTAATTTTGTTTATCGGATAAGCCAATTTCTTTTTACCCAAAAATTCACTAAAACCCAAAACTCCGCCGTATTTTTGCAAAAGAGTATTTATTTTCTCTTTCACTAACTTAAGCTCATCTTCGATGTATTGATTGGAAACAATATAAAGTAATTCGTAATTTTTTCCGCTAAAAGCGAGTGTGGTATTAGTCATGTCTTATTGCTCATTAAATTTATTATTTTTAACAACTTACACCCCTACAAATCAACGGATCAACTACAAATCTACAAATAAAAATGAGAAACCTAATTTTGTAAATTTGTAAAAGATTTGTAAATTCGTAGGGAATAAAAACAACCCTAAGGCACGCCTTAGAGTTTAATGTTAATCGAACTCAAATTTGGCGCCCCTTCTTCTTGCTCGACTGCCAAGAAGATAATTTCACAATAAGTGAATGGAAAAGGCTTCCTTTTAGATTGATTTTGTTGTAAGCTGATAATAGCATAGATTATTAATATTTGCAAGTGCTCGATAAATAATACAATATTTCAGTTATTTTAAAAAATTATTTTGAATTTAGGCACAGATAATTTAAAAATTTCTAATTTTCAATTTAAAAAATAATTAGTTAATTTTAGAATTTTAAAATTGTTTGGAAATTAGAAATTAAAAATTATAAATTATGAACCAATACATCTTTATCTTGGGCAATAACCCCGAATTATCGGTGGCAGAAATTAAAGCTCTCTTCCCCCAAATTGAAATTAGCACCAAAACCAATATCGCCTTAATTGGGAAATTAGTTGATTTTGACTGTGGCGAGGCCATAAAAAAACTCGGCGGCACTATTAAAATCGGCCAAGTTATCGACCAGAAAATTGATAAGGAGCTTATCATTAAAGAGATAACCCAAAGGGCTAAAATTCACCCTGTTAAATATGATAATAAACAAAACCAAGATTTTGTTAATAATAATCCAACCGAAAAAACTGCCGATAATTCTGAAAAATTATTTAACAGGGTAAATTACGGCTTAAGCTTTTATGAAACCAAGCCCACCAAAATCGGCATGGAAATAAAAAAGGAATTAAAAGCCCGAGGGTTGTCTAGTCGTCTGGTTGTGAGCCGGGAAAAAGTTTTATCATCGGTTATTGTCAAAAAAAATAAAGTAACCGAATTTTTAATCCTACCTAGTATCTTAGCCCTCACTTGTGCTGTTCAAGAATTTGAGGCATACGGCAAAAGAGATTACGGCCGGCCCAAAAGCGATGCCCACTCCGGCATGTTGCCACCCAAATTAGCCAGAATGATGATCAATTTATCAGGAGCCAAAAACGATGATCTTATCCTGGATCCTTTTTGCGGTTCGGGCACGGTTTTAACCGAGGCACTAGCCTTAAATTACAAAAATATAATCGGTAGCGATCTAGCCGCTAAGGCTTGTGAAGACAGCCAAGACAATTTAGATTGGCTATGTGGCGAATACCATATCACCGATGCTAAATATGTTATTTATAATATTGGGGCCGATAAATTAAGCAGTAAAATAAAGCCGAGAGCAGTTGGGGCAATCATCACCGAGCCGTATTTGGGCCCAACCATAAAAGAGGATGAAAAAGAAAGCCATATTTTTAAAATCATTTCCGGAATAGAAAATATTTATTTAAAAGCTTTCACCGAATTTAAAATTGTTTTAAAGACAAATGGTCTGGTGGTAATAATTATGCCTTTCTGGCACTTGGGCCAGAGAGAATTTAAATTAAGAATAGAAAATAAAATAGCCAACTTAGGCTTTAAAAGGCTGGATCGTGGCAACTTAATATACAGCCGGCCGGATCAAAAAGTTTGGCGTCAAATAGAAATTTGGCAGAATAAATAAATATATTTAAGCGTCATTGCGAGGGAGCAAAGCGAACGAAGTAATCCCAATTCCTCTAATATGAGATTGTCGCGTCGCCCTCAAGCTCACCGCAATAACGGTGTGTTTGTCATTAGCGAGCCTGCCTGCCGGCAGGCAGGGAACGAAGCAATCTGACACGAAGCGTCATCCCGACCCCGCACTTGATGCGGGGAAAGGGATCCCTTGGTTTTATTACTATGGGATTGCTTCTCCGCCCTGGGCGGATCGCAATGACGATTATTTGCATGATAATTAAACAATAAAAAAAGCGAGGAGTATTTCATCCTCGCACTAATTTTGTTTGGTTGGCTTTAAGCCAGAGCCAGAGCCGGTGGTGCCGTCTGGGCCTGCTGCCAATCTTGCAAATAACTGGGCTGGGTGCTATCAGACCAGAAACGGTTCATCAGCTCGCCCACCACCGAGAAAACGAATCGCTTGGCGCGCTGTGCCGCTTCTTTCGTCTCGCCCTCAGCAGGCTGGATACCATAGGCAAAGCAGACTGCTTGCCACTGACCACCGACACCCGAAAAAATCTTGGCTTCGCCGTCCTTTACGGGGCCGGCCACATCGTTGTTGAAACGCTGAACACGGTAGAACACCCTGCGTCCTCGATGGGACAACAGAATGTCAACCTGCGAGTAGCGCGTTCCATACCCGCGACCGAGGTGAACCGTGGCCAGGTAACAGAGCACGCCATCCACGCGTTCGGAAACGGCATTGGACTTCTCTGGAAATTCGGGAGTGGCCGGAATCTTGCGTTTGACGCTGTAACTGCCATCTTGATCAGCAATACCCGCCACCGCCGATTCGACCACAGAAACCACTTGCTCGAAAAACGATTGCTCGTCCAATTCTGGCGCTACAATGTAGCAATAATGTTCGTCATCATAGAAAAAGATATTAACGCCATCAATAGTTTCAAGCGCATCAAGCGCCGAATCAACGCAGTCGCCACTTACGACAATTTGATGACTACCGGCATAATATTGATCAGTAAAATTGTCTTCATTAAGAGTAAAATCTCGACCAACACGTTCCAATTCCTTCAACGACATTTTGAAGCCTCCAGTTTTGCGGTTAAATAACCGCGCCCAAGTTCTAAATAGCGCTACTATGCGCTTTATAGACAGATTAAAGGTACTTTAGAGCCGTACTTGTACGACTTAGTATCTTATCATAAATAAGAAATTATGTCAATACCTTAATAAAAATATGGCTTATTTTAGGTGTTTTTTTGTTTGATTAATTATTCTACTTATTTATTTAGATAAATAATCTTTTATTATTTTTGCCCCACCTGTCTATGTAAATATACCAAATATCTTTTATTACACTTTTTAATATTTATTTCTTTTTTAGCCACTTTTGCAAAAGTGGCGCAAACCTGCCTGCCGGTAGGCAGGACTACGAGCATATAAAAACTTAGGCACTCTAAATATATGGTCATTGCGAGCGAAATGAAATGAAGCGAAGCAATCTGATGCGAAGCATCATTCCGAGCAAGGCGAGAGATCTCTTGGTTTTATTACTACGAGATTGCTTCACTGCGTTCGCAATGACGATTGAATTGCTTTGCGCTTAATCTAAATTTTTCAATTGTCGCCTATTTATTAATATATTTATAAATAAATCTGCCTACCGGCAGGCAGGACTACGAGAGATGAAAAATTTATCACCACAAATATATTGTCATTGCGAGCGAAACAAAGTGAAGCGAAGCAATCTCATTTGATATAAACATGGGATTGCTTCACTGCGTTCGCAATGACGATTGAATTACTTTCCGCTTAATCTAAATTTTTCATATGCTCGATTTATTTTTTATTTATCAATAAAATTTAATTAACTAACTGCTTGCCTTAAAAAATATTGTGCTAATTTTATACAACAGTGAGCGTTAAAAGCCAACTCAGGAGCGAAGGGACATTTGTTGGCTTAGCGAACTGTGATAAAATTAGCCATGATTTTTTATAGCAAGCGACTTTTCTTTTTGTTAGCTTTTTCTTTTCTTAGAAAAGAAAAAGTAAAGTAAACACAAAAAAATACTATGTCGTTGCGAGGAACGAAGCAATCTCATTTCTGATTCGATGGGATTGCTTCATTCGCTTCGCTCCTTCGCAATGACACAAAAAAACAGCATGGAAAATGCTGAATAAAAAGTTCCTATAAATAATTCGAGGGCAGATCAACGTTGTGATCTGCCCTCTGATGGATGTGTGTGGAGTAGTCCTTTGGTGGACTACACGGTCGCGACTTCCGCCTTCTTGGCCTTCTTGGCCTTCTTGACGGGCGCCGAGTCCGCGGGCGCTTCTTCCGCCTGGAGCTGGATCTTCAGGGCTTCGAGGCCCGGGAAGGTTTCTCCAATGGTGGACGTCAACGGAGCAACCGACACGCGATGAACCGATGCCCTCAGACCCTGGCGACGGAGCTGGTTCTGCGCCAAATCGATCAGCGGACGAACCATGGCGTACAGGAAGCGTTCGTTGATGTTCAACTCTTGCGCCGCCTTTTCGCCGCCTTCGACTACCTTCGTGATCGGCTTTTCGACTTCCGATTTGGACTCGGCGTCGAAAGACTTCTTCACGAAGGGGCGGTATACTAGCTGGCCAAGCTCGTTGGGGTACTGGCCGAAGAGCGTCGCGTAATACATGGTCTTGTCACCATCCGCGACCACCTTCACTAGCCAGAAGCTCGGGCGTACGAACTTGTACTTGTACCGGCCATCCTGCTGTTCCGATTGCGTTCGAAACGGCAAGCCGTTGGCCGAACACACAACCCGGAACGCCGATCCCGATGCGTCAAGTATGGGTTCGGTCTGCATTTCGCTCACCGGAACGGAGAGCGCCAAGCAGTAACGAAGCTTTGATTTCTCGAGGACCGCCTGGAAATCGGTCAAGCCGTCGAGTGCTTCGTCATCAACCGCTGCGAACGTCGCAAAGCGGTTTCCTTCGAAAGTCTTGAGTTCGCCGGGGGCGTCAATCGCCGCCAACAACTCTTCTGCCTTCGAGACATCTTCGTTCATCACGGCGATGCCTGCGAGAGCGTTGTTGCGGATTTCTTGTGCGTTGCCTGATTGGGTCTTCATTCTTGAATCTCCCTGAATTGTGACCTTGGTTTTATTCCCTTGGTCTCTCCAATGTGCGCCCTCGCCAATTGTGGTTCGGGCTTCGCGTTATGCGATATCTACACTATAGCACACCTATCAAATTTTGTCAAGGGGTAATAGTGGATAATTATTGTTTTTTGGCTAATTTTAGGTATTTTTATGCTAATTTATTAATAAATCATTTTGATAAATTTGTTTATTAGTAAACTACTATGCCCCTACGGATATAGCATTTTAGAACAGACAAATATTTTGTTTCTGTCATCCCGCACGAAGTGAAACGCAGATGCTAGATCCACATCGGCAAACCCCCTCTAACTCCCCCTTGGAAAGGGGGAGAACATTTCCCCCCTCCTGCCAGAGCCTGCCTGACATGCCTACGGCAGACAAGCCGGTAGGCAGGGAGGGGGTGGGGGTGGTGGGAGTATTCTTCCTTTTGTCATCTCCGACCTGATCGGGGGACACACCGTCATTGCGAGGAGTCCTCGTGAAGACGGGGAAGCAATCTTATTTGAGATAAACATGGGATTGCTTCGTGCCTCGCAATGACAAACACATCATAGTATTTAGTGGATAAAATAATAGCTAAATTTTGTAGATGATTGTATAATATGATTAAGATACATTAAAAAGATAAATTTTTATCTAGACATCTCTCCTAGATGCCAATTTAAATAATCATATTATTAAATTATGTTTAAAAAAATGAAGCAAGCAACTAAGCTTAAGGTGAAAGATCGCACCGTAGTTTTAACGGTTGGTGCTGTAATCATTATTGGTGTCTCTATGGTTATCGCCTCACTTTTACCCTCATCCGGTTTGGGAAATTTTTCTGCTAAGAATATTAGTGGTGGTAGTTGTGTAGGGCCAGATTGTGGTTACTGTGTATACAATTATGATCTCCTTGGACATGTTAGTAAAAAACTTTCAACACTTGCAGAGTGTCAAATCGAGGGAATTATTCCTGATATGTATGGCAGCACCGGCAGTGGTTGGTATGCCTTCTGCCCAGGAATGAGCAGAGCAGATGGTGATGCCGGAAAATGTAATTGTAGTGCAGGAATTAGTGAAAAGAGTCCTCGTTTAACGAACGGTATAGATCGAGATGGCAAGATTGAATCGCTTAATAATGGCGATCTTCTACTACAAAATGATCAAGATGGTATTGATGATCTGATTGATATTGGCGCGGCCACATCGCTTCGTTGTGAATGCGGTGTTCTAGCAAGTGATTGGGGAGGAGCGGTGCTTAATAATGGAAAACCGGTTTTGATTCCAGGCGTGAATGCACCATTATATGAATTCACGGGTGTGAGTGGTCAGCAGAAATTGATTCAGGAATGGGCCAAGTTGTTGACTAAAATGACAATATTCCAGCCAAATGATTTTCTTAGTTGTAAAAACACTTGGCCGGCGGGGTGTAGTGTCACCAGAAGTTATGATGAGGGTGGTCGTAGTAAATGTAAGAATGGTTCAACTCCCCTTAGTCCACATGGGCGTGGTTTAGCAATTGATATTACATGTAAAGAACTGGTATCAAGTAGTGGGGGTTGTACTGGTACCCAAACAGCAGACCTATTAAAGGCCATCAAGGCAGCTGGCTCGAAATTTAATATCATTCAAGAGTGTAGCACAGCACAACAAGCATGTAATGGAACTTCTGGGGGAAACCAATTGATTCACCTTGATTTAGTTGGCCCAAATGATGGATGTCCACGTGGCGGTGATGGCACTAAACCATGCATGTATACAAATTGTGATTTCGTTTGCGAATCAACAACACCATAATAATTAAACAAAGTGAAGACCCCAGAGCAATGTGCTCTGGGGCCGTTTTGTGTGAAGGTTATTTTTCTTTCGAAGCAATCGGTGTCGCTTCCGAGGTGATGATGGCATCGCTGATGACGCCGACATCCGTGAGTGCCTGAAGGCGATCCTTGACAGTACCGCCCTCTCCGAGCCGAAGTCTAATGAACCATGCTTTATTGACTTGACAAGCTTGCTGCCAGTCTTCATCGCTGGGCCCATATCTCACGGAGATATAGTAAATCCTAAGTGATTCCCAGTCTTCCGCGACTTCGAATATTGTTGATAGCTCATAGATACCGACTGCAGGAGAATTGAAAGCGATACTGACAACTCCGTCCGATCCTTTCCAGGCGGCCCAAACTGCTTTGGTTTTTTTAACTATTTCGGGCTTGGTCATCTTTTCATCTTGGATGACCTTCTCCAGACCTTTGACATCGGGACGGATTGGATACGAGTCCGAACACTCCCCAGTCTTCGGATTTGGATTTCCGACACCGCACCGTGTCTTGCTGGGCCGGTTCGTGGCCAGCAAATTGGCAGTGCCGAAACCAAGAAATTCTACAGTGTCGTTTTTCTCTTTGGCCACCTGACAAGCAGCCTTGATCTGGACGATGAACTGTTCATCGCTGATCGGTTCGGGTGTGGGTTCGTCGGCAAAGACGGAAAGACTTAACACTATCGCAAGAAACGCTATACGGAACATTGCTGTTCCTCCTTATACATTTATGGCTCTAAACCTCGGTTACAACTGGCAACCGGAGTTTTTGAGACGCACTTCAAAGAACAATTCAATAATTTTATTATACTACATATTAGTTTTTTTGTCAAGACCAATGGATATAAGTGCTAAAAATGGTCTAATTATACTGTTTATTTAGGTAATTTTATAATATTAGAGATAAAAGTTTAAGATAATCTTTTATTAAAGAATCTTTATTTTTAAAGCGAAATCTTGACAACCCGAGCCCACAAGCCACGGCTTTTAGGCCGTGGATACGGCCGCCCCGTAGCCCTGAGCCAGAGGCGAAGGGCGAAGGGCTATTTATCTTGGTTCTTTTGATTTTGAATGGTAGAATGTTGAAATATGAAATATGATAAGATTTTCCCTTGGAAGAGTTCTTGTGGGGAGATAGTTTTTGGCAGGATGGATATTTCATTGAGACAATCGGCAGAATAGATGAGAGAAAGATGAGAGAATATATTCAAAATCAAAAGAACCAAGAGCCTGATTCGTCAAGCTCCGGCCTTTAGGGAGAGGTTGACAAATAATTATTTTTAGTGTATATTAATTAGTAATTTACAATCAATGTAAATGTCAACCAAAAAAGATGGAGGAGTAAAACAATGCGTTCTTTGATTATTCTGGGATTATGCTTTATGGCGGTTGGTTGCACCACAATGCGGCACACAGCACTAATACTGCCACCATATGACGACCCAATCCTGCAAGCGGCATACGCTCGTTGGGAAAAGATTGATGCTTCGCAACCGACAAAGTTTCAAGCGCGTTTGCTGGAATTGTACGACATTGATCTTAAGAACAAGACAGATCAACAATTCGTCAAAAGTTTCCTCTGGATCAATGCCCATCAGCTTTCGGCCAAGGACAAGATATTTTTAATGTCCGAATCTATAATTATGACCGGCACCAACGACGCCGTCTATGATCGCCGCGTTAGCGCCAGCGTAAAACAAAACACCAAGTGGTAATCACTTGGTGTCTTTTTATTTTTTTAAATTTATTTTAACACTACTTCCGCACCTATTTCGTACCTTTAAACTTACAACATCGGTATTTACCCCCACCCGATCCACCACATTTCAATTCTCCTCCTATATTTTTTCCCGTAGCGTCTTCTATCTCGTGTCCTCCGATGCTCACATCATCACATCGTTTGGGTGAATCAAATTGACCCCCTACAAGAGTGCATCCGAAAGTGTATTGATCGTAATATGGCGGATCTGCAAGAGGATGAAAATCGCCTAGCGATGGTAGTAAATTATCACATTCAGTAGTGGCGGCACTTCTGCAGATGCCGACTTCTTTTGAGGCATTAAATTCATTCTGCTGTATTTTATCAATCCATGCTCCTCTTCTACATAAAAATAAATCCTTGGTCGCTTTGCAATCGTCATTACTATTACAGCTACAACTTTTTTGGGGAGTACAAATGTCCCCTGGGTAGGTTTCTCCTAGTAGCGGGTAGTTCTGACAATTCTGGTTTGAAAGGCACTGCACACATTTACCTAGTCCTTTGTCATCAGCGGTACAATATAAACCTCCGTCAATTATTAAGCTACATTCGGGATGTGTACCATCGGGGTTAAGTGTTTTTTTCAAATCACATTCTCCTATTCCTGCTTTCCACTTGGCATTGGAAAATTTACCACTGCCAATGGTTGGAATTAAGGTGGCAATCGAGGCCGATACGCCAATGGCCACCGCAATTAATACAATAGCCACCGCCACCCGGGTATTTACCTTGGTTTTTATAAAATTTTTGGACATATATTTAAAATAGCTATTAGCACCTCGTACTGTAATTATATTCTATTTACTACCATTATTCAATGAATGGTGGTGGAAAATAGGAATGGTCATAATAACGATACTGGCGATAGCAATCATTCCCACCGTCAGCCCCAACCAATTAAGTGGCCACGGCCCATTAAAGATGGTTGAACCGCACGATTGAAAAACACAATTGACATTTTCTGTTGATCTGGTAAAAAATCTAATAATGCCGTAGAGTAACGCCATTTGAATAGCACTGATTACCCAAAATGTTTTTTGGTTAAGTTTAATCATAAAGAGCAACAGTAAGCCGAGTGGGATTAAAAAGAAGTGTTCCAAGCTGATGAATCGTGCCGCCGGCAACATCTCGCCAAAAAAATAATCGGTTAGACCCCACAATTTTTGGCCAAAAATTATTTGGTAAAAAAAATCAATATTCCAAACAGCTAATGGCATAAAAACAATTGCTACTTGGCTAGCAATAAGCGAGGGTAGGCGGAGTAATGCGCCAAAACCGATTAACACCATAGCCACATAGCAGATCCAAAAAGCCCACTCGGGCTTCTCGCGCCAAATAGCGTAATCTATGGCGAAGGCGCCAAAGAAAATAAAAAATAAGCCCAGTGAGATTATGATAATATTTTTTATTCGTTCTCGTTGCATATTATTAGTGTACAAAATGATAAGGAAATTGGCAATGAATAATTTAGACGCTAGTTTATTTACTCGAGCATTGTTTATATATTTATATATAAACACCTGCAGCCTTGAAATAATTTTGTTACAAAACAAGCCTACCTACTAGCAGGTAGGGAATTTTACTTGCTCGCCTGTTTTATTAATACAATTTATAAAAAACAACTCGAGTATATGAAAATTTGGATTAAACGGAAAGTAATTTAATTGTCATTGCGAGGAGATCTCTCGTAAACTCGGGACAGGCTCCGCAATCCCATGTTTATATCAAATGAGATTGCTTCGCTTCATTTCATTCCGCTCGCAATGACAATATATTTAGAACGCTAAATTTTTCATATGCTCGATATTAATTTATAAATAAAATAATGCCAGCATAATAACCGAGCTGTTATAAAATCAGGTTGAAGACGAATGCTGGCGAGCGTCTGGCGAAGCCAAATTTCGTCTGTTTGAAACATTTGCCTACTTTATTAAAATAAAAGGCAAATGTTGAGTTGAGAAATTAATGAGCCTGAAACTTGATTTTATCGGCGAGGGAATTCGCTGGCGAGCCTGCCTGCCGGCAGGCAGGTTTTGGAAAAACCTTTTGCGGTCAAAAGGTTTTAAAAGATTATTTAAAGATACAAAATTAACAATAAATACTTTTTTTAAAAAAAGGTGGCGAAAGAATATTTAACAATACAAAAGTAACAAGAATAAAAATTACTATGTCATTGCGAGGCACGAAGCAATCTCATTTCTGATTCTATGGGATTGCTTCATTCGCTTCGCTCCTTCGCAATGACACATAAAAATAAACAAAAAACAGTGTTATTCACACTGCCCTATTCAAAACAAAATTAGACGATACTAATAAACCCAGTAAAAAATCCAATCAGTGGTTTAACAAAACTTTCCCAAACGCCAACAATAGCCACCGCCGAAAGCAGTATCATAGAATAAAATAATATTTTTAATTTAGCATCATCATCCATAATAATTACATTATACATTAAATCTAAAATGGCAAACATCCCCATCTTGCACCACATAATCCTTGCCTTCCAATCTAATTAAGCCTTTTTCCTTAGCTTTTACTTCCCCGCCATTGTCTACAAAATCATGCCAATTAATCACCTCGGCTCTAATAAAGCCTTTTTCAAAATCAGTATGGATAACACCGGCTGCTTGTGGAGCATATGACCCACTTTTAATTGTCCAAGCTTTGGCCTCTTGCGGACCGGAAGTGAAAAATGTTATCAAGTCCAAAGTATCATACGACTTTTTAATTAATTTGTCAAGTCCAGATGATTCTAACTTTAATTCTTTTAAATATTCACTAGCTTCTTCCTTAGGCAATTCCGATAAATCAGCTTCTATTTTAGCCGAAATGGGAATATAATCAGTTGCCTGAAAAATATTATCTTCATCAACATTTAGAACATAAATCATCGGTTTCATAGTTAAGAGATTCAAATCCCTGATCAATAATTTTTCTTCCTTATCAGTTATGATATCAATGGCTAATTTGCCCTCTTCCAAACCCTTTTTTAATTTTTCGTAAATAGGTTGGAGAATTTTGGCTTCTTTGTCATTGCCTCTGGCTAATTTTTCATTTTTACCGATACGGCCATCAACTGTTGCCAGATCGGCAAAAATTAATTCTAAATTAATCGTTTCTTTATCTGATTCCGGATCAATTTTTCCATGAACATGAGTAACATCCTTGTCGCTGAAATGACGCAGGACTTGGACGATGGCATCGGTGTTCCTAATATTAGCCAAAAACTTATTACCCAAGCCTTCGCCTTTGTGAGCGCCAGCCACTAGCCCAGCAATATCCACAAACTCAATGGCGGTAGGAACTATTTTGGCAGAATTAGACACTTTAGCTAATTTTTCCAATCGGGCGTCGGGCACGGCAACCACACCAACATTGGGATCGATGGTACAAAATGGATAATTAGAAGCATCAACCTGTTTTTTGGTTAAGGCCTTGAATAAAGTTGATTTCCCTACATTAGGTAGTCCTACTATACCCACTGATAATGACATAAAAATAATTTCTAATTTTTAATTTCTAATTTTTAAATTTTTTACAGACAACTTCTAAATTATAAAATTTAAAATTACTAACATAATATACAACAAAACCTTTATTTTTTCAAGTTATTTGAAAAAAAACGATAATTATTCTAAGATATTAACTATGACTGATAAATACAAAAAATTCTTAGAGACATATTTCACGATTTTTGATGTGGAAACTTCCGGCTTGAATCCGGAAAAAGACGATGTCTTGGAAATCGCCGCCCTGAAATTGAAAGGCAGTGATATTGTTGACCGTTTTGAAATTCTGGCTCAACCCACCAAATCAATTCCGCCAGAGGCCGAGAGAATCCACGGACTTAATGAAATATACTTGCTAGTTAATGGACAAAGTATTGATGTGGTGATGAAAAAATTCTTGAATTTTATTGGAGATTCTATAATAGTCGGACATAATATTAGAGAATTTGATTGGCTATTTATTATTTACTATTGCCAAAAAATGAAACTGGCTAAGCCGGAAAATAAGATAATAGACACCTTGGAATTAGCCAGAAAATTATTATCGCTCCCCAGTAATACTTTAACTAATGTTGCTAGCCATTTTGGCTTTGAACATAAATCTGCTCACCGGGCCATGCCTGATGTGGAGATGAATGCTAAAGTTTTTCTTAAACTTATGGACCTACTCTTGAAGCAGGAAAGTTAATTATATTTTAAAATATTCAACTATTTTAAACATACTTTTATTTATTATTTTATTTATAAATTAATCTCGAGCATATGAAAAATTTAGATTAAGCGGAAAGTAAAATGAGTTACAAAACTTTTACTGTCTGATCCGCCCTGGGCGGAGAGTTTAAAAGTTTTGTTAGAATTTTACTTGGAGCGCTAAATTTTTCATCGCTCGTAGTTTTGCGCCACTTTTACTAAAAGTGGCTAAATAATATTCAATGAAAAAACGATCTAATTTTAGATTGTTTTTTATTATTAATTTCTTTTCAAATTTATTTCCAAAGTATTCCGTAATAAACAAGCCACAGTTAGTGGCCCAACACCACCGGGCACCGGAGAAATAAAAGAAGCTACTTCCAACACATTCTCATCCACATCCCCCACTACTTGCCCATCTATTTTATTAATACCCACATCAATTATAATGGCACTAGTTTTAACCATGGCTTTTTTAAGTGATTTGGCCTGGCCTAGAGCAATAATAATAATATCGTAATTGGCAGAATCTTCTGGAATATTAGAACTGGTTTTAATATTAGTAATTCCTAAATTAGAAAGATATTTTTCCATTTTATCCGTATAAATATCACACTTAGCAATAACTAATGTTTTTTTGCCTTTTAAATCTTCATTCGTGGCTTTTAACAGTTCCATAATAGCAGAGATAGTCGGCGGTATAACTTTATCTTCTTCGCCACTGGAAAAAAATCCATCAACATCTTTATGAGGTGAAATAAGATCTATAGTTTTTTGCGTTTCATATCCATCAGGTAGGGGCAACTGAAGCAAAATACCATCAACCTCATCATCTTTATTTAAAAATTGTATCAGTTCTGCTAATTTTTCCCCATCAATAATCTCCGGACATAAATATTTATGAAAATTAATGCCAACCTCATGGCAAGCTTTTTCCTTGAGCTTAATATAAGTAGCCGAGGCTTCATTATTACCCACTAAAATAGCAGCTAGACCTGGTTTTTTCTCTAGAGCGAATATTTTTTGGGCTAAATCTGATTTTATAGTATCGGCCAATTCTTGGCCGTTTAATATTTTTGACATAATTTCTAATTTTTAATTTCCAATTTTGAATGAATTTTTAATTTTGAAATTATAATTTTAAAATTGATTCAAAATTAATAATTCATAATTAAAAATTCTGATATATTGGAAACTTCTTCGTTAATTTAAAAACGTTTTGTTTTATAGCAGACTTTATTTTCTTATTATCAGGATTTTTCAAGATTTCAGATATCCATTCGCCTATTATTACCATCTCTTTTTCACCCATACCACGAGTAGTCAAAGCCGGAGTGCCTATTCTTATGCCCGAAGGATTAAGAGGTGTGGCTGGATCATAAGGAATCATATTGGCATTGGTATAAATACCAGCTTCGGCTAACACTTCTGCGCCCACCTTGCCAGAAATATTCAAATTGCGGCAATCAACTAAAACTAAATGATTTTCTGTGCTATCGGCTACCAACTTAATGCCATTATCAATTAAAACTTTAGCTATAATCTTGGCATTTACCACGGTTTGCTTTTGGTCTTTTTTGAATTTATCTGTTGTTGCTTCACAAAAAGCCATAGCCTTGGCCGCAATCACATTTTCTAGTGGTCCGCCTTGCATGCCTGGGAAAACGGCCTTATCAATTTTTTTAGCCAAATCAATTTTGCAAATTATTATAGCGCTTCTAGGTCCACGCAAAGTCTTATGGGTGGTGGTAGTCACCACATCAACATCAGGAAATGGCGAGGGATGAACACTTCCAATTACTAATCCGGCTACATGAGAGATATCCGCTAAGTGATAAGCACCGACACTCTTGGCAATTTGTGAAAATTTTTTGAAATCTATTTTTTGAGTATAAGCCGTCGCGCCAGAGACAATCATTTTAGGCTTTTCGCGCTTAGCCATTCTAAGAATTTCAGCGTAATTAAATTTGTTGGTTTTAGGATCCACACTGTAATGAGAGAAATTAAAAAGCTGGCCGGAAAAACTTACTTTAGAGCCATGGGTTAGATGTCCTCCAGCTCCCAAATCAAGCCCCAGTATTTTATCACCTGGTTTTAGAAGTCCCAAATAAACTGCCAGATTAGCTGAGGACCCGGAATGAGGTTGGACATTGGCATGCCATTTTTTATCAGATAAGCCAAACATCTTGAGCGCCAAATCCTTGGCTGTATTTTCTATTTCATCAATTATGGCATTACCAGTATAATACCTCTTGCCAGGATAACCTTCGCTGTATTTATTAGAAAGTGGCGTACCCATTGCTTCTAGTACATCTTTTGAGGCATAATTTTCACTAGCAATCATAACCAAGCCATCTTGCTGACGCTGAGTTTCCTGATTGATTAATTTTTTTACCCTGTTTAATCCTTTCAATTGTGACATAATTATACTTTAATATTATTTAACAGGGTGGATATATTTTTTATTCATGTTCTTATATTACAATAAAAAACAGACTATTTCAATTAATAAAACCGGTATATACCGGCATCAATAGAAATGTTCACCCAGTTAAGTAGGCAACTTCGTTACCAAAAATCCTGAAAGGATTTTTACTTAACAGGGTAAATCCCGAGTCCATTCGACTTCGCTCAGGATAAACTCCACGAAGTAAAGTCGAGCCTGCCTGCCGGCAGGCAGGGGATCTCTTCAATTATAAAATGGATTTTATTATATAAAATAAAAACGGATCAATTTAATTAATCCGCTGTGATTTAAGGTAACTATTTTATAACTGTCTTAGATATTCGGCAATCACTGGATCAACATTTGGAGCAATATCATCTGGTAGATTATTAATATCAAACCATTCCATGGCTAATGTTTGATCTCCGGCTATTGGCTCATCAGAAACTTCTGCCAAATAATGAATTAACATTATCACCTCCGGCTTTTCAGTACCAGCCTCTGGCACTTCATTCCAAACGACCATCGGCTTAAGCGGTTTGATTAATTTTACTTCTACGCCAATTTCTTCCTTAGCTTCGCGGATAGCATTGGCTTCCAAATCCAAACCTTTAATTAATTTACCGCCACAAAATTTCCATTTAAGTTCTGCCGGTGGCTTATCGCCATGTTTAACTAGCAAAACTTTTTCTACTCCATCTCTATTTTGAATAATCACTGGTCCAGAAGCAATCATAGCATTAAAAACGCCAATCTCACCTTTAATTGTTTTATTGATATCCATATTAACCTCCTTCTTATTTATTACAAATATCATCTTATACTAATAAATAAAATTAAACAATAAAAGAAAATGACGCACCATTAAAGTACGTCATTATTTAACCTGCTTTGGCGCTGATAATAGGTCATCAGTGCCAGAATTAAAATAACAAAAACAATTGTTCTTACAGAATAGATTACAGCTAAAACATTCCCACCTTGTATTGATGGATAGAGGGCTAATATCCCAGCTGATAAACCGCATACCCACGCCACATATGATTCTACATTGCGTTTTTCTTGATGTAGACTAAGGATTGTTGGAATATAACCAAGACCGATGAGCATTTGGGTGAAAATATTACTCCTCCAAGCATCTTGAGAAATTATTCCAAAAAGGACAATAGCCGATACTCCACCCAAATACCATTTCTCAAATGATCTAAAAACTATTTTCCTGCCCCCGTAATAAACCAGGGCTAATAAAATAATAACGGTTGCCAGAAAATCCATAGTGTTTAAAATGCCAGAACGCCAATCCCCTTCTTCAGCCAAAAGATAAGTTAATAGGCTTAATCCAGTGCCTATTACAAAAGTTATCCAAGTGGAAAGGGTCGGCACCACGCCACTCTTTTTACTTTGTTTAATCTGATGTGTATAGCATACAACAAAAATTATCACTACCATACCAACAAGAGCTACAAATATATCTTTCACTTTTGAATTCCTTCTTGGTTTGAATTGCCAATGAACAACTTACCATTATATCACTGGGTTAGGTTTTTGTCAAGTTACATTTTTTATTAATAATATACAAATAATAACCCGAGCATATGAAAAATTTAGATTAAGCGTTATTGCGAGGAGATCCCTCGTAAACTCGGGACAGGCTCCGCAATTCCATGTTTATATTAAATGAGATTGCTTCTCCGCCCTGGGCGGATCGCAATGACAATATATTTAGAGTGTTAAATTTTTCATCGCTCGTAGTCCTGTCTGCCGGCAGGCAGGTTTGCGCCACTTTTGGTAGCAAAAGTGGCTAGATTATCTTAGTCATATAAGTGCCTTCTAATTTATAGCCAAATTTTTCGTAATACTTGCGCACTCCCACGCCGGCAATAATCGCCATTTTATTTAAGCCTTCTTTTTGACAAATCTCCTCGGCTTTTTTAAGAAGCCTAGTCCCCAATCCGCCGTGTTGGACATTACCCTTTTTACCTATCTCCGTTAATTTGCCATAAGTATGAAGTTCTCTTATTAAACCTGCACCCACTAATTCCGGTATAAAGCTCCCACCCCCTCTACCACCTTGAGTGGCTTCTCCCCCTCGGACAGGGAGAGAAATTTTATTATTTATTCTTAGACGCAAAAAAGCATAAAGCACTTTTTCATCATAAGACTCATAACTCAAAAAGTATTCCCAGCCTTCACTAGCCCTGTATGATCTAACTTTTAAAATTAAATCATCAATGCTTTGTGGTATGGGATGATGACGTCCAACCTCACGACATCTAATACAACGACAAGACCAACCTTCTTTTTTTGACTCATCATCCAATAGTTGGCGTAAATTAGTGATACTATTGCCAGCTAAAATACTTTCTTCTGGAATGTCTCTAATTAATCTGGTAATACGCACATATTCTGGCGTAATTTTTTTGATATTAATTAATAGTTTATGAAGTTGCTTTTCACTATACGGCTTATATTTGCCACTCTTCCACCAATTATAAAGTTCCGCATGCTCATTTACCACGCAAGGATAAATCTTGATCATATCCGGCATCCAGTCTTGGTGGGTATAAACTTTTTTAAACATCGCCAAATCTTTAGCCGGAGTAGAGCCTGGCAAATCAGGCATAAAATGTAAATTTATTTTAAAGCCAGCCTCCTTTAATAATCTTATGGCTTTAATGCTTCTCTCTACTGTGTGCCCTCTTTTGTTTAAGGCCAGTATTTTATTATCAATATGTTGAATACCAAGTTCTACCCGAGTACAACCGAATTTTCTCATCCTGATTATTTCTTTGGCATTAATAAAGTCTGGACGAGTTTCTAAAGTTAAACCAATACAGCGATGTTTGGCGGTTTCGTTTATTTTTTGAGCTTGCTCCAAGTTTTTAGATTTTCTGCCATTTAAAGCTTCAAAACATCTTTTGATATACCAATCTTGATATTGCTTTGGAAGAGCAGACCAAGTACCGCCGATAATTATCAATTCTACTTTATCAGTTTTATGACCATTAGCTTTGAGTGCGCGAAGTCTCATCTTGATTTGCCTATGAGGATCAAAATCATTTAAGATAGCGCGCATCACCGCCGGCTCATTGGATAAATAACTCTTGGGCATTCTAACTTCAGTGGGACAAAAAACGCATTTGCCAGGGCAGGGATAGGCCTTGGTTAAAACGGTAATTATCGCCACCCCAGACATAGTACGCACTGCTCTTTTGGTTAATAATTTTTCCAATTCTGGGCTGGATTTTATTTTTTTACTTTTAATTAAAATATGATAAGCTGAGAGTAGCTTTGATTTTTCTGGTGGAGGAAAGCCGAACTTGCCTGATTCATTTCTAATTACAAACATCAGCTCTTTGTAGGAAGAAGGCTTTGATTTAACTAATGATTTGATTATTTTTTGTAATTGTATTTTGGTCATAAATAGATGAAAGAAAAAACGGTAAAAAAAATTTTAGAATCTACCCTTGATCTCTATAATAAAATAGCTGATGATTTTTATCAGACCAGAAAAAAACCCTGGCCCATTATAGATTTAATAAAATCACATATAAATAAAGCTAATAACATTGTTGATTTGGGCTGTGGTAGTGGCCGCCTATCGGAATTAGTATCGGATAATCAAAATTATTTAGGTTTGGATAATTCTGCTTCATTAATAAAAATTGCTCAGAATAATTATTCTAACAGAAAAAACATAAATTTTCAAGTCCTAGATATTATAAATAATGAATTACCAAACAAAAAATTCGATTTAGCTTTAATGATTGCAGTTATTCATCATCTCCCAACCAAAGAGCTAAGATTAAAAATTCTTAACAATATTAAAGAATCGCTAACTGATGATGGCCTACTTATAATAACTTCTTGGAACTTATGGCAAAAAGATTATCGCCGCCACTTGTTTAATTATAGGTTAAAGATTACTAAATATAAAATCTTCTCTTTTAATGACGCTTTTATCCCTTGGCAACAAAACCAATCAAGATATGTCCACTCTTTTTCTAAAGGTGAGTTAAAAAAATTGCTTAAAAAAGCCGGCTTTGAAGTTAAAGAAGTGTTTTATGAATATAGGGGCGAAAAAACTTCGCGTTTTAAAGGTAAAAATCTAATAGTGATCGCTGAAAAAATAAATCAATAATTACTGAGTAAGTTTAATTTTTATCAAAAAAATGTTAAAATTAAATTATGAAATATCTTCTTTTTGTCATTGCGAGGAGTCCTCGTGAAGACGGGGAAGCAATCTTATTTGATACAAAAATGAGATTGCTTCACTCCACTTCGTTTCGTTCGCAATGACATAAGAGAATAATTCTCAATGGCGGATAATGTAATTATTAAAATACTTATGGCAAAAATTAATCCATCAATTTTCAAAGAATACGATATTAGAGGAAAGTATCCTAGCGAAATAAATTTAAAAACTGCTTATTTATTGGGCAAAGCTTTTGCCATCTCACTTAAAGCCAAAAAAATAGCCGCCACCTGTGATCGCAGGCCAGAATCAGCCACTATTATGCCGGCTTTTTTTAGCGGTATTAAAGACGCTGGCTGCCAGATTTTTTATCTTGGCATCAATAGCACTCCAACTATGTTCTTTGCCATCAAAGATAAAAAATTGGACGGCGGCATATCACTAACCGCTTCGCATAACCCTATTGGCTATACTGGCCTAAAGTTATGTAATAAAAACGGATCCCTTTTGGGATTAAATACTGGAGTAAAAAAAATACAGCAACTGGCCGAAAAAATTATTCCTCCCAAAACAGAGGGTTTTAAATCAGTTAAAACCACCCCTATTGATATTGCCAATCATTACTACCAATTTGCCTCTAAAATTGCAGAGCTTAAAAAAATTAGTGGCTTCAAAATAATTTTAGACGCCAGTGGCGGATCTGGCACCAGATTGGCTGATTATTTTTTTGCCCGATTACATTCTAAAATAATAAAAATAAATTTTAAACCTAATGATCGGTTTATTGATCATGGGCCAAATCCGATGCTAGCTAAAAACCAAAAATCGGCCATTGAAGCAATTAAAAAATACCGAGCTGATTTAGCAATAATTTTTGACGGTGATGGGGATAGATGTATTTTTATTGATGAAAATGGTAAATTCATCAATCCTTATTACATCAACTGCCTGCTGTCAGAAATAATTTTAAAGAAATATAAAAAAACGGTCATAGCCATAGACGCCCGATTACAACTAGGGCTAAGTGAAGTAATAAAAAAATCTGGTGGCACACCTATAGTCAGCCGCAGCGGCTATGCTAATTTAGTTGATTTGATGCGAAATAGAAAAACCCTTTTCGGCTGTGAAAATTCGGGCCATTATTTCTTTAATTTCAGAATTATCGATAAAAAAAATAATTATATTTTTGGTGATTCTATAATACCGATATTATTGATTTTAGAACACTTAAAAGAAAATAATCTTTCACTTTCAGAAGCCATAGACGAATTCAAAAATAAATATTTTATCTCTGGTGAACTTAATTATGAAAATGTAAATTTTTCTACTTTAGAAAAAAAATTAGTTAAAAAATATGCCGGTTATAAAAAGGATAATTTGGACGGCTTATCAATTTACGGCCACAATTGGTTTATGAATATACGCCCCTCAAAAACCGAGCCGATAGTTAGACTTAATGTGGAGGCTAAAAACAAAGCCACTCTGGATAAAATTACTAAGGAGATAATTTCTTTGATTAAATAATCTACGCCGTTTGTCGGCTTCTATTTCCTCACTAGATATAATAATAAAAGACCTCAATTATTTGAGGTCTTTGTTGTTGGTGCGATTTTACATGAAATTATTAAAAATTAATCGTCGTCAGAATCAAGCATAAGACTTGCAGGGCTTACAATTACACTTGCCACTGCCACCGCAATGTTTGCATGTGTATGTGGCATTGGGCCACTTGATGATGCCTTTACCACCACAATATTGACATTTAGCCATTATACTCACCTCCTTTTTCTTTGGCATGTCTTGTTAATATTCAAATTTAATTTTTTACCAAGAAATTACTATTTTCTCTGCCTCTTCTTCCCAATCGCACACAGAGATAATTTTTAGTTTAAGGCCTTCGCGCTCACAAAATAGCTTTAACTTTGATAGGAATTGTAAGGAATAAATATATTTTATAAATCTTTGTTTTACTTCAATATCCATCATCGCGTCACGACGAAATTCTATAATACAATTAGTTTCATAATGAATTTTAAGTCCAATTTGTCTTCTTCCATGTCTAGCGGCCTCTAAAATTCGTCCCGGACATAGCTTAATAAATTCATCAACCCTTAGGTTCAAATTTATAATGACGCAATTAAGATGATCGCTTATTAACCTTTCTCTTTGTTCTTGTTTCCCCGGAAGTTTTACTAAAACTTCTCTGGCTTCTTCAGCTAAGTTCATT
>CAYIBK010000004.1:54861-57757 GCA_964361645.1 uncultured Gammaproteobacteria bacterium
CTCGCAATGACAATGAAACCATAGGATTGCGGAGTTTATCCCGAGTTCACGAAGGATCACTCGCAATGACAATGAAACCATGGGATTGCTTCGTTCCTCGCAATGACAGAAAAATGAGCAATGACAGGAAAATGAATATTTCGTAATTCAAAGTAATTACCTTTGTATTATGCTCTTTTTAAAAATAAATTTAAATAAAAATCGGCAGTTATTTATTTTTTGGCTAATTTTAAATGTTTTTAATTATTATTTTTGACAATAATATTGTCGTTATGTATAATGAAATTATGCCAAAACCAAAAAAAGACCTAAAAATACTAGGCCTGGAAGACAAAGAGAAAGTAATTATCCAAACACTTAAGGATTTTGGACAGTTGCGGCCAATTGATTTAGCTAAAAAAACAGGGGTTAAGCGCACCACTGTTAATTTTTTATTGAAAAAATTACTAAGACAAGGATTAATTAGTAAAGTTAAAATTAAAGGGCACTACGAGTGGCTAATAAATAATGATAAAATTAAAAAATTGATTGGTAATTTATATAGTTATTTTAACACCGCAGATATAGCAGAAATAATTCAATTGCCCCCAGATATTGGCGTGGAAGTTTCCCGAGGCAAAAAAAATATCCTACTGGCTTATGAAAGAATTTTAGAAGCGGGTTATAACAGCCGGGTCTTTGCTATTGAAGGCAATAAATCGGCAGCGGCCTCCCAAGAACTTGGCAAGTCCTATTTTAGCAATATTCAAAATAAGTTTAGGGAATATAAAATAATTCTGGAAGGTGTTTTTGGCGAAGAAGCGTTATTATCTTTTAATGATCTGTCAATTGAATCATTAAAAATTTATAAAAACCGCTTAGTCATTGCCTATGTAGCTCCTAATTTTTTAATGGACTTCGATTTGGATATTTTGATTTTTAAAAAAATGGTGATAATGATTAATTTTGAAAAAAAATTAGTTTTAACTATTAAAAACCAAGAAATCTATACAGTTATTTTGAATTTATTTGAGGCCTTAAAAATGGTGTCCAGAAAAATTGATTTAAATGATTATATTAAGCAATTAATTGATAAAAAATAATCTCCTGGCCTGTCTATCGTAAACAGATATTAGACGAGCCAAAAATAAAACCGGAGCTTATTAAGCATCCGGTGTTGTTGTGTTATCCAAAAGTTCATTTAAAATCAAATTAGTAATTCCTAGATCCGCTTCTCTAACAGCCGCACCAATAGCCTTAGCGATAGTCCGGCGCTTGGCATGGCCATGAGCAATAATAATATTGCCCGGCACTCCCAAAAGAAGAGCACCGCCATATTCATCATAATCCAACTTAATCTTAAGTGATTTGAGTATGGGATATAAAAAGGGCATGGCGCAAATCAAAAATGGCAAAGCAACGTAGAATAATTTATTGTTTTTTAATTCTTGCCTAACTAAATCCAAAATCATCCTGGCCAAGCCTTCACTTGATTTTAAAATAATATTGCCGGTGAAGCCGTCGGTTACCGCCACATCAACCGTGCCACCAAAAATATCATTGCCCTCAACATAGCCAATAAAATTAAGATCACTTTCAGAAAGAAGCTCATAGGCTGAATTAATATCCCGATGACCCTTGCCTATTTCTTCACCAATATTGAGCAAACCAACTTTAGGCCTATCAACATCTAATATTTCTTTGGCATAAGCGCTGCCCATTTTGGCGCTATTTAATAAATCATGAGCATCAGAATTGGCATTAGCACCAACATCAATCACTAGACAGTGGCCGTTTTTACTGGGTAAAATAACAGCAATAGCCGGCAAAATGCCTCTTTTTATTCTTCCTAAAATCATCACTGACAAGCTCACTACCGCCGCAGTATTACCGGCAGAAATAAAAACATTTGATTCTCCGGTTTTAAGGGAAGTAATGCCCTGGCCAATAGCAGAATCTCGCTTTTTGGCAATAACCGCTATTTTATCACTCATACCAATAACTTCAGAGCATAACGTAAATTGATGCGCTGGAGACTTTGATCTTTTATTTTACCAACAATATCAATCGCCTCCTGATTACCGAAAGCTAAAATCTGTTCTGGCAAGACATAGCCCCTTTTAATGGCTATTCTAATACCCTCAATAACCTCAATGGGGCTAAAATCACCCCCATTCAAATCTATGGCTATATTCATATCAAAGACTCTCCTTATTTTTTGATTGGTTTTCAAGGTGCTAAAAGCGCAGAAATATTTCTGCGCCCCTAAAAATAAAAGATGAAATTTACTTTAACCCGATTATTTCCTTAACCTCCAAAATTGTCTTAGAAGCAATTTTTTGAGCTTGTTTTTGCCCTTGCTCTAATATCTTATTAACATAATCAGGGTTTTTTATCAATTCCTGCTTCCTGGTTCTAAATTCACTAAAATAATTATAAATTCCATCAGCAATTATTATTTTGGTCTCGCCCATTTTGTCCGGATTAAAATCACCTGACATATTTTCGACAAAGGCCTTATAAATAGCTTTTAAATTGCCCACTCCTTTTTCCGTACTGATGGCTTTTTTAATTTTATCGGTTATTTTTTCCCGGGATTCATCAATACCCAGCCAATGCTTTTCGCCCAGTGATTTTGACATTTTCTTTTCTGGATCAGCCAAACTCATTACCCGAGCCGATGGTGTTAGTAGAGGTTTGGCTTCGGGAAAATATTTTGTTTTGTATTTATTATTAAACCATCTAGCAATATCACGAGTTAGCTCAACATGTTGAATTTGATCTTCGCCCACTGGAACTAATTCGCCACCATAAATTAAAATGTCAGCCGCTTGAAGCACGGGATAATCAAATAAACCCATATTGATATTTTTCAATTGCCGGCCTGATTTATCCTTGAATTGAGTCATTCTTTCCA
>CAYIBK010000005.1:0-20376 GCA_964361645.1 uncultured Gammaproteobacteria bacterium
CGGTAGGCAGGCTTGACCCGGAATCCAGTGGTTTTATTATATAATTCTGGATCCCCGATCAGGTCGAGGATGACAGAAATAAAACTTTTATCAAGAAGACAATGGACAAGCGAAGCTTGAATTGTAAAATACTATGTTCGTAAGGGCGTAGTAGTTTATTTTTTCTTTTACTTCTTTATTTGCCAAATTTTATTTTAGCCACTTTTGGTAGCAAAATATTTTTTCTATTATTTTCGTACCAATAAATATCCTTTAGCCACCTTTTTTTAGAAAAAAGCTGGCAGTAAACCTGCCTGCCGGTAGGCAGGAAAGCGTAGCTGGTGAAATAATTTTTAAAAACAGGTCTAAAATTATCGCTAATTTAAAAACTCAACATTTTCTATTATTTTTTAATAAGTCGAAAATGTCTCAAACAGATTTAAATTTATTTTTATAGAACATAAAAATAACGCTCCATTTTAGACCTGTTTTTTAACAAAATTATTTCAAGGCTGCCTATTTATTAATAAAATAATTCGAGCATATGAAAAATTTAACATTTCAAATACATTGTCATTGCGAGCAAAATGAAATGAAGCGAAGCAATCTTATGTTTATATCAAGTGGGATTGCTTCGTTCCTCGCAATGACATTTAATCTAAATTTTTCATATGCTCGATATTTTTTTGTAAATATAATAAATAAACCTGCCAGTATAATGACTGAGTTGTAATAAAATCAAGATTAAACTGAGCGTTGGCTTATTTACATAAGCCAAATTTCCGCATGTTTGAGCTATTTTTGACATATTTAAAATAGATAAAAATAGCGAGTTCGGAAATTAGTGAAGTTTAATCAGATTTTATAGACGAAGGAATTCACTGGCGAGTTTTGGAGAAACCTTTTGCGGTCAAAAGGTTTTATAAAAGTATTTTTTCTAAAAAATAATAACAATATATATAACAATACGATAGTTGCCAAAAACTGCCCAATTTATTAAAATTAAGGTGTCTTGATTATTAATTTTTATTTTTTATGCCCAAAATAGGCATTATAGGTGGTTCCGGCTTAGATGATCCAAATATTTTAAAAGAATCACAAGAAAAAGAAGTAGAAACCGAATTTGGCAAGCCATCATCGGCTTTAACTACTGGATTAATTGATGGGGTAGAAGTGGTGATTTTAGCGCGTCATGGCAAGGATCATAGCATTATGCCCACCAAGGTTAATTTTTTAGCTAACATTATGGCGCTAAAAAATGAAGGTTGCACTCATATTTTAGCCGCTACAGCCGTGGGCTCGCTTCGAGCAGAAATAAAACCGGGCAATTTAGTTTTTCCTGATCAGTTTATTGATTTTACCTGTCATCGTAATTTAACTTTTTTTACTGATAGAGTGGTTCATACTCCCATGTCTAAACCTTATGATAAAAATTTAAGGGATATTTTATGCCAAACCAGTGATGATCTTAGTTTTGAATATAATAAAGATGTAACCGTCATAACTATTGAGGGCCCAAGATTTTCTACTAAGGCCGAAAGTCATATGTTTAGAAATTGGGGGGCGGATATTATCAATATGTCCACTTGTCCAGAAGTGATCTTAGCTAATGAGCTAGGCATTCCTTATCAAACTATTGCTATGTCTACCGATTATGATTGTTGGAAAGAAAATGAAGCGCCGGTTACCTTTGAAATAGTATTAGAGACTATGAAAATTAATGCCGAAAAGGTAAAACAATTATTAATCAAAGTTATTCCTAAAATTAAATAATATGTCGGAAGATTTGATAATTAAAAAATCATCCATTTCTGGTAAAGGTGTATTTGCCAATAGAAATTTTAACAAAGGCGAGAGGGTAATAAAGTGGCCACTTGAAAAAATTCTAACTAAGAAAGATGTTAATATATTACCAGAATCAGAAAAAAAGTTTTTAGTAAGAGATGGTAAAAAATATATACTAATGCAACTACCGGCTAGATATGTTAATCATTCATGTAATGCTAATACCAAACCTAAGAATAATCATGATATAGCCATAAGAGATATTAAAAAAGGAGATGAAATCACCTCAGATTATTCTAAGGAGGACGGTTTAGATAAATTTAAATGTAATTGTAATAGCTATAATTGCCGAAAAATAATAAAATAGATAAACTATTTTTAAATTTTTAAAAATTTGAAATTATTTAAAAATTAAAAATTGGAAATTGTTTAAAAATTAGAAATTAGAAATTAAAAATTAAATCCTATGCCCATTAAATCTCGTATTCGCACTATTAGCGACTGGCCTAAAAAAGGAGTGATATTTCGCGATATCACCACCCTACTTAAAGATCCAGTTGGTTTAAAATTATGTTTAGATGATTTTATAGCCAGGTATAAAGATAAAAAGATTGATATAGTAGTGGGTATTGATTCGCGTGGCTTTATTTTGGGCGGGGCCTTGGCTTATGAATTAGGCAAGGGTTTTGTGCCAGTGAGAAAAAAAGGCAAATTACCAGCCGAAGTGGAAAGTGAAGAGTATGAACTGGAATATGGCACTGATACGATTGAGATTCATAAAGACGCCATTACTACTGGCCAGAAGGTTTTAATTGTTGATGATTTAATTGCTACCGGAGGAACAGCACAAGCCGCAGCTAAGTTGGTTAAAAAATTAGGCGGAGAAATAGTGGAAATGGCTTTTATTGTTGATTTGCCCGATTTAGGTGGTAGTCAAAGATTAAAAAATGCGGGCCTGCAAGTTTATAGTCAAACTTCTTTTGAGGGCGAATAATTTTATTTATGATAAAAAATAATAAAATATTAGTTGTGGGAGGAGCTGGCTATATTGGCAGTCATGTGGTTGGTGAACTCTTAAAAAACGGCTATCAGCCGATTGTCTTTGATAATTTAAGCACTGGCCGAAGAGAAAATATTATTGAAGGAGTTGTGTTTATTGAAGGCGATATCATAAATTATGATCAGATAAAAAAAGCTCTCAGCGGAGTGGGCGCTGTTATTTATTTGGCCGCGTATAAGGCGGCTGGAGAGTCTATGATAGAACCAGAGAAATATGCCATCAATAATATTTTTGGAACTATTAATCTGCTTAATGCCGTTTCAGCTCTGGGCATAAAAAATTTAATTTTTTCTTCCAGTGCCGCAGTTTATGGCGATCCTGTTTATCTGCCGATTGATGAAAAACATCCCACTAAACCGGTTAATTTTTATGGCCAAACCAAATTGACCATAGAAGATTTACTCAAATGGTATAGTCAAATTAGGGGTTTTAATTATGCGGCTTTAAGATATTTTAATGCCGTGGGTTATGATGTTGACGGCCAAGTAAGGGGATTAGAAAAAAATCCAGCTAACTTGTTGCCCATAGTTATGGAAACAATTATAGGTGTTCGTGATTATATTGAAATTTTTGGCGATGATTATCAAACAGATGACGGAACTTGTATTAGGGATTATGTTCATGTTAGTGATTTGGCTGATGCCCATGTTAGGGCTTTAAAATATCTAAATCAGGAAAATAAAAATCTAATTGTTAATTTAGGCACTGCCAAGGGTTTAAGCACATTGCAGATTATAGATGCGGCTAAAAAAATATCAAAAGTAGACTTTCCAATTAAAATTTCTGCCAGAAGATTAGGCGATCCGCCAAAATTATTTTCTGATTCTAGTAAAGCCATGGAGTTATTAGGTTGGCAAGCCAAGCATAGTGATCTGGAAACTATCATTAAAACGACTTTAGGTGCTTATGGTATAATGATAAAATAATTAATACTTTTTAAATAAAATATTTATGAATATAGGTGCCCATGTTTCGGCTGCTGGCGATGTTACTCTAGCTTCAGAGCGCGCTAAAAGCATTGGTTGTGAATGTTTCCAATTTTTTTCTCGTTCGCCCCAAGGCGGTAAAGCTACTATAATAACTCCAGAAATTGGTAAAAAGTTTCAAGATAATATGAAGGAATATGGCCAATTAGCCTGTTATATCCACGGCCCATATTATATTAATTTTGCTTCGCTAAATAATCGAATTTATTACGGCTCTGTTAGTGTAATTAGAGAAGAGTTGGAAAGAGGCAGTATTTTAGGAGTAAAATATTTAATGTTTCATCCTGGAAGTTATAAGGAATCTGGTCTAAAGAAAGGATTAGAATTGGTTTGTGATGGGCTAGAGAAAGTATTAAATGGTTACCAAGGCAAGACCGAATTATTAATAGAGATGTCCGCTGGAGCCAGCAATGTTATTGGGGACACATATGAAGAAATAAATAAAATAGTTAATTCTAAAAAGCTAAAAAAATATAATTTAGGTATTTGTTTTGACACCGCCCATGCATATGCTAGTGGTTACGATTTATCTTCTAAAAAGGCGGTGGAAAAAACTTTTTCTGATTTTGATAAAGTATTGGGTATGAAGAGTTTAAAATTAATTCACGCCAATGATTCTAAAGTTGAACTTAATGCCAAAAAAGATCGGCACGAACATATTGGTCAAGGTAAAATTGGTTTAGTCGGGTTTCAAGCCATAGTGGATTTTGCTCAAAAACATAAAATTGATTTGATTTTGGAAACTCCAGATTTAGAAGGTAGAAAAAAAGATATTGAAATTTTAAAAACCATGAGAGATAAAAAATAATTTTATGAAGATAGCTATAATTTCTGATTCTCATGATAATATTGTTAATACCGAAAAATTTTTGTCCTGGGCCAGTGGTAATAAAATAGAAATGATTATTCATTGCGGTGATCTAGCCGCTCCGGCTATGATCAAGAAAGTAATTGTGCCGGCATTTTCTGGGCCAATACACCTGGTTCATGGTAATGTTTCTGATAGGGAAATGCTTAAAAAAGTTTGTGCTGAAACTAATAATGTAACTTTGCATGGTGATGAAGGTGAAATTACTGTAGAGACGGGGCATGCTCCGTCTCTACAAATAGCTTTTTGTCATTATCCAGAAAAAGCCAAGGAGTTAGCCCAGAGCGCGAAATATAATATGGTTTTTTACGGCCATACTCATAAACCTTGGATAGAAAAAATTGATCATACTATTTTAGCCAATCCCGGAACACTTGGCGGTATGTTTTCTAAAGCTACATTTTCATTGTTGGATACAGAAAGTAATAATTTAGAATTAAAAATTTTAGAAAATATTTAAAATATAATGAAAAAAATAATTACAGTTGAAGTAAAAACTAATTCCAAGGAAGTTAAAGTTGAAAAAATAAGTGATAATGTTTTTAAAGTTAGATTAAGTGCTACGCCAATTGGTGGAAGGGCAAACAAGCAATTAATCGAAATTCTGTCTCATTACTTTAAGGTTTCTAAAAGCCAAATAGAAATAAAATCTGGTAAAACCAGCAAAACCAAGGTGTTGGTAATGTATGGATAACTAGGAGTTGATAAAGATCTTAATTCCTTATATAATAGCACAGGATTGGTAAGTAATTCTGATGACTAATGAAAAATTCGCTAAAATAAGCGATTTTTTGTTTATTTTCGTGTTTGGTACTTGACACAATGATTTATCTTTGATAGAATACTTAGTTAAACATTATAAATAGTATCCACAGCTCTGCAGGCACGACAAGCATGGGAATTATAAAAAGGATCATTTCGGTTGCGACTGGAATCTTCCCTTTAAGTAATTTCTTGTCTGCAGGGTCGTGGATAGTATCCATTAATCTGTGGGTCTTATAAAATACAATTTGTCACCTTCCATTTGGGTCTGTCACTTAATAGTATCTTTGTTAAAATTTCCAAATTTAGGTTAAATTTTACAAAAATTTTTTCAACTTAGCTTCGGCTAGGCCTCAAAAATTGTTTGAAAAATTTAACTCAAAATTGTGAAAATTTATATTCAAAAAACTATTAAGCGACAGACCCATTGAGAAAATTTTTATCTCTTTTTCTCGTCCGTGTATTTACCTGCCGTATAGGTAGGAACGGAAATAACCGCTTAGGTGAGCTGCTACGGCTAGGCACGACAAGCATGGGAATTTTGTAAGCTGTTTTTGGGCTTCGGCTCGAAAACTGCCAAATAAAATTTTTCTTGCCTGGCCATATAAGCTCATCTAAGTATTATCCCCCAATTTGAGACCTGCAGATTAATGACTATTATCTAAAAACCACTCCAGCGCTGGAGTGGTTTTTGTTTTGTGGTATTACTAATTTATTTTGGTAATTACTCCATAGATAGCAATTTTCTTTTTATTGCGTCTAGCCCATTGAATGTCTCCATAAGACCAGTGCCAATATTCTTTGGGATAATTGGATAGGCCAGCCTTAATTAAAGCGTCAAACATTAGTTGTCGATTTTTTTGTAAGTATTGGGGCAATTTTGGTTGGATGGATTTAGCATTTTCTTGATAAGTTAATTTATGGCTACGATCATTCATTGGCACTTTGCGGCCATTTTTAATCAGTCTTAAATCTATCGCTCCGCCAGTCATGTGGCCAGAGGCATGTTTGCCAGTTGCTGGCGCCACATATTTATTTATTTCATTAATAATTCTTTGTTTTTTCCAATTAGGATATTTTTTACTAAAACGAGCAAAAAAACCTTTAAATATTTTTTCTTGAACAGATTGTGGCCTCCAAGCATCGCGAATAATAAAAGTTGTACCAGTTGGCAAATAATCAGTAGCCTTATTTATCATTTTAGCCATTGTTTTTCTTAAATAGAAATTTTTTTCCAATGATAATCTTTTTTTATCAATAGCGATTACCACCTTGGGACAATATTTCTTTATATCGACTAAGGGCTCATTACATTCAACTATTTTTATACTAGCCATTTTAAGGAATTAAAACTTCGTCGGTAGAAGTGGCATTGTCGGTGCTTAATTTTTCTACCCCAATTAAACAAACAGCTTGCCAAGCTTTATAATGAGAAGTGAAAGTGGTTTTATCAACCTTGCCATCTGGATAAGTAATAGTGTAATCAAAAGAAGCATCAACTCCTTTATGGGCAGATTCAGTACATTTTTTAGTACCAACTGGTATATCTAGACTCTCCACATATTTAGTAGCCGGAGGTGAGACCCAATTCCAAACACGCGGTATTGTTCTTTCCGATTTTCGGCCATCTTTAGTGCCCCAAAAATCAAAGTATAGATGATCACCTTCGATTCTGGTTTGGATTAAGATATAATTGCCGGTATTATTAATAAATTTAAAATCAGGCGCTGGATCATAAATAGTGGCATCGGTGCCAGGCAAACCATTTTCCAGATAATAAGTAACATTATAAGAATGGCTGGTTCTGGCAGTAATTGGCAAGCCCGAAGCTAAAGTTGCTCTAAAAACAGTAGTTCCTATTTGGCACAAACCACCACCATATTCAGGCGTAGTCTTATTGCCTTTTATGACTAATTCTTGCTTGTAGCCGTGTTCGCCGTCTATCTCGCCCAAAGCTTTTATCAAAGAAAACTCCTCTCCTGGTTTGATTAAAATACCATGTAGTTTATCAGCTCCAGTTTTAATATTGTGGCGTCTATTGGCAGGACTACCGGCAAAATTGGAATGACCAGTGCCAATTATTTCTTTTATACCCATATCGTTGATGTCTGCAGTAACGATTTTAGGCGCAGTAATATCAACCACCACTTCTATTTTCAAATTTCCCTGCTTCAAGTAAGGACTTATTTTTTTATAAGTCTCTTCTAAATTAATAGTTTTGCCATTCTGGTGTGCTTCAAATTTAGTAACCTTACCGTCGGTAATTTCTATAGTAGCATCTTTAGGCTCAACATTAATTTGGGAGACCACATTTTTTTCTAACCAACTAACAAATTTTTCTTGATTTAAGCCAACAATAATATTATTAGTTTCATCTGCTGGCGCAGACAGGTCTTTTTGGAATTCCAACATCTGTGAAAGATCGTTTTTAGAAATCAGCCATTTTTTATCACCATAGATCAATTCCGGAGTGGTAGTGGATAGAACTTGTTTCACCAATTCCTCTTTTCCCACAACTTCGCTTAAGTACACCAAGGGATTAGCTGTTTGCCTTTTTATTTCTACCTGATCATTTTTCAATTGGCCTAAATTATCTTTTATTTTATTTATAGCATCATTATAATCTATGGTTATACCATTTTGTTCTGGTATGAGTTCTAAATCATAATTATCTCCTTGCCAAGTTATTTTTATGGAGGCGTTTTGAGCTATTGTCTCTAGTTCAGATAAACCCTGTTTGATTAATAACTTCATCATCGCATCATCCAAAGTAAAACTGGCGATAAAATATTTATCTTGAGATAACATGTTAATTTGAGTGATAATATTTTTCCACCAAGATTTATCTCGTCCAAAACTGTAGGCCTCATAAATTGTTTTATGACTATCAAATCTTAAAAGTTCACGGGATAAATCAGGATCATTTAAAGCATTAATAGAAGGAGTTATTTTTAGATAGGAATTTCCGCCATTTTTATAAATCAATCTGATTTCTTGTTTTTCTAATTTTTCGGTCATTTGGTTAACTACCTCTAGCGCTTTTGGAGCGGTGAGGCCTTCTAAGCTAATATCACCAATACGGCTACCAGGAAAAAATTTGTTTTGATATTTGATTTCATATGCTAAAACAGCCGTGGTTAAAATAAAGATCATAACAAAAACAGCGACTATAATAGTAATTAATAGCCACTGTCTTTTAATTTTGCCATAGATCTTATTTTCTAAAACGCCTTTAAGATCACTGATATGTTTTTGTGGTTGGAAATTCACTTGCATTTTAATCTTCAATTGATTCAACTTTTATGGATGTGTTTTTATATTTTTTAGGCAAGATGATGGTTAGGATGCCTTTCTTTAATGTGGCTTTAACATGATTTTGATCTATTTCTTGGGGCAAGACAATTGAACGGCTGAATGCTCCCCAATAAACTTCACGGGCGAAATAGTTACCTTCTTTAATTTGTGTGTCTTCTTCCCTATATCCGCGTATGGTTAAGAGATCATTACTAATGGAAATATTTAAGTCTTTAGGATCAACGCCAGCCATGGCTGATTTAACAATAATATTATTTTCATCAGCATAAACATCACAGGAAAGTTGTCCCTCGCCGGTAGAAAAATTATCGTTTTCTTCAGAGAAATTACTAGATAAAAAGAAATCCCGAGCTTTTTCCTCGTTTTTGTTCAATTTTATTTGCTGGTTCTTATCAGCCATATTTTATGTAGATAGAGTCATTTACTGAATATATTATACTAAAAAACCATAAAGCAAGCAACAAGATGTTGACAAAATTATTAAAATAAGTTATATTTAGGGGTCAGATTAAGGTGTACTTTTACAAGATTTAAAGATAAACTCTAAAAGGAGTGCAAACTATGCAAGTTGTATATGCTCACGAACCACTTCCTATTTCAATCACAAAATCGATTTTTTTAGCTGGGCCCACTCCGCGATCACAGGATGTTAAATCCTGGCGTCCGGAAGCTTTAACAATTTTAGAACAATTAGGTTATGACGGCGTGGTGTTTGTGCCTGAAGATGGTGATAAAAAGTGGCAAGGAAGCGAATACCTCAATCAAATTGAGTGGGAAGAATACTGTTTGAATGTGGCTGATTGCATTGTTTTCTGGATTCCAAGAGAAATGGCTACTATGCCAGCTCTAACTACTAATATAGAGTGGGGCGCTTGGTGCGACAGTGGCAAAGTAGTTTTAGGCGCACCGCCGGAAGCCGAGCATGTTGGGTATCAAAAGTATTACGCTAGTAAATATCAAGTTCCAACTGCTGGAACTCTAGATGAAACTCTGAAGTTAGCCATGACTATGGTTGGCGAGGGTGCGGTTAGAACTGGTGGCGAGCGTGAAGTGCCACTTCATATTTGGAAGATGCCGACTTTTCAAGAGTGGTATGAAACTCAAAGACAATTTAATTGTCGGCTGGATGGAGCTAAAATTATTTGGACTCTTAATGAAGATTTAGAGAGTAAAACAGATTATCGTTTTGCTATTATGATAAAACTTTATTCTACAGAAGCAGAACTTAGTAGTAATTTCGTTATAGTTTTTCGTCCTAGATTTAATATAATGCTTAGGACTTAAACCTAAACACTCACAAAAAAATGTGAGTGTTTTTTTATTCCTTATCTATTTTCAGAAACTTATAAATACCAAAAGAAATCAGCCCCAATTGCAGAGTTGGTGTCAAACCGGTTTTGATAAGAGGAATAATTGGCATTAAATCATTATAGGCCCAGCGATTAGTATCAAGGGCATAGCGCTCTAAAGTAACAGCAAAAATTAAGCCGATAATCAGTGCCCACCAAAGTCGACGATTAAAATAATTGTTAAATATAAAAATTAAAGACAAAAGGGTGATGAAAATTGCGTCAAATAAAGCAGCTCTTAGTAAAATTAATTCCGTGATACTTCCATTTTGATAATGAAGGTAAAGATAAGAATGAATATTTTCCCAAATTAAGTTCAAGATGAAAGCTAGGATAAAAATTAATAATATTTTTTTCATAATATTATTATAACAAAATATTACCATAACAAAAAAACCGCCCCAGGGGCGGTTTTTCCAATACTTCTTAAAAAAGAAATATTAAACTTTTTGTACTTTTACAGCTGCTTGACCTTTTGGAGTGTCAATAACTTCGAAAGTAACATTGTCACCTTCGTTTAGTTCAGCCCAATCAGTACCGTCAAGTTCGTTAGCGTGAAAGAATAAATCTTTTCCGCCTTCTTGGCTGATAAAACCGAAGTTTTTTTCAGTCAACTTTTTGATAGTTCCTTGCATAATCTATAGAAATGAAGTGAATTAGTTCGCACTAGTTATTAGAAATTCGACTTGATTTCTATATATAACTACTACTTTAGTAGATTATTAGACATTTAGCAGTGAGCTATATGTCCAATGCTTACCGTAATGAAGTATAGCAAACTTTAATAATTATGTCAATGAATTATCAACAATTAAGGTGTTTTTGTCCTATTTTCGGTTAATTATCATAATGCTATTTACAAAATACATAATTTATGTTATACTTAAGCTAGTTTTAACAACTGACTATTATTGTACAGTTAAAGGGTGAAAATACCCCAATATCAACACTAAAAAGTCTTAATTACATACTCGAACTTATTTTTTGTCATCTTTAGTGGCTATTTTAAGAAATCGGGACACTAAATTAATATGACACAAATAAACAAATCAGAGCCATTAAGTTTTAATGGCTTAGGCATAGATCCTAAAATATTGGATATAATTAGGCATCTAAATTTTACTATCCCCACACCCATCCAATTAAAATCAATTCCAGTTATTGCTGAGGGTAAGGATATGGTAGGAATTGCTCAAACAGGCACAGGTAAGACCTTAGCTTTTGGCATTCCCATGTTACAGCGCTTATCTAAATATAAGGGCAGATGTTTGATTTTGGTGCCAACCAGGGAATTGGCTTCCCAAGTTAATGATCACTTGAAAATAATTGCTCAAAAATTAAATTTTAAGACGGTGGTTTTAATTGGCGGTGAATCTAAGTATCCCCAGATAAAATCATTACAGCGCAGACCAGAATTAATTATTGCTACTCCTGGCAGATTAATTGATTACTTGGAAAGTAAAACTTTTAATCTTAATGAGGTGAAGTGCTTAATTTTGGATGAAGCCGATTTAATGTTTGACATGGGTTTTGCTCCGCAATTGAATAAGATTTTAAAGTTGTCTCCAAAAGAGAAGCAAACGATTCTTTTTTCGGCTACCATGCCGTCTTCAATTATGGAAATTGCCACCAAACATATGAGTTTGCCGGTTAGAATTGAAGTTGCTCCAGCTGGCACTCCAGCGGAGAATGTTATTCAGGAAGTAATTATCTTGCATAAAGAAGACAGAACAGTCCAACTCCAAAAAATATTATCAGAATATAAAGGTTCGGTTTTGATTTTTGTCCGCACCAAAAGCAGCGTCAAAAATATCTGCCGCAATATTTCTAATATGAAACATACAGTAGCCGAGATCCACTCTAATCGAACATTAGTTCAAAGAACTAGAGCCCTTAGGGGATTTAAAGAGGGACAATTTCGTATTTTGGTAGCTACCGACATAGCGGCTCGAGGCATTGATGTTAAAGGTATTGAATTGGTTTTGAATTACGATTTACCCGATAACATAGAAGATTATATCCATCGTATCGGCCGAACCGGCAGAGCTGGCAAAATGGGCCAAGCTATTTCTTTTGCTACCCCCAGCCAAATAACTGATGTTAGAAGAATTGAAAGAATAATCAAAAAAGAAATACCCCTAACCAAATTGGTAGAAATTAAAAATGAAGGCAAAAATTTTAATAGAGACAATAGATCTTCAGGATTTCAAACTTTTAGAGGACACCGGAAAAATAATAATCGGCCAACTCATAACTACCAGGATAAAAAATGGAATCATGAAAGAAAATCTACCTCAGGTTACCAAAGCGATTATGATAGATTTAAGAAAAGCAAAGAACAGCCAGCTGTAGGCGGAGATAGTCATAGATTTAACCGTTTTAATAATCAGAAGAAAGTTCAGCCAGCAGGCGACTTCAATAAATATAAAAGTGATAATAAGCCTAGCGGATTTTCTGGACCAAGAAGTAATCGGCCGTTTCATGATTATAAAAAAAATAAGCCAGCAGGCTATCAGGGCAATAAAAAACCAGAAGACTTTAATAGGTACAGGCAAACAGATGGTAAATCACAGGGATTTAATAGTTATCACAAGAGCCCATCAACAGGTGATCGCGCTAAAACCCCATCGAGTGGTTTTACTAAAAGTAATAGAGACGATAATAAATCCGGCGGATTTAATAGCCATAAAAGCCATCGGCCGTTTGAAAAAAGAGGCCAAGTTAAGTTCAGGGGCAAGAAAAATTTTCATAAATCAAGATAATCAAAATAATCCGCTAAAAGCGGATTATTTTGATTTAATATGATATAATAAGGGCATGAAAAAAATTCCAGTTCCAATTGCCGGAGCTGTTTTATTCTTAATTTCCATATTAAGTCTTGTTTCAATTATCGCCGGAAACAGTGATGATATAAAATTTTCGTCATTTTTTAAATCCCATAAGCAAGTGGCTTTGGAAGAAGATATTGCATCCCCATATCCTAAAGTCCTGGCCACTCCCCAAAAAGTCAAAGGCATTTATTTAACTGGTTATACTTTTTCTAACAAAAAAAGACGGACAGATTTAATTAATCTGGTAAAAAAAACAGAATTAAATTCGGTGGTTATCGATTTAAAAGATCCAGCCGGTAAATTGATGTTTTTGCCAATCTCTGAAAAAATAAAAGATTGGCCACTTTCTGCCGTAGCTTTAAGCCGCAATGATTATCAAGCTATTTTAGCCGAGCTTCAAGATGAAAATATTTATACTATTGCCAGGATCACTACTTTTCAGGATCCGACAGCCGTAAAAATATTTCCTACCATGGCTCTAAAAAATAAATCTAATAATATCTGGTCTGATTACAAAGGTGTTACTTGGCTGGATATGACCAACAAGCAGGTTTGGCAACTGATTACTGAGCAAGCTAAGGAAGCGGCTTTAATCGGCTATGATGAGGTGCAATTTGATTATATCCGTTTTCCTTCTGATGGCAACATAAAACAAATTAAGTACTATAATTTTCCCGCCGATCAAAAAAGACATGAAGCTATAACTGAATTTTTTAAATATCTCAAATCAGAATTTAGCGATTTGCCCATTCCCATATCCATTGATCCATTTGGCTTAACTTACCAGCGTCGCAATGATCCCGATTATGATTTAAATATCGGCCAGCGCTTGGCTGATGCCGCTCCCTATTTTAATTTTATCTCGCCCATGGTTTATCCCTCCCATTATCCCAGTGGCTTTTTGTCTTTTATAAATCCAGCCGATCATCCTTACGAAGTTGTTTCTAAAGCCCTAATGGAGGGCAATCTAATTTTAGAAACAGTCACCACCTCCATTGCTTCCACTCGTCCTTGGTTACAGGATTTTGATCTGGGAGCTGATTATAATGCTTCTATGATCAGAGCCCAGATTAAAGCCGCTGATGAAAACCAGGCCTCTGGCTGGCTACTTTGGAATGCCAGAAATGTTTACACTGCCGGTGCTTTAAAAAATGAGTAAATCTAAAACGACTCAAAATAAATCCTAGCCCCCCTTGATATTATAGGGCTAACGATTTTAGTTTTACTTATTTTAGAAGTTAGCTATTTAAGGGAGAAAATCGGTGGTTAGCTGGGCATAATTATTGGATTAAATTTGCCTTGAAATTATCTATGTGATTTGCTATGTTTATGATAAAATAGTTAGGTTATGATGAGAAAATCCAAAAATCAATTTAGCAGTGAAACTACTCCCGAAATTGAGGATGATAATTTGGATCTCAAAAATTTAATTGCCATTGCCCAAGAATCGGGCCATGTGGATTTGCGTTCTATCTCAAGAGATCAGATAGCTCTTTTGGCCGATTGGTATCGGTCTGATTTTGAATTTCTGGCTAAAAATGAAAAAACCGAATTTTTAGAGCAATTTATGATGACGGGCGAATTTAGCGATTCGGAGAGTATTCAATATGTACGCCAAATTGATCCAGAAGCCAGAGGAGAAGTTGGCACATTTATTTACCGGGTGTTGGACGGTGTAAAATTTACCAAGACTTTTCATGAATGTTGGGATAATATTGATTACAGTGAGCGCTCTAAAATAATAAAGGAAATAGTATCTGATCACCAGGAATTAGCGCTAATGATTGCTCCTTTCACTGTCTTAAGCCGTTGGTCAAAAGAAGGAGAATTAATTAGTGTGCCAATAGGAAGTTATTTAGCCAGTAAAAGAGCCGATTCATCCAACTTGCAAAAAGAACAGTTTTCCGATTTTGATAAAAATATTGAGCTAATAGAGGTGATGTTGGAGTATGCCAAGCGCCATCCCGGTGAGCGCCAAGAGTCGATTAAAAATAATTTATCCCATATAGAACCAGAGCTATTGATTCCTTATTTAGACAGAATAGAAGATTTAGATATTTTAGATCATGATCAAATAAAGGCTATTGCCTCTCCATCTAAAAATTATTTATCAGTTGATAAATTTTTAACCGCCCAAGAGTGTGAAGAAAAAAATCAATCTTAAAAGATTTAGGTAAGTATTATCCCGAAAAAGACAAAGAAAATATTGAATTTTATCCGCCATCTGAACTAACGCCTCGAAAATTGGGTGTAAGATTAGCTGAAATAAGAGATAGGGCCTTACTTAGAGAGGCGCAGACAATATTGGGCACATTTGAAGAACGCAGTCAGCGGCTAGATAAAAATAAAATTGAATATTTAATTGAACTAGTAGATTCCGGAGTGCCGATATTTGCTCAAATTGATTCCTTAGGACTATCCAAAGATGAAATTGCTGATTTATTCAATCGTCGTGCGGCTGAAGATAATTTTCCCATTGGGCAGGTGTCTAATTTAGAAGATATGAAAAAGTTTGTAGAATATAGTCGCCGACATATATCAGAACCAGGCCCTGATTTAGAGCAGGCCTTAGTGCGCTATATTATCAATGATCTTCATCAAGATAATGATTGTGGCTTCGTGGGTAATACTGTTGGTATTTATATGGAAGATTTTTTTGAGATTTTTAAACCCGATGATCGCCAAAAGATCACTGAGGCTATTATTAAATTTGCTCCTGGTATTTGGCTTAATAATCTAAGTTATACTATCAAACACGAGGTGATGTCTCTAGATGAATTAGTGGAAAGAACTGCTACAGAGACCTATAATTTTATTAGTAATTACCACAAGATATTATATCATTTGCATCTTTTAGAACAGGAAGGTAAGCCTTCAAAAGTATCAATTGAATCGCTCACCGAAAAAGTCAAAGAAGTTTTTATGGCTAATCCTGTTTTATTTTTATCGCCTGGTAATAAAAGCATTATTGATAGTCTTTACACCCCAGATGAACAACATCAATTTATTGACGAACAATTAAAAGGTAATATAAATCCAGATTTTTTTGATCTATTATTGGATTCTCGTTTTAAGGCTGATTATTACGCTATCTGTAAAAAGCTTTTATGGGAAAGTGATTATTTATTCTCAACTGTGGCAATTACTCACCACCAATGGGACAATATAAAAAGCATTACTGGCGGCAAAGATTTGGTTGATTTGGTGTCCAAGCATGTTGAGACCGCTGATTTTTCTCTGATATTTGGTGATTCAGAATTTATTGCCTATCTAGGATCAAATCCATCTAAAGCCAATGCTTTAGTGGACAGCCTTTTAGCTTTTAGAAATTTTAAGGCTATTGCTCAACTCAACGAAGCTGTCTCATTATTTGATAATGAGGAACAGGAATTACAAAATAAATTAAAATTATTACAGAGAAGTAGGTCAAAAGTTAAGGATAGTGCCTTAAGGGTAGAGCAGAAAAAAGAAATTGCCGATATTCAATCAAAGCTAGGTAAGATAGCTGACAATGACCAGGTTAAAATTAAGCAAAATCTAGTTCCTATACAAGAAAGAACCCTAACGATTTTAAATGAAGCTTGTGAACAAAACAGATTTTTGGTTTTTACTGATGATATTTTAGAAACAGCCGGATTAGATGCAGACAAATATATTAAACGGGATCTTTTGGGTTATTTGGTAATTGATCCGCAAATTTTATTTATTCGAGATCCAAGGCCAAAGGAAAACAATCCTTCAGAATTTTTAAGAAGATCTACCATGTTGTGTGAAAACATTTTTGGCACAGATAAACTGAATATCATAATTAATGATAATAAGAGGCTCTTGGCTTTTAGAAAAACTGAATATGGTAAACATATTTATAATAAAGAACAAGTACCAACTGAAACAATGGAAGAAATTGAGGCTATGAACCCATTTATAGAAATCCATGAACAGGATAAATTAAGCCAGGATTACTATTATACTGTTTTAGATAGAATTAAGGATACTCCCTTTGCCGGATTATACGAAAAACAACTCCATAAAATTGCCACTGAAAAAAATAAAGCTGATGGACTAAGATTGAATATTAAGTATTTTGAACCAGACATAGCTTTTAAACAAATGGCGGAGAGGATATTTTTACTCAACAGCCATCCTGATGTTGTAGAACATGCTAATTGGATTATGGCTTTGCCCGAGGATCAGCAAAGAGAATTGATAAATCTGCTTGAGTTTGCTCTATTAAATAATCTTGGGTTTTTAAGACAGATTTTAAGCGAGGAGAATTTTGAGGCAGCTAAAAACAATCTGCAAGAAGACATTGAGTCACTCGCTCTAAAGATGTTTAATCTAGAAGAAATAGAAGGTTTGTCATTTGAAGATTTATCACCTAATACTATTAAAGCTCTATTTATTTATTATCATCAGACTTGCAAAAAAAACAATCGTCGCGATTTGGCTTTTGGTGATTTTATAACTCATGTTTTAGATGGCACTTATAAATCTTGGAGACAATGGGGCAGTGATACGGAGCCGGAAGATAAATCTTTATATTTAGATAGGTTAAAAGAGAAAAAATTAATTCCCAGAGGTTTGAATATAAAACAGTATCAAGCGTGGATTCAAGAAGAAAAATTAGATTTTGAAGATGTTTTTGATTATCAGACTTCTGATATGAAATACGGCATTAGAGAAATTATTGGCGCGGCCATTGCCGATGAGCATATCCCCACCGAATCATTGGATACTTCCAATATTGACGATAGATATAATAATTTGATTGAACCTTTAAGGCTATTATCTGATCGTCAAAGAGAATTGCGTGAATTATCTAAGGCTAGTGGTTTAAACGAAGCTCAAGAAGCGGAATATAAACAATTGGCGCAAAGGATTATAGAATATCGCCAAAAATATGGAGAGGAAATTAATGGTATTTCAGCTCTTAAATATTTGGAGCAGTTAAAGAATTTGTCAGCCCATGATCTAGAGAGCCAAACCATTACCCTTGAAGGCAAAAACAAAATACCACTTAAAAAAGTTTTTAAATTACTAGAAGATACTTTTGGCGATGAATTTCCAGATTTTATCTCTGATATTAGTCGCCTTCGCCAGTTGATTACTAATGGATTTGAACAAATTTACGGCGGTCAAAAAATTTCTAGAGAAAAACTTCATTTGACCGATAAAATAGATTTAGAAACTTATGTATTTATTGGGGAGAAGCCAGTTAACTCCTGCCAAAACTATAATGGCCGATCTGGTTTAAATGCCGGCCTCTTATCCTATTTAGCTGATCCCAATGTTAAAATTATTCAAATGTATAATGAGAGTGGCACTATTATAGCTCGCAGTATTATTCGTTTACTCGAAGATGATAATGGCCAAGCTCAATTGTTTATAGAAAGGGTTTATTCGGCTAGTCCTCATCCCAAAATTAATGAAGCGATTGTTAATTTGGCTAAGTTGAAGGCTGATAGTCTGGGAGTTGGTTTATATGCCAGTGAAATACGGGCTAGTGGGGAAGTGGAATCAGATAAAGAACTGCTGATGGCGAATTTGCATAATAATGGCAGTCGCAGTACACATGTTTATACTGATACTGGCGGCGGTAACATGCCCAACGGCCGATTTACTATTAGAAGTGCTAGAAATGTTAATATACATTGAGCTTTGTAAAAATGAATAAAAACAAAAGACCCAGAATAAATCCGGGTCTTTTGTTTTTAGAATATTTAATAAAGTATTAAGGCGCCATTTCTATCACCAGTAGTTAAGGTATTTTTCTTAGTTTCGCCCTTTGAACCGTAGCCATACATAGTATTGTTTATATAGCTAGCATCGTATTCGTCATCAAGTCCGACAGTGTGTCCCAGCTCATGGGTCAAAATATTTTGAGCGTCATAAACTCCGCTATAGGCGCAAGTTTGATCAGTGGGCCAGTTATTGGGGTTGGACCAATACCAGGTGAATTTACTGTTCATAATCGTATCCACCTCCACTAATTCTCCAGTGGTTTGATTGTACCAAACATAAGAGACAGCTAAGGCTGTGCCTGATGTCCTGCCCCAAGCGATAATATTTTGGCCGTCTAATTGAGCTTTGTTTAAAGTAGTATCTGATCCTCGTTCAATAGTTACCAAATTATTAATGGCGCCAGCCCATTGGCTAAAGGAGCTACTGGCAATAGTTGGCAGATTAGCAGAGCCCACTGTGGCTGGGATATTATTTAAGTTCAATCTATAAACCCAGGTTGTTGGCATTTTCCAGCCGGCGCCAGCAACTACTGATGTTGAATTGGGATCAGCCACTAAAGTGGAAGTGCAAATTTCTTGGGGAACTTGAGGGGTTGGTTTGCCGGCATTATTTCTAACTGGCTGATCAGTTTTTGGCTCGTGGATAAAAACTTTTAGTTTTAATTCCGGACGGCCCAAAACATCATAAACTCCAGCTTGCTCGGGGATTACTTGCGTGGCTTGTTCTGGTAGATTGATGGCCAAAACCGCACTGATACCGGCAAAAAAACTGATGGCTAAAGAAAAGATTAATATTTTTCTAAATAAAGTCATACTTTTTGTTATTTATTAGATAAGATCATTTTACCATAAAAATAATTATTTGGCTATTCTACTTGTTTAATTACCCATGTAAACAATTACTAATTAAAAAACACTTCTTTCAGATTAATAATTCTAACAGCTATAATTTTAAATCTTTCATTGGAAAGAATTAGAGAGTGGTTTATGATTAAATATTAATATATAAATAGCTTAATTTAGCTATTTTTTAACTTACTGTTGACAAATTAAATAATGTATGATATAATACGACAGTTGTGATGGATCAACTAAAAAACAATTTGCACTTTAGATAAGGAGAATTCAATGACGCGAGAAGAGATCGCGAGGAAGATCCATTGGCCGTTTATTGTTTGGACTTTTGGAATATTGAATGTAATAGCAATGTTACCCCAAGTATTTCAGATCATCCATACTCGAAATGTCGAAGGATTATCTCTGGAAACGTTTAGTATCTACCTTGTGCTCCAAGTCGCCTTCTCTCTTGAAGGTTACTTCACAAGGAACAAGATGTTTATGATTTGCATGGGACTAAGCGCGATGGTTAGTGTGGCGATTATCATACTGATTGTTTATCTCAGGTATTTTGTTGTTTGACATTCGAGAACTGTACTTTCAACTCTCTGTGAAAGGAGAAAACGATGATCAGGATTCAGGTAATAATTAAAGTGATGGATTCTCACCAGAGTTTTAGAAAGGTAGTAGAACTGCCAGTTTTAATCCTTGGAATGCAATTGAATATCAGTGTTGGTGGAAAAATTTACCACGCCTCAATACCAAGTGGAACTTCCTGGGATCCATTTTCTTGCATCTGGCAGGAGGGGTATGATTACTTAATGATTGGTGATTCTTTTTCTGCTTTATATGTAAATGATAGT
>CAYIBK010000005.1:20476-24836 GCA_964361645.1 uncultured Gammaproteobacteria bacterium
GGCGGTAAGGGCTTTCCGAGAGCTCATACCCAGCAATACCACATTTATAATACGTGAGACATCCGGCACATGTCTTCATGTGAGGTAAGAAGTCAATTCCGCTAAATCGATGTAGCAATACAACGGTTTAGCGGTTTTCTTTTTGTTTAAAATTTTCAGCGCAGAATATTAAAGAATAGTTATTATCGGATTGACAAAAAAGCGCTAATTTGCTAGGCTGATAAGTTGGATAAATAGAACCTTAACAAAGATATAGGGAGAATAATAATGAATCAAGTATTGACAGCGGGTATTATACCCAGTCAGGAATACGCTCTTGATAACAATAACCCAATAAAAATTATGGCTCAAGCAGTATTAGCTGGAAGAACCGAGCCATTTTCTAAAGAAGAAGTAGCTACTATTGTAGATTGGCGACATTTTTCTTTTGAACCATTGGTTCCCATAACCACTGGCGAGGAAGAAATTTTAAAAGCAGATATAGTAGAAGACACGATGTGTCGTTTGAATGAAGGTGCGAGTCGAGAGTTTTTTCAATTAGAATGCTACTTAATACCAGATATTAATGAACCCCAGGGTGCGCATCTCTACTCGGCTAGTGCAATTAAAAACAAACACTGGCTTAGGCAGCACTCTAAAAATACTTCCAGACCAATGACTACTGAAGAAAAGATTATTTTTCTTAGCAATCCTCAAAATCTGCGAGTCAAGTGGACGCACGGTAATACCACACAGCCTCTTGCCAGCATGGGATATCGTTCTATTAGCGAATATGGCATGTTTGGTTCCAATGAAGAATTTACCAAAATTATCAGCAGAATTCAAAAAGACATCGGCAGAAATCAGTTGCATGTTTTAGATCTGGGAGGAGGAATAGCTACGGCACTTCATGAGGCAAAAAGCCTTCATCCAGAATTAATTACCTATAATGTCACCAGAGATGAAGAGTACAGCTGTTATGATGTGGATTTTCAGATAATATGTTTCCTAGAAAGAATGCCTCTTGGGCTCCAAGGAAAAATTGATTTTATCTTTTCCAATATGGCTACCAGATACATCGTTTTTTGCGATTTAGTAGTTTACGGTTGTGTCGAGGTTCTGGCTACAGGGGGAGAGATGGATGTTTTCTTTGCCTCGGAGAGTTCGCACAATCCTGATTTGGAAGATGTTAAGAGAAGGATGAAGAGAGCTTATGAATATCTTAAAGATTTAGAATCATCCAAATTGATTCAACTTTCTATAGATAGTAATTTTACTAGCAATATTGGTGGATCTTTTGAAGCAGAAAAAAGCAGTCTTTATCCAGCTTCTAGAGTTAGAGTGGTCAAGCTCTAATAACAAAATAAACACAAGAGTGGATATAATATCATATCCACTTTATTTTTTTAAATATTAAAAATTATCTAAGTGGATGCTGTTGGCTTTTACAAGGAAATTTATATATAAAATAAAACCACCGCGCAAGCGGTAGTTTTATTTTTACTAGTAGGGCCACGGGGAATTGAACCCCGGTTACCAGGATGAAAACCTGGTGTCCTAACCACTAGACGATAGCCCCAAAATTAATTTTTAATTTATTAAAATATAATTAAATCCATTAACTATGGAAAGTATTATATACTATTTATCTTAAAAAGTCAAGATTAGTCGCCAATAATAATATTTTTTGGTAATATAAAATCTATGATAAATACTGCTCAACAAGTTAAGAAGGAGTTAAAAGCCCTAGGTAGTCCTCAAAAAGCCAAAGATTCTTCTTGGTTTTTTAAAACTGGACCTGGTCAATACGGTGCAGGCGATATTTTTTTTGGCAATACTGTCCCCGAACAAAGAAAAATATCTAAAGAGTATCAAGATTTAAGCTCATCGCAAATACAAATATTATTAAATGATCCATATCATGAATGTCGTTTGACGGCTTTATTGATTTTAGTTTTACAGTTTAAAAGGGGCAATAATGAAGTTCAGAAAAAAATATTTAATTTTTACTTAAAAAATTATAAATATATTAACAATTGGGATTTAGTTGATACTTCGGCTTCACACATTGTCGGTGGTTATTTACTAAATAAGCCCAGATCGATTCTATATCAAATGGTTAAATCTGATAATTTATGGAAAAAGCGCATCGCTATAGTTTCTACTTTAGCTTTTATTCAAAACAATGAATTTACCGATACCCTCAAAATGGCCAAGATATTATTAAATGATCAACACGATCTAATTCATAAATCAGTCGGTTGGATGTTACGCGAAGTGGGCAAAAGAGATCAAAAAATATTAGAATTTTTTTTAAATCAGCATAGTGGACAAATGCCTCGAACTATGTTAAGATATGCCATTGAAAGATTTAATGAAAAGAAAAGAAAATTTTATTTAAATAAATGAATATCTTGGCCATTGAGACATCTTGCGACCCCAGTTGTAGAAGCTTTGCTTCACAACGGGGCGAGATGATGAATTTAAATACCAATGAAAAAACAAAATAAAACTCTAACTATACTAGCCATAGAGACCTCATGCGACGAGACATCGGCTGCTATTATTGGTGAAAATAATGGTATTCTTGAAGTTGCTTCTAATATTATTTCTTCTCAAATAGATATTCATAAAGCTTACGGCGGAGTAGTGCCAGAAGTGGCGGCTCGTCACCATGTTAAAAATATTATTCCCGTAATCGCTGAAAGTCTGGATGTCGCTAAAATAAAGCCAGAGGAAATTGATTTAATAGCCGTAACTTCCGGTCCCGGGCTTATAACTTCCTTGATTGTTGGAGTTGAAGCGGCAAAATCTTTGGGTGTGGCTTGGCATAAGCCAGTGATGCAGGTTAATCATATATATGCTCATTTGGCAGCCAATTTTTTAAATAATAAAATAAATTTTCCGGCCATGGCTTTGGTGGTTTCTGGCGGTCATACCGAATTAGTTTTGATTGAAGATTATAATAAGTTCAAAAAAATCGGTCAAACTGTTGATGATGCGGCCGGGGAAGCCTTTGACAAGGTAGCTAAGCTTCTCAATCTTGGTTATCCTGGCGGGCCAGTAATTTCAGCTAGAGCTGAAATTAGTCGAAAGTCGAAAGTCGAAAGTCGAAAGTTTGATTTTCCCAGGCCAATGTTGAATTCAGGAAATTTTAATTTTTCTTTTTCCGGCCTTAAAACTGCTGTCTTGTATAAGCTAAAAGAAATTAATACTACAAATGATAAAGATATTAATGATATGTGCGCTTCTTTTGAAGAAGCAGTAGTTGATGTTTTGGTTAAAAAAACTATCCAGGCGGCCGAAAAATTTTCTGCCAAGACAGTTTTTATGGCTGGCGGAGTGGCGGCTAATAAAAAATTAAGACAGGATTTAGAAATGGCTGTAAAAAATAAAGATCTAGAATTTTTTGTGCCTGATTTTAAATATTGCACTGACAATGCGGGTATGATAGGTGTTGCGGCCTATTATTTGGCTAAAGAAAAAATGCCAACCATGGATAATTGGCGTAGCATTAAAGCAGATCCTAATTGGGAACTTGAGTAGTTGAAAGTTGAAAAGTTATAAAGTTAAAAGTAATATTAATAAATTATTTTATATAAAAACTTTAAAACTTGATAAACTTTTAACTTTATACTAAATCTATGAATAAAATAATCACTAATTCTGAAAAAGAAACATTCGAATTTGCTAAAGATCTAGCCCAAACCCTAAAAGGCGGAGAAACTCTTTGTTTAGTGGGTGATTTAGGTAGTGGCAAAACTGCTTTTACTAAAGGATTGGCCAGTGGTTTGGGGGTGGAACAAATAGTTACCAGCCCGACTTTTGTTTTGATGAAAATTTATCCTATTAATTCTGACCATATTAACAAAATAGTTCATATTGATGCTTATAGATTATTAAATGGCTCTGATTTGGAAGCTATCGGCGCCAGTGATTATATTAATGATAAATCATGCGTGACAGTTATTGAATGGGCGGATCGGGTTTACCCCGTTAAATTATTAGATAGGTATATTAAATTAAATAATCAGAAAGATAAATTTATAAAAAGTATCACATTGGAAGAATTAGAAATATTTAACAGGGTAAAAGATATTTGGCCAAAAAATTGCATTGAAATAAATTTTAAAACTTTAGAAGGCGATAAGCGGGAAATTGAAGTTTACCCCATTAAACAGTCAACGGTATAATATTTATTTAACTGGGGTAAAAAAATAAGAAGCTGATACTTGTCAGCTTCTTTTAAATTGTGGATCAAATTCTTGTTGGATTTTTTCTCCGTATTTTTTTAGAACATTTCTAGTGTTTTTACAGTAATCAATCATTACTAATTTGCCACTTTCGATACAGAAATTTTTATGATTTCCAAAAGCATGAC
>CAYIBK010000005.1:24936-56780 GCA_964361645.1 uncultured Gammaproteobacteria bacterium
ATTACTATTCCGCCACCCTAAAGACTTCATCAACCGAAGTTATGCCTTCCGATGCTTTTATTAATCCATCTTGAACCATCGACATCACTCCCAATTTTACGGCCATTTCTTTTATTTCGTTTTCTGATAAATTGCCTTTGATAATAGTGTCTTCTATTTCGCCCTCAATGGGCATGATTTCGTAAATGCCGATTCGGCCCTTATAGCCCAAGCCTTGGCAGACTTCGCAGCCCTGGCCTTTATAGAATTTTAATTTATCCAAATCAATTTTATATTCTTTTTTGTCTTCCTCGGGCAGTAATGATAAAAGTTTTTTAACTCGTTCTGATGACTCTTTATCTAATTTAACTTCTTGTTTGCAATTTTCGCAGATTTTTCTAACTAGTCTCTGGCCGATGGCGACATTTAAAGCTGGTGCTAGTAAAAATGGCTTGGCGCCCAGCGCTAAAAATCTGGGAATAGTGCCAAAAGCGTCGTTAGTATGGATAGTGGATAAAACCAAATGTCCTGTGAGGGCGGCTTGAATGGATATCTCGGCTGTTTCTAAATCGCGGATTTCGCCCACCATAATAATATCTGGGTCTTGTCTGACAATTGATCTAAGCCCTTTGGCAAAAGTATATTCTTTGGTTACTTGGCTTTGATTTATTCCACCCAGTTCATATTCAATTGGATCTTCAATGGTAATTATTTTTGTTTCCTGATCGTTTAATTTTTTCAAAATAGCGTATAAAGTAGTAGTCTTACCAGAACCAGTTGGGCCGGTAGTAATAATCATACCATTGGGCCTTTTAATTTCCCTTTCCAGTGTCTTATAAGATCTGCCTCTTAAGCCCAATTCCTCAAAAGATAAGCCGACAGTGGAAGCCACTAGCAATCTAATAACAATACTTTCGCCAAAACCAGTGGGCAGGGCGCTGACTCTGACATCAATTCTGTCATTTTTTAAGAATATGGCAAACCGTCCGTCCTGTGGACGATCAACTATATTTATTTTTAATTTAGCTAGTTGTTTTATGCGCGAAGTAATTTTAGTTTGTATTTCTTTATCGATTATAGCCACATCATTTAGAACACCATCAATGCGGTAGCGAACTTTAATATCATGTTCTTCGGCTTCAATATGGATATCAGAGGCGCGTGATTTTATAGCTCCGGCAATGATTAAGGTGACTAGTTCGGTAATGGAGACTTTTTTTATTCTTTCATTCAAATCTTGGAAGGTTTTTATTTCTTTTTCAAATTTATTTATTTCTTCCTCGGTGATTTCTATGCCTTTGATGAATTTTCTTATCTCTGGCAGGGCATCGTATAATTTGAAAGCATGATCAAAGCTATTTTGAGAAATTAAGTAGGTGGCTACATGAGCAAAGTGTTTTTCTTTTAATTCCACTTCCAATTTTTTAACTTCATCAGTTTGTTCTACTGTACCCAGTCTTATTTCTTTGCCATCATTAAAAAAACAAATAGTGTTTAATTCTTTTGATTGCTGTTTGGGAATGGTTGATAAGGCGTCTGGACCCGTTCCAAAACCAACTAAATTTATATACGGCAAACCAATGAAAGCAGCTTTTTTTTCTGTTTCCTCTTCCTTTTCTTTAATAGTTATTTCCCTTATTTTTTCTCGAAGTTCAGAAGTCTCGCTTTCCTCATCTTTTTTGTTTGGTTTTTGGAGCAGATCTTCCAGTGATGGTCCTATGGCCATAGCTATTATAGTTTATTTATATATAGTTAATTATAAGTTTTTTAGGCTGTTATTACAAGTTTAAAATAATTAAAACCGCCTTATTAAGGCGGTTTTAAAGGCTATATTTTATTTTTTATTGAAAGGGTTTGGTATATTGGGCGATTGCTCTGATAATTTGACTATTTTGCTTAAAGTTTTGCCCATATTTATTTTATTAAATAATAAGATCCAGGATGACCATTGGAACACGCTGAGGGTGGCAGTTACAAGCAGGGTCATAACTATAATAGCCAAAACTGAAGTTAAAACTAATATCATTAAAACCAATACCGGTATTTTACTGGAGTAGGTGGCAAAAACTAGAGGCACCGCTATTAGAACCGAAGTTACAAAAGTGGCCAAATAAATAACAATCATGTAGATGATAAAAAGTATAAAAGCCATTTCCAGTGATAAGAGCCAATTACTGATAAATAATTTCCAAGCTGATTTTAAGGCTGGAATAATTTTTTCTCTCTTTAGAATAATATAAAGTATTTGGTATCTGATTAAAAATGAAATAATAACTGTAGCGATGGAGAATAAAACTAGTAATATAATATGGATAATCACGCCGATGTTGCCCATAGATATCAGTAATAAAATTTCTTTGCCCAAGAGCACAAAAATAATGAGCAGAATAATCTTATAGATTAAATTAACAGCGAAAATCGGCCAGAAAATTTCTACTCCGGCGTCTATGCCCTCGTTAATGGTGGCGGTTTTATCTTTGCTGGCTAAATCAACATTTCTAATCAAACCTACTTGTGATACGGTTGTTAGCCAAATTATAAATACAGTGATGATAATGGCTACTAACAGAACCAAGATAGCTGATACTAAATTGACAGGGGCACTCATTACCAATGTCCAAAGATTAGACCATAAATTTTCTCCAGCTGACAGATTATTTTCAATTCCTAATTTGAAACTATTGATTACTTCGCGTATCAGACCTTTGTTGCTATTGGGGTTTAAAATTATTCTTGATAATAATTCAAATTCCCCGCCACTGCCAATTAAGGCGGCAAAAAAACCCAAAAACCACAATGATTTAAATTTTAAAGTGATATCCCAAGCTTTTTTTAAGATTGGTCTATAAATTTTGTTCTCCTCCATATGTTTTAAGAAAGTTATTAATTTCTTAATTAAGTTATAAGATGACTATATTATAACACAAACTAAAAAATTTATGAAAGTAGACTAAAACTCCCCGATGGGGGAGTTTTAAATTGAGAGGAATTATGGTTTTATTCTTTAGCGAATAATGATTCAAATTCTTCTGATTCAATAGTTTCTTTTTCTTTTAGAACCGCCACTATTTTCTCTAAATATTGTCTTTTCTCTCTAATTATTTTATCGGCTAACTGAGCCGCTTCTTCACTGAGGCGGTGGATTTCTTTATCTATTTCTTCGGCTGTTTTTTCTGAATAATCTCTTCTTTCATGAATTTCTTTGCCCAAAAATATCATCTCTTCTCTTTCACCGAAGGTTCTTAGTCCCATTTTATCGCTCATGCCGTATTCGGTAATTATTTTTTTAGACAATTTAGTAGCTTGTCTTAGATCATTTTGAGCGCCAGTAGTAACTTCGTTAAAAATAATTTTCTCGGCCACTTGGCCAGCTAACATTACAGCCAGCTCTTCTAAAAATTCAGTTTTAGTGTGGAGTTTTTTATCTTCTATTGGTAGTTTCAGGGTGAATCCGGCTGCTGATCCTCTGGCCACTATAGAAACTTTTCTCACTGGATCAGTATTGGGCAGTTCATGAGCAACCAAGGCATGCCCAGCTTCATGATAGGCGGTTATTTCTTTTTCTTTTTCACTCAAGATATGGCTTTTTCTTTCTGGTCCCAAAATTATTTTATCTATACTGTGTAAAATATGCATTTCTGTAACTTCTTTTTTATCCTCTAGAGCGGTTAAGATGGCCGCTTCATTTAATAGGTTTGATAAATCAGCTCCAGAAAATCCAGGTGTTCTTTCGCCGATTTTTCTTAGATTAACATCTTTAGCCATCGGCTTATTGCTGGCGTGGACTTTTAAAATAGCTTCACGATCATTGATATCGGGCATATCTAGAATAACTCTTCTATCAAACCTACCCGGTCTAAGTAGGGCAGAATCTAAAACATCAGGCCTGTTGGTGGCGGCCATAACAATAACATTAGTTCTGGGGTCGAATCCATCCATTTCCACCAGTATCTGATTGAGAGTCTGTTCTCTTTCATCATGTGATCCGCCTAATCCTGCTCCGCGTTGTCGGCCGACAGCGTCTATTTCATCGATGAAAACTATACAAGGTGAATTCTTTTTGGCTTTATTGAATAAATCTCTAACACGGGAAGCGCCAACACCCACAAACATCTCGACGAATTCCGATCCAGAGATGCTAAAAAATGGCACATTGGCTTCCCCAGCTACTGCTCTAGCTAGCAAAGTTTTGCCGGTTCCGGGTGCACCCAAAAGCAAAACACCTCTAGGGATTTGAGCTCCTAAAGCTAGGAATTTTTTAGGATTTTTCAAAAAATCAACCACTTCCACCAATTCTTTTTTAGCCTCTTTAACACCAGCCACATCATTGAAGGTGGTTTTTAATTTCTTATTGGGGTTGAATTCCCTGGCCCTGCTCTGGCCAAAACTCAAAGCTTTATTGTTGGCTCCTTGAGCTTGTCTCATCATAAACCAGAAGAATCCCAAGATAAACAATAGTGGTATCAAAAATGGCAATATCATGGAAGCCCAGAATTTTGTGCCGCTTTCCGCTTTAACATCAATGGAAATATTCTTTAATTTACCGGTATCGACATTATAATTTTTTAGCAGTGTGCTTAGGCTTTCCGATGGTTCTTTATCTAGAATCTGCTTAGTGCCATCAGTTAATTTAATGTCTAATTGGTTGTTTTTAATAGTGATTGATTCAATTTTACCCTCGTCTATTTGCGATAAAAGCTGGGTTAGGTTAATGGTGGCCGGCTTATCTGATGGCAAAGTGATAAAACTCAAAACACTGGCGAATATTAAAAAAACCAAGAAAGCTATTAAAAATTGTTTAGTTATTTTTTTCATGACAAATAAGTAATTTTTTATTATAATATAAGTAAGTGCAGTTACCCTATATAGTAATTATTTTTATCCCAAATGTCAAACCAGTTCCAGCAGTTAGTTGATGAATTTTGGAATAGAACTTTATTCAAGTTTGTACCAAAAAGCATCACTCCGAATTATTTTACTTTCTTAAGATTTGCCCTTATTCCAGTGGTCTTAGTTTTTTTATCCACTGAGCATTTTTTTCTAGCTCTATTTTTTTTCTTTTTAGCTGCCCTAGCTGATAGCATTGATGGCTCTCTGGCCAGAAAGAGAAAACAAATATCCGAATACGGAATTATGCTCGATCCTTTGGCGGATAAGCTTTTAATAATTCTGTCGGCTCTATTTTTGTTATTTTATTACCCCTATTTCAAAGTTTTGATGATTGTGGTAATAATAGATATTTTAATTCTTGTGGAAAGCGTGGCACTAGTTGTTATTAATCATAGTATTAAAACCCCATCAGCTGATTGGACGGGCAAAAGTAAGATGGTTTTTCAAGTTGTTGGTTTATTATCTGTTTTCTTTTATATTGCTTCGCATTCCCTGATTTGGCTGCAGCTCTCGCTCATGTTTTTTTACCTAGTCATTTTTACCGGATTGCTAAGCTTTTTTAGCTATGGGTATAATTCATGGAAAATGATAAAAAAGTAAGATAAAAAAATAAAACCCCAAATTGGGGGTTTTATTTTTTTATTCTTATATTATGCTTATTCAGATTTAACTTCTTCTTCTGCTACTTTTTCTTTCTTCACCTTTTTGGGCGCTTTTTCTTCTGTCTTTTCTGCTACTTTTTCTTTCTTCACCTTTTTGGGCGCTTTTTCCTTTTTTTCTGCTTTCTTTTCTTTTTTAACTTCTTTTTCTTCTGTCTTTTCTGCTACTTTTTCTTCTGCTGGCGCTGGTAGATCAGCGGCAACCACTTCTTTCTTTTTTAGTTCTGGCTTAATTAAGCTTAATCCCAATCTATGATTTTTTGGATCCATAGAAACGATATAGAACTCAACCTCGTCGCCAGATTTGGCTATTTCCTCAATATTATTGATTGGCTTATTGCTTAATTGAGAAATATGAGCTAAACCATGGATGTCTTGGTCTAATTCCACAAACAAACCAAAGGGATTAGCTTTTAATACCTTGCCTTTAACTTTTTGGCCGATATCATATCTCTTTTCAATTCCTTCCCAAGGATCTTTTTGCAATTTTTTCATTGATAAAAAGATTTTGGAATTTTCAATACCGATTATTTCGGCTTTAATATTTTCGCCAACTTTAACGAAGTCGGATGGGTTGTCAATTCTTTTCCAAGCGATTTCTGAAATATGGATCAATCCTTCCAATTTATCAAATTCTACGAAAATCCCGAAATCAGTGACGGCGGTTACTACACCTTCAACTATTTGACCTACTTTATATCTATTGATGACATCTTTTTGGGTTTCTTCCCAAGCGCCTTTTTCTGAAACGATTAATTTATCTTCGTTTTCATCAGTATCAATTATTTTAACTTCAAATTTTTGGCCGATATAGCTTTTTAGAATTTCTAATATTCTATTTTTGTCGCCTCCAGGAACGCGAGGATAATGTTCTGGAGATAATTGAGAGACTGGCAAAAATCCCATAGTGCTACCAATCTTAACCATTAATCCGCCTTTGTTAGCATCGGTGATTATAGCCTCAATGATTTTATTGCCCTCTTCAACATCTCTGATATTTTTCCAAGCTTTTTGTCGGCCCGCATATCTAAATGATAATTCTATTTCGCCATTTTCATTTTCTGGTTCTAAAACAGTCGCTTCAACTTCATCACCTGGTTTAGATTTCTATATTCTTCTGATTCGCTGTAGCATTCTTTGCCCCGAACAAGCCCGGTAAAGATGCCACCCAAATCAATATGAACTTCATTTTTGCTGGCGGAAAGTATAGTGCCTTTTACCAAATCGCCAGTTTTTGGCAAACTAAAATACTGCTTATCTTCAAGCAGCTTTTTAAATTCTGAGTCTTGTTTAACTTCAGTGGTCATTATTTTGTAGTGTATTAACCGCTGGCTCTAAAAATCGGCCAGAAGTCCTGCTTTTTATTAATTAAATTTAGCCCCTAAAGCACAGCTGAGCTGACTTCAAGGTGAATTTGCAGGTTGTTATTTAGCTATAAAAACTTTAGCACATTGACTAACAAATGTCAAGGCAGTAGTATATAAATAATATGTCTAAAAGATTTACCAAGAAAAGAGAAGATTTTGTTTGTGCTAATTGTGGTACAGAAGTAAAAGGGACTGGTTATACCAATCATTGTCCTAAGTGCTTATGGTCTAAGCATGTTGATATTAATCCCGGGGACAGGGCAGAAGAATGTGGTGGCATGATGAAACCAGTGGATTTATATAAAGAAGGACAAAATTGGATTTTAGTGCACGAATGTCAAAGGTGTGATCTTAAAAAACGCAATATAATTTCTGATGATGATGATTTTGACGAGGTGATCAAATTAAGCAAACAAGTCGCTGATAAAAAAATGAAAAAATAAAAAATAAAAAAATGCTCCGATGTCACTTCGGAGCGGGTTTGTTTAGACTTTGTAATTGCTTAGATCCCTCGGCTACGGCTTCGCCTTCGCTCGGGATTTACCCTGTTAAATAGGCAACTTCGTTGCCAAAAATCCTTTCAGTATTTTTTACTTAACGGGGTGAACATTTTTATTGATGCGAATAGAAATTCGCTTTTAGAATTGCCAGCCAACTTGAGCACAAATTGTTAGTGCCTGGGCCTCATACTTACCAGGATAGAGAACGCCGAAATCTGGTTCGACATCATTCTCGCCCCAGCCATAGATAATCCCAGTACTGAAAGAGAAATGATCTTTTTGGCATTCAATGCCTAGAGCGACATCCCAGCCAGTCGCATCTGGTGTCAGTTGGCTAATGGTGGAATCGGGTACAGCGGCAGTTTGATAACCTACACCGCCTCGGAGCCACCAGTCATCATTTAGCTTGTACCTAGCTCCCAAATGAAAGCTATAGTTGTCGCGCCAATCTAGATCACTGGTTTTGGTAAAATGCAATTTATCAAAATCCAATTTCATACTGTCGACAGTTTTACAATAGCCGTACCAATTGGCGTCTAAATCCATTAATAGCCGATCAGTGAATTGATAAGCAATGCCAAGTCCTAGTCGAGGCGGAAAAGTGAAATCACTGTCGAACTGATCATGGATTTTAATTAGTCCGATAGAAATATCAGATTCGCCATTTAGATCGGCTTTCAATTCGCTCATATAAGTGAGGCCAAGGGAAAGCTTTTCGGTAGGCAGATATAACATACCCACAGTGGCGCCAAGCCCGAAACCATCAGCTTCATTATCTGTGCCGATAGGCAAAAAGACACCCTTGATATCAAACGGAGCCTTATACTTGAATTGTCCATAACCAATATTTATTCCTGCTCCTACCCAGAAGTTATCAGTCAGTTTCAGGGACAGGGCTGGGGTAATATTAGTGAGACTGGTCAGAGTTTCGCTTTGTGGCAGAAGGAAGTCTCTTTCGAAACTGGCGCCCATACCATAAGGCACTGTTAGTCCCAAGCCAATATTTACATCCTCGTTTACTGGCTGAATAATCCCGGCGTAAGGCAAGGCATGCCAAGTATCGTTGTCGGAACTATGTCCTTCATATTTAAAACGAGGGAAAATCACATCCATGCCGGCGTCAACATAAGTTGTGCCAAATTGGGCCATGCCAGCCGGATTGTAGTAAAACAAGCTCGAATCGTCGGCGATAGCGGTAAAACCACCACTCATGGCTCCGGCTCGTGAGCCGATCCCACCAATGTGGTTCAAACCGCCAGCCAAACATTGATTACTCAAAAAAATAGCAATTATAGTTGTAAAAAGAGCCAATCGTCTCATCTGTTGTATCTCCCGTTTGGTTAAAAACTACTCGTTTCCTCAGTTCTTCAGTAACAGTGTAGTCTATCATGTATTTATAATTTTGTCAATGTTTTTAAAAATATTTTTAGGAAATAAAAAAGCCTCATATAGTATCACATGAGGCCTGGTAGTCGATAATTAGTTATTTGATCTATAGATAATATTCTCTCTGATATAAGTGATCAAACTCTGGACCATTGAAAATAGTTTGTGCTTCTCTTACAAAATGAATGAAATCACTGCTAGAGTGGATAAGGTTGCGGGAAATATTTGTTCCGAATCGACGTATGGTTCGGCTTGCGGACTGTGAAGGAATATTATATCCGACTAGTTCATTGAGTTTTTGGATAGCATAATCACCCCTAACAATAAAAACTGTAACCGGACCCGATTCCATAAATTTTGCATGATCTTCAAAATACCAATCATCTATGATGTCATAATATATACATTCAATTTCTTTTCTTGTCAGCTTTAATGTTTTTACTACTACAAAATAAAGATCTACCTTCGAAATCATCTTCATTACCATTTTAGTTAATCTTCTCTGATAACAGTCAGGTTTCAAAAGGCCGAAAGAGTAGCTTAACATGATGTTCTATTCCTATGTTTATGGCCGTTGTTAAATAACTACTAATCTCTAAATATATTTTTAAATGTGCTAATAAATGAATCTATTATATATTTATTTTCTTTATTTGTCATTAGCGGATGAATAACGGGGCATATAATTCTGTTTCCCAGATCATCAGAAATCGGCAAATGTTGTCTTCTCGTGTGTGTTTTAATAAGAGTGTTGGATTGGTATGTTGGACGATTAGCTACCACACATCCTATGCCGAATTTATCTTTCAATATTTTTATAATTGTATCTCTCTTATCGCCATTTTTGTTTTTAGGCAGAATTATGGTGTATAAATAGTAAGAATTTATGCTGTTACTAGTATCACTTTGAAATTCTATTTCAGGATAATTAAGTAAGACAGTATGTCTCTGGGCGGCTAACAATCTCCTTACTCTTACAAGTTTTTTCAACTTTTTCAATTGAGTATGGCCCACTCCTGCCTGAAGTTTAGTCATTTTATAATTACTACCCCAAGATTGTCCTCGACCGAAAGATCGATAATCTTGGAGATGATCAGCAAGTTTCTTATCATTAGTTACTACTATCCCACCCTCGCCTAATGTAGTGATTATTTTATATGATTGGAAGCTGAATATTGTCGCCCAAGATTCTTTGCCTACATGATGGCTCTTATAAGTAGTTCCCAGTGCTCTAGCAGCATCACAAATAATCTTTGGTTTTTCTCCATTCTTAAAATATTTGCTTGCACTTAAAACTTTATTAATGGCGTCAATATCAGCTGCCAATCCATTCATATATGTTACAAGTATAGCTTTTGTGTTTTTAGATAATTTTTTATTTATATCACATGGGTCTATGTTAAGGGTTGAGAAAACTGGCTCTACCAATATTAGCTTAGCGCCACTACCGATTATAGCCAAATGGGTTCCCGGGAAATTAATTGCACAGGAAATTATCTCATCTCCCTTTTTGATATTTAAAGTTTTTAAGACAAGATCAATAGCTGATCCTGCTCCGTTTAAAGCTATTGCATATTTGCAATTGCATAAATTGCAAAAATCTTTTTCAAACAACATGGTCTCTTTGTCACCAATAAATCCAATACTCGGGTCAATAGATTCTTTAAGTAGTTTATTAATTGTTCGGATTTCTTCCTTATCATAAATACTCCCAAAATTTGGTTCACCTCTCAAAAATATTTTTCTTTGTGACCTCATATTAATTTGACAGCTTTTTAACTAATACCAATTATATTATTAGTTATTCGATGATTTAGCTCCCAAAGAGCAGTTTTATTGCTATCCCAGTTTAATCTTTCTAAAGCTTGTTCATAATTAACCCATTCATATATGGTATGTTCACGACTAATAGAAATTTCTTTTGAAATTAATTCAGCTCCAAAACTATATTCTGGAATAACTAGAGTATTTGGTCCCCAAATGAAACCAGAAATATTTACCACAGGAATACTACTAATTGAGTCTAATTTAAATATTTTTGATTCATTAGGAATACCAGCTTCCTCGGACGCCTCTCTTTTGGCAGTTATAATAGGTGATTCACCATCTTCTCCACCACCGGCGATGCCTTGCCATACATTCAAATCTTCTCTTTTAAAGAGGCAAAATAATATTTCATTATTTTGTTTAAAGAATGGAAATACTAAAATTTGATATGGTGCTCTCATAATGTTTTTAATTTATTATATTAAATAATATTTAAATAGAGTAGCCAGTTTATTTATCAGTTTCAATAATTTCTTGGATGAGTCTCTCTGTTTCCTGGTCTCCGTATTTTTTATAAATATCACCTATAATTTGAAATAGTCTATTAGCTCTATTCTTAAATGGATCACATGACTTGGGGCATGTTTTAGGTAGATAAGTTTTTATTTCTTTCCTTAGATCTCCCTCCCAAATATGTTTGAAGCTTTTTTCAATAGCATTGCCATAATTATAGCTGTCTTTATTCGCTTGATAATTACAGGGATAAACATTGCCGTCAGAACCTATAGCTGTTACTAGATCAGAAATAATACATTGGTTAAATTTTCTTTTCATGTCTGATGGAACATTAATTCGATGTATTATTATGAATTTAAAAGAATCATCTTCTAATCCCCTTGCCTTTTTAATTAGTATCTCTGCTTCTTTTTTTTGTTTTTTAGATAAGATTTTTTTTCTAGATATATCTTGTTTTACTCTCAAATTATTTATTCCTATTTTTTTTAATATTTTTGCCACCTCGAAAATTTCTTTGTAATTATCTGGGTATAAGACAAAAGATACATTTATATCTAAATTGCTCTTATATTTTTTCTTGAATCTAACCAGTTTGGAAATATTTTTTATTATGTTATTAAAAATTATTGTTCCTTCTGGGAGATTGTTATATTTTAATTTAATAAATGTTTTAGGAGTAGCGGAATCCAAGCTTATATTAATATAGCTCATTTTTAGAATAGTTTCTATTAGATCGTTGTCAATTAATCCGCCGTTACTGAAAACTCCCGTTCGTATTTGATGCTTCGAAAGAATATTTATCGCCTTAATAAATGATTTTTTGGCGATAAATGGCTCACCGGTGATTCCAGAAAATGAAATGTTTTCAACCCTAAATCCATTCTTAGAGTATTCTAAAATTCCTTTTATCACCCTTTCCATATTAGATGGTATGGATAGTAAATTTGGAAGAGTATCACAATTATCTTTACTTTTCCCTTTACTTTCTAGGATTCTGCCACCAATACACCATTCACATTTTAGATTACAGACACTTGAGGGATGAATTATAATCTCATAAGGAGGTAAGATTTGATCTGATTTTATAACTTTTAGAAATCTTTCTTTATGTATTCTTAATATATTAGCCTCATTAAAAATACCAGGCAAGTCATTTCTTATATATTTAAGTAAAGGATTTTCACCTTTTCTTTTCATATTATTGGTATTTTTTGCTATGAATTTAATTATTCTAATATGTTTATTGCCCGTAATTTAGATGAAAATAATATTTGTCAATAAAAATTTATATTTCATCTAAATAGATGTTTAAACCATACACTGAAATCGATAAAAAGTCAACTCCTACGTAATGATAATGGATTAATATATCAATCTCATTTTAAATAATAGTTTATAATTGTTTAGTTTATTGTTAATTAATTGGTATAATAAAAATTATACTAAACTAATATGGAAGATTTAATTCAAAATGAAGTGGTTAGTGACAATGGGGCAACTATCTATATTTGGCATGAAAATAGAATTTTAGAAAATCTGCCTGTTTGGCAAGTTTATGGTTTTTGTCTTATGTCCAATGGAACTATACCCTTAGTAAGAGACAAAAATGAAAAAAGATTTACTTTTCCGGGCGGCCGAGTTGATGAAGGTGAAAATCCAGAAGAAGCTTTAATTAGAGAGTTTGTGGAAGAGGTTCAATTTCAACCGGAAAAAATAAAACCCTTAGGATCTTTAGAAGTAATAGTAAAAGATATTAACGGTAATGTAATCAACCATCATCAGCAAATTAGATTTATTTGTTATGCTGATGAGGCTGGTGAATTTATACCTTATAAAAATAATTTTGAAGTTGAAGAGAGGATATTTGTTAAACCAGAAAAATTAATTGATTATATTAGTTGGCTTAAATCGGTTACTGGGCAAGCTCAATATCAAAGTTTTTTAAAAAATAAATGATTGTTTTTATGTCTAAAAATCAATGGAACAAAATTTACAAAAAAGATGGTAAAAAATATAAATATTATGATATTATAGATATTCCTCATCCTGATTTAGAAAAAGTGATGAAAGTTTTTAAAAAAGCCAAAGTTAAAAAAGTTTTAGATTTGGGTTGTGGCGCGGGCCGAAATACTTGGCCGATGGCAAAAAATGGCTTTGAAGTCTACGGTTTGGATTTGGCTAAAGATGGGATTAATTTATTGAAAAAATATCTAAACAGTAAAAATTTAACAGCTAATTTGAAAGTTGGAGATATTTTTAGCCCATTGCCTTACAATGATAATTATTTTGATGCCATTGTTAGTGTCCAGGTTCTGCAACATGGCAAAGAAAAAGATATTAAAAAATCTTTGAAAGAAGTTGTTAGGGTTTTAAAACCCAATGGTTTAATTTTCATCACTTTATGTGGCCGTGTTTCCAAAGGGCAGGTGCGATTTTGTCTGGTTAAAACAGCCAAGAAAATAGCCCCCAATACTTATGTGCCAACTCAAGGTGGTGAAGCTGACCTGATCCACTTTATTTATAATAAAGAATTGATCAAAAAACATTATAAAGATTTCAAACTAATAAAGATGTGGCGGGATGATAAGGATTATTTTTGTTTCATTGCCAAGAATAAGAAGTAAAATTATTTTAGCTATACCACTATAAACCATTAGACTAAGCTTGCTTAGTCTTTTTTTATTATCAAATATTATTTTTGGTTCATGTTCGGTGTCCAGTTATTGACAAAACATAAAAAATATAGTATTATCTTATTAATTAGTACATTAACAATCTAAATCCAAAAAACAACCCGATAAAGGAGTATTTACATGAGTATTGGTAAAAGAGTTCTAATTACTGGAGCTACTGGTGCTATTGGTTCGTGGCATGTTTTGGAATTATTGAAACGCGGGTATGATATTATTTGTCTTATTCGGGGAGGCGATGGAGTGGGGTGTTTTAATCGATTAGCTGCTATTATTGGCAAAGACATTGCTCTAAAAGTCAAAATTATTAATGGTGATATTACTAAGCCACTAGCTAGTCTTGATGAGCAAATGATCAATGAGTTGAAAGGAAAAATTGATATTATAATTCATCATGCCGGATCGATTAAGTTTGATCGTAAATGGCAGAATGAGATCATGGCTACCAATATTGGTGGTACCACTAATATGCTGACGCTGGCGGAAGTTTTAGGAGTCCGGTACTTCTGCTATGATAGTACGGCCTATGCTTTAAACACCGAACCCCGTAACCCCTATGAAGAATCTAAACAAATTGCTGAGGCAATAGTATTAGATTGGCGTTATGGCAAGTCAATGGTTTGGCGACCGAGTATTGTAGTTGGTTGCTTATCAGACGGCATAACCCATGGCTTTAATGGCTACTATGGATTTTTCTCTGGCTTTTTAAAACTCAAGGAACAGTTAGCTAAAAAATGGGCCAGTGATCCAGGACAGTGCCAAGAGCAGGGATTTGAATTTAATGGAAATGGATCATTGGTTTTACAGCAGCCTTTGTATATTGATTATTCCAGGGAATCAACGCTTAATTTGGTAGCGGTTGATTGGGCAGTTGCTTCCATGACCAATTTAATGGAAAAAGCTAAATGGGATACCGCCTACAATATCGTTGACAATAATCCGCCAAAAGTGGCTTGGGTAATTGAACGATCCTTTGAGATCTTAGGAATCGAAGGTGTGAGGCGTTTATCTGGTGGAATCAATATTGAGTCTGTCGGTTTCTGGCATGATGTTCAAACTAGCATTAATAGTCAGTTAGAACGTTTTTGGCCATACATCAACTATGAGCCAAGATTTATTTCTGATGTTTTAACTCCGGCACCAACTGTAGATTTGCCATTTATTACAACCATGCTTAATTACGCTATTGAAAACAAATTTGGTTATGAAAGGAGCAAATAGAATGAAAGCATATATTTTGCCTTGTGATAAAATAATTGATCCATTAGATGAGTCGGCTCGTGATTGCTTGATTACCAATAAGCCACTTAGACAATTACAAGCAGAGGTATTGATTAATCTAGGGCTACAAGCTGTATTTATAAGTGAGGTTTCTGAGATTTCAGACCAAGATGAATATATTGTTTTTACTGACAATTTATATTTCACCAAAGAGCTATTAAAAGAATTTATTACTAGAGCTCAAAAACACAACAGTGTTTGTACTTGCGCTCTTAAAGCTGGGACTACTACTCGTTTGACAGCAGTTAAACTTCAGGATGTACAAATACATTCTGATCATGTTGAGTATAGGCTGTATTATTTTCCCAATGTAATGTCTAGAGATCTTCATACTACGGTAATTATTGATCCAGACGAACTCCCATTTTCTATTACTATGCCACGTCATATGTGTGGCGCAAATGAATATTTTGTTTCACTAACTGAAAAGTTGCTGGTTCAAATAGACCATTGGGTCAATCTGTGGATTGCCAATGTTCTGACAACCCTGTCAGATGGGGCTAGGTTACAAAAGAGTTCCAAAATTAAATTACTTTTTTTGGCCATGAAGGCATGCTCTTTTAACAAGTGGAGCATTTTGAAACAAATTAATAAAATTGGTAGTAACTGTGATATTCATCCCACTGCTTATATTGAAGGTAGTTCTATAGGTGACAATGTGACAATAGGAGCTGGTGCTGTAATTAGAAATTCAGTTATTGGCAATAGAGTTAATTTGGGCAATGGAGTAGTTATCGAAGAGTCAGTAATTGGAGACCAATCTACAGTTTTAAGTGGTCATGTTATATATTCTGTTTTATACCCATCTAGTTTCTCAGTCTCTGGATTTATTACGGCTAGTTTCATGGGCAGAGAAACCTTTGCCGGAGCTAATTCCACCATGACAGATTTCCGTTTTGATAGGAAAAATGTGATGGTTATGAAAGATGGCGTTTTAATTGATAGTGGAAATAATTTTCTAGGATCTTGCTTGGGGCACGGATCTTATTTGGGTTCTGGGTGTGTGGTGGCTCCCGGAAGATCTATTCCCAGTGGATTACATTTGACTATGGATAACGATCGAGTTATTCATGATCTTAGTAACTCCCCAACAATCAACGGATTTAGAATCGTTTCATAAATAAGCACCGCTCCAAAATTGGAGCGGTTTTTTTATTTTAAATATTTATTGTTTTTTAGGCTGTTAACTAGTATAATTACCATATATTTTAAAATATTTATGAACGGTTTCGCTGTTACTGGATTAGTATTTGTTGCTATGCCCTCTATCATCGTGGGATTTTTTATTTTAGTTAAGGGATTAAGGACGCTTAATAATACCACTTTAATTTGGTCGGCATTTTTATTCTCCGTAGCTTTGTGGGGTTTTGGTATGTATAAAATAGGAACAGCCATTGATCCCATTAATTCCATGTATTGGTGGCGAGTAGCAGAATTGGGAGTGATTTTAATCCCAGTATTATTAGTCCATTTTGTTATAAGCTTTTTAGGATTAAAAAGAAAATTATTACTATTTATTTTTTATATAGTCACTGCTGGATTTTTGTATTGCGATGTATTTACTAATTATTTTGTTGATAAATTATATTTTGCTTTTAATCAGTTTTATTATATTTTGGGAACTCCTCTTTATACCATTTTTATATTAATTTTTGTTCTTTCTGTAATTTATATTTTATTTGAGTTGCGCCGAGCTTATAAAAGGACAACGGGATTGACCCATTATCAAATTAAATATTTAATGTGGATATTTGCAGTTGGTTTTAGTGGTGGCGTTACTTCTTATCTGCCTGTTTATAATATAAATATATATCCTGCTTGGAACGCCACAATAATAATTTCCATGTTAATGATTACCTATATTATTTTCAAACATCATTTCATGGATATTAAGGTCATTGCCACTCAAGTATTTGCTGTAATCATAAGTTCTATAACCTTAACTGATGTTTTCTCTGCTAAATCAACTCTGGATTTAATTGCGCGCATCAGCATATTTTTGATTACGGTTATTTTTGCGTTTCTATTAATTCAGTTAGTTTTAAGAGATGTGAATCGTCGCGAAAAAATGGAGGTTTTAACCAAAGATTTGAAGAAAGTAACTATAAATCTAAAAAAAGCTAACGATAAATTAAAGAGATTAGATCAGGCTAAACTAGAATTTTTATCTATTGCTTCCCATCAACTTCGCACGCCCCTAACAGTTATTAAGGGTTATGTTTCTATGATGTTAGAAGGTAATTTTGGTGAAATACCCAAATTAGTCAAAGAAAATTTAAACAAAATTTATTTAGCCAATGAACGGCTTATCAGCTTAGTGGAAAGCTTACTTAATATTTCTCGCATTGAATCAGGGCGCTTGGAGTTTGATATTAAGCCGACTGATCTAGTGACAATAACACAATCACTAATGGGCGATTTTAAAATTAAGGCTAAGAAAAAAGGACTACAACTAAATTTTTTAGTGGAAAAAAATATCCCTAATGTTTTGGTTGATGCTCAAAAAATAAAAGAAGTAATAATTTATTTAATAGATAATGCTATTAAATATACTGATCGTGGCCATATTGATGTTAGTCTCTACCCCGAAAGCCAATCAGTGATCTTTACTTGTCAGGATACCGGCCAGGGAATTTCGGTTCAAGATTTGTCTAACTTGTTTAATAAGTTTATTCAAAAAAATGATACAGCCAGTGCTTTAAGCGAGAGTACAGGACTAAGCCTTTATTTTTCTAAAATGGTGGTAGAAAATATGGATGGTAAAATTTGGGCAGAAAGTGCGGGAGTTAACCAGGGCAGTAAATTTTTATTTAGCGTACCTAGAGCTGGGAAAAATCCAATTAAAAAATCAGAGTCTAAGAATTAGTTTATGGATATAAAAAATATAGTTCTAATAATTGTCAGTTTAATTAACCTGTTCTTAGGTTTTATTATTTTTATTCAACGCCCCGTTAAAAAATCAAATATTATCTTCAGTTTAATTGTTTTCACCGTGGTTTTGTGGGCAACTTTAATTGTTATTTATCGTTACATGGTCCAATTAGCGATAGCTATATTTTTAGTTCGTTTATTTTTTGCTGTTGCTATTTTTATGCCGCTGCTTTTTTTATTTTTTACTTTTATTTTTCCCAAACCCAAAAAACTTTGGAATAAAAGCATCATGTTTCTAATCTCTCTTCCGGTACTGGTGGTTTTCTTTATAACTCTTCTAACCGATATTATCATAAGTAATCTTCAGATAAATATCGGCGCCGAGAATATAATTATTTTTAGCCGTTGGTTTTTTATTTACGCTCTAACTGTTTCCATTTATTTTCTTTGGACTCTTACTAATTTATTTCTTGATATTTTTAAGACTTCCGGGACAACTAGGACACAATTAAAATACCTTTTTGTCGGCCTACTGTCATCATTGATAATTTCTTTGACCACTAATTTATTTATGCCTTGGTTTGGTTATTTTGGCCCCGATTGGATTGGTCAGACTTCAACAGTTATTTGGATCGCTTTTATGTCTTACGCTTTGGTTAAACATCGTTTAATGGATATTAAAATTATTACCACTATTTTGTTTTCCATTTTTGTGGTGATTATATCGGGTTTTTATATTTTTGAATCTCAAACGACGGTGGAATTATTTTTTAGGATTTCCATGTTTGCTTTAACTCTCCTTTTTATTTTATTGCTTATTAGATCGGTTTTAAATGAAGTTAGCCGTCGGGAGGATATGGAAAAATTGACTCAAGATTTGCAAATAGCCACTAAAGACTTAAGGGGTGTTAACAAAGAATTAAAAAAATTAGACCAAGCTAAATCAGAATTTTTATCTATCGCTTCTCATCAACTTAGAACGCCCTTAACTGTTATCAAGGGTTATGTTTCTATGATGTTAGAAGGCAGTTTCGGCAAATTGCCCAAATTGATTGGAGAAAATTTAAATAAAGTGTATTTGTCCAATGAAAGACTTATCAGTTTAGTAGAAAGTTTGCTTAATATCTCTCGCATTGAATCTGGCCGTTTAGAATTTGATATTCAACCAACTGATTTAATTAAAATCACCGAACCCATAATCGACGGTTTTAAACAAAAAACTGATCAAAAAGGTTTGAAATTAGAATTTTCGCCAGATAAAAATGTTCCATCTGTTTTAGCTGATTCTTCTAAAATAAAAGAAGTAATATCCAACTTAATAGACAATTCCATTAAATATACCAATAAGGGAGAAATTATCATTAGTCTTCATCAAGAAAGCCAATCCATTATTTTTAGTTGTCAAGATACTGGCATTGGCATATTGCCAGAAGATTTGCCAAGATTATTTGAAAAATTTGTCAGAGGCAAGGGTATGATGCAGGTTTATACCGAAGGCACAGGACTTGGTCTTTATTTTGCCAGGATGGTTATAGAAAATATGGGTGGCCGTATTTGGGTGGAGAGTGCTGGTAAAGATCAAGGCAGTAAATTTTCTTTTTCGCTACCAGTAGCTGATAAGAGTAAAATAAAAAAAATAAAACCAGAGTAGTCGCATAAAAATAAAAAAGCCACCTTATTTCAGGTGGTTTTTGGTAATCTAGACATAGCCTTTTCGTATTTAAGGTAGAATTTTCTGGCTATCTCCGGATAATCAGGTTCTAGCAAATGGATCAGGGGGACATAATGTATCATGGTTTCATTGGTTTTTCTCTTTATTTTTTCTGGAGTGCAATTAGGCATAGTTCGAAGATTATGTAGCCGATCACAAAGCTTAATGATAATCACCTTAAGTGGGCTAGTTTTAATTCTTTGGTGGTAAGCCTTAAGTCGGCTGGCTTTTGTTTTAAATACCCTGCCATCCATTTTAGGCATACTTAGTAGTATTACCATTTTGGCTACTTCATCACCAAAAAGAACTTTAATTCTGTCCTCGTCCAATAAAAAGCTATCTTCCAGTATGTCGTGCATTAGGGCGGTCATAATCATTTCGCTATCAAAGATTTGCAGTTCATCAATCAAAATCAAAGCCGTGGCTCTTAAGTGATTAAAATATCTCGTGCCATCATCCCTTTGTTGATTGCGATGGCCGTATTTGGCATTGATATAAGCCCAATCTATTAAGACTAGCTCGAGATTAGTAACCTTTAATTTTAGCCGATCTAAAAAGCTTTGATGGTTTTCCATGGCTATTCTCCTTGTAAGGTGCTTTGGAAGATAACTTTAACATATAAATTAATAATTGTCAAATAAAAAATTTCAGCTCAAGTTAAGTGCTATCATGTTAACTTTCTCATTTTATAACAAATAATACCTTCCTTAATATATTGATTGGTAAGTAGGGGATAGAAAATCTCGTCCTTAATTTTTGTTCGGCAAAAATCTTTAGTTTTGAAACTCACTGAATTAATTTTTTGGACTAATAATTTGTCATAAACATAATATATTTTTTTATTTTTAGTTACAGAAATAGAATCAAGTTTATAAATATTTTTAATAAATTTTCCAATTATTTTTACTGCTTTATTTACGGCTTTTATTCTATCTCTATCTCTCATGCCAAATTCCAATTCAATACTATTGTCTAGAATTTGGCTAATTGGCCCTTTAGGATCAGGCCAAAGTAAAACCTTTCTTAAGTTGATGTATTTTAAAGGAAATTTTTTTGGTAATTTATAGCGTGGAACAATTATAAAATCATCAGTTCCCCAATTGGCTTCATGAATATCTATGATATATTTATATTTTTTAGCTACCTTAAGATTATCAGAAGCTATTTTTTGTTCATATAATTTTGATGTTTTATTACCAGGATAAGATCTGTTAAGATCTGCCTCAATAAACCTAACATTTTTATCTAGGGCTCTGGGGTTGGCAATCAAGACATCAAAATATTTTTCTAAACCACTATCTTCTAAAATTTTAGCAGTCTCTAGGCCTATTTTTTCATTGCCATGTGTGGCCATAATAAGTAAAAGTTGTTTTTTCATATTTTTAAAAATTTAATAATTAATAATTTCTGGAGCAAGCCATGCTTGGCTTGCTCCAGTTGCATTCAGTGGATTTTAAGTGCCCAATAGTTTCTTTGGCATTCTTTAGCGTCAAAAATGTCGAGTTCATTAAATCCTAATTTAGAATATAAGATGCGTGCCGATATAGCCCTAATATCTGTTCGCAAAAGTATAGTTGCAAATCCTCGCCCCATTGCCCATTTAATTAATTTTCGACTAAGCTCCGTGCCAACATTTTTAATGCGCATATTGGCTTTGACGCCCAACTCGTCAATGTAAAAAACGCGCCTATCTTTTTTAAAGAAATGATCTAGTTGCGTAGTTCCAGAAATTAGACGCATTTCTTCTCGGTTTACTCCATATCCCCAAGTAAGACCAATTGGTTCTAGATGTAATGATGAATTGGCTGTTAGAGCTAAAAATCCTTTAGCTTGTTTTTTTCTTAGCTCTAAATACATATTCTTTAATACCTCAGACATAGTCCAAAAACTCTCATTCCATGGCGGTTCTTGCCAAATTTCGCAATAAAGCGAGGCGCAACCATCTAAAAGATAAAGTGGTGTATTATCCGGATGTAATTCTGTGATCTGGAAACCTGTTTTACTCATTTTTTAATCCTCTCATTTTTGGTTGTGGTTTCATCACACAAAAACACCCTCCCACTCGGGAAGGCGTTGGGTTTATATTTTAATTATAAAAATATCAACACAGCTCTTTCCCGACTGAGGAAGAGTTGTGATGATGAGTTTTTAAGCGTTTTAAAATTAATTGATATCCACCCATGCCGTTATTTAGCCACATAGCTACGCGACTAACAGTGGTGGTACTAACCTTTAATTTCTCGGCTATTTTTCTATAAGTCCAATTCTTTTGTAGCAATTGGACGATTTCCCAGCGTTCGCTCATCTCGGTAATTTCATCAATAGTGCAAAGATCACGAAAAAAGGCCTCAGCTTCTTTTATGGTCTTAAGCGATAAAATAGCCTTAAATAAGTTGTCGGTTTGTTTGTTGAATTTGAATTTTTTCATATTTGTATTACTGTATTACTATACTAACACAGATAGAATAATATGTCAAGAGTGATTAATAATAACCAAAAAACCCACCAACTTGGCAGGTTTTTTATAAATAAATAAATTATTTCTTTTCTTTAATTTTTTCTTTAATTTCTGATATAAAATTATCAAGTTTTTTGGGGCCCTGATCACCATCACTTCTTTTTCTGACAGCCACCATCTGGTCATTTTGTTCTTTTTCTCCAATTACCAAAATATAAGGAATTTTTTCTTTTTCGGCATTTCTAATGCGTTTGCCCAATGATTCATTACTAGCATCCATTCTTACTCTTATATTTTCCTTTTTTAAAATCCCCATCACTTCATTACTATAAGTGATGAATTTTTCTGATATTGGTATTATCATAATTTGAATCGGCGATAGCCAAAGAGGAAAAGCACCAACATAATGTTCTATTAAAATCCCCAAGAATCTTTCAATACTGCCATAAATTGCTCGATGCAACATAATTGGTCGATGTTTCTTGCCATCTTCGCCAATATATTCAAGATCAAATTTTTCTGGCATCGAAAAATCTAATTGAATAGTGCCACATTGCCAAGTTCGGCCAATGGTATCGCGTAAATGAAAGTCTATTTTGGGTCCATAGAAAGCACCATCACCCTCATTAATCTTAAATTCTATCTTCCTTTCTTCCAGCGCTTCTTTGAGGGCCGATTCAGCCTTATCCCAGGTTTCTTTGGAGCCCATCGCTTTTTCTGGTTTAGTGCTAAGTTCAATAGAATATTTAAAATCAAAAGTTTTATAGATAAAATCCACAAAATCAATTAATTCAATTATTTGTTCTTTTAATTGATCTGGCGTGCAGAAAATATGGGCATCATCTTGGGTAAAATTCCTAACCCTAAATAAGCCGTTTAAAACCCCGCTTTTTTCATGGCGGTGGACTAAGCCGAATTCCCCAGCCTTAATGGGCAGATCTTTATAGGAATGCGGGTTGGTTTTATAAATAAGCAAATTGCCCGGACAATTCATGGGTTTAACGGCAAAATTTTTCTCGTCAATTATTGTAAAATACATATTTTCTTTATAATGATCCCAGTGTCCGGAAGTTCGCCACAATTCCTCGTTTAGAATGATGGGGGTTTTATTTTCCTCGTAATTTCTTTTTTTCATTTCCTGTCTCATAAATTCTACCAGTGTGTTCCAAATAAAAGTTCCTTTATCATGAAAAAACGGAAAACCCGGACCCTCTTCATGGAAAGAAAATAAATCCAATTCCCGGCCTAATTTTTTATGATCTCTTTTTTCTGCCTCCTCTAACATCATCAGATATTTTTGCAATTCATCCTTGGTGCCAAATGCAGTGCCATAAATTCTTTGCAACATTTTATTTTTTTCACTGCCGCGCCAATAAGCGCCGGCAATTTTAAGTAGTTTAAAATGTCCAAGTTCTTTAGTGGTTTCCACATGTGGTCCGCGACACAAATCTTCAAACTCACCAACTTTATAAAAACTAACCCTGGTTTCACCTTGTGCTGATAAATCATTGATTAATTCTTGCTTGTAGGGTTGTCCCTCTGTTTTTTTGAGTGCTTCTTTAATATCAACTTCTGTTTTTTCAAAAGATAATTTTTTCTTGATTAGCTCGGTCATTACTTTCTCTATTTTTTTTAAATCATCAGTGGAAAAGGTTTTATCTGGCAAATCGAAATCATAATAAAAACCATCATCAATCACCGGACCAATGGCAAATTTAACACCATCGCCGTATATTTCTTTAACCGCATAAGCTAGTAAATGAGATGTGGAATGTCTTATTTTTTCTAATTGTTGATTATCCATAAGATTAAATTATTTTTTACTTTTTAATTTAAAGAAAAAACCTTTCCTCCTAAACATATATCAAAAAACATATGTTCGGGACGAAAGGTTTTAATTTTCCTTCCGCGGTTCCACCCGCCTTTCCTGCTTAAATCAGCAAGCTCTTTTGTGAAAAACTTAGCATAGATATGGCTCTAAAATTAGAGCAGGCGGTTGGTATTCGCCCCAATCATTTTCATACTTAAAATTATAAGCCCATCAGCTAATCTCGTCAAGAGGTCTTGACAAAAGTTAATTATTATCATAAAATAAGTTGTAGGTAACGGACGTCTATACCTGTAATTCGCACTTTTAAATTCGAAAGGAGGCGTCCATGGATACTAAGCCGGTTGTCGTAGAGAAGTACATTTTATGTCGTAGAGAAGTTGACGGATCTAATGAAGTAGTTAAGGCTGGGCCAAAAGCTCCTAGTGCCATTGGTTTGGTGGATTTTAAAATTTTTATTGAAGAGCATGGCCTTCACCCCTTAGAAGTGGCGCAACTATTGAAGGTTAGATACCAAGATATACAACTGTTAGTTGACAACGTTAGTTGGATTGAACCCCACGCTAAAGATAATTTACTCCATTTGCTCAAAATCCTTTGTGCCAGAGGCCGGCGGGATATTTGCCAGTTTTTGACGAATCAAGATGGCAACGCTGGTACCAAAAATATTCCCCACAAGGAGGATGATATTGGTAAAAACACTAAACCCAAATAGTTGTTCATTTTTTTATTAATTTGACCGTTTCGATTAAGAAACGGTTTTTTGTTTGATTAATAGAAAATTTTAAGATAAAATAAGTCTAATGGAATACATAATTTTAAAAATTAAAAAACAAATATTGGATTTAATTGCCCAAGCTATTGAGGCTGATTTTGATTTGCATAAATTAGAAGTGGTAATTCCACCCGATTCAGCTATGGGTGATTTGGCTGTGCCTTGTTTTTATCTATCAAAACTAACCAGAAAGTCGCCCAATAAGGTGGCCGAAGAATTAGCAGCTAAAATAAACCCCGGAGGCATAATTAAAGCCATTAAAAATGTTGGGCCATACTTAAATTTTTTTATTAACCCAATGGTTTTGAGTAAAAGCGTTAATAGTGAAATTCAAAAACAAAAAGATAATTATGGCCAGTTGAAAATGGATCATAAAAAAATTATGTTGGAATTTTCTCAGCCCAATACTCACAAGGAATTTCATATCGGCCATTTAAGGAATGCGATTTTGGGCAATAGTCTGGTTAATCTGCTTAGGTTTTCTGGTTATAAAGTGATGGCGGTTAATTACATTGGTGATATTGGCGCTCATGTGGCCAAATGCCTCTGGGCCTATGATAAATTTTATAAAGATAAAAAATTGCTGGCCAATAAAGGAAAATTATTAGGAAAAATTTATACCGAAAGTTCGCAAAAAATAGAATCAAATCCAGACTACAAAAAAGAAGTTGATGAGATTTTACAAAAATTAGAGGCGGGAGACTCCAAAGCTTTTGGCGGGTCAAGCAAAAAATGGCTGGCTCTATGGAAGAAAACTCGAAAATGGAGTTTGGATGATTTTAATAATATCTACAAGATATTAGGCATTGAGTTTGATCATATTTTTTATGAAAGCGAAGTAGAAAAGCCGGGCAAAAAAATAGTTGAAGAATTATTACAAAAAGGAATAGCAGAAAAATCAGAAGGAGCAGTTATAATTGATTTAGAAAAATATGGTTTAAAAAAATTCCTACTTTTGAAATCAGACGGCTCATCCCTATACTCCACCAAAGAATTGGCTTTGGCTAAATTAAAATTTGAAAAATTTAAAATAGACGAGAGTATAGTAGTGGTTGACAGCCGACAAAGCTTTTATCTTCAGCAATTTTTCAAAACCATGCAAATCATCGGCTTTAAAAAGAAAATGATTCATATACCCTATGAGTTTGTAACTTTAAAAGATGGAGCTATGGCTTCACGCTCTGGCAATGTAGTTTTATTTGAGGATTTTTATGATCAAGTGATTGATCGTGCTAGAATAGAAACCAAGAAAAGACACAGCGATTGGCCGGAAAAAAAGATTCAAGAAGTGGCTAGAAAAATTGCTCTTTCGGCTATAAAATTTAATATGTTGAAAGTTGGTAATAATAGTATTATCACCTTTGATATTGATGAAGCTCTAAGTTTCGAAGGTTTTAGCGGCCCTTATGTGCAATATACCTGTTCTCGTATTAGCAGTGTGCTTAAAAAAGCCAAATTCAGCGGCTTTACTAGCATAGATTATGCTAAATTAAATACTGATTTAGAAAAAGAAATTTTATTGAAATTAGCCAGTTTTCCAGAAATAGTGGCTGAATCAGCTAATAATTATGATCCCAGCGTCTTAGCCAAATATTTATTTGATTTATCCAGACTGTTCTCGACTTTTTATCAAAAATATCCTATAATCAGTTCTCCTAAAGAAATAAAAGAAGCCAGATTGTTATTAGCCGATTCTATTAGAAAAGTTTTGGTAAATGGTTTATCTCTTTTGGGCATAGAGCCGCTGGATCAAATGTAATTTATAATTATTATTAATTAGTGTATAATAAGCCCATGTCCATAAGATATAAAATATTATTAATTGAAGATGAGCCAGATTTAGTTGATTTATTTAGCACTTCTTTAAGGAAAGCCGGTTTTCAAGTTGAAGTTATTGAAGACGGGTTAAATGCTCTAAATTTTGTAAAAAAAATAAAACCAGATTTGGTATTATTGGATTTAATAATCCCCAAAAAAGACGGTTATGAAGTGCTTAAAGAAATAAAATACGATAAAGCTACCAGTAAAACTCTGGTTTACGTTTTTAGTAACTTAACTCAAAAAGCCGAAATAGAAAAAGCTATGAAACTAGGTGCTAAGGATTACTTAATAAAATCTGATTATACTCCCTCAAAATTGGTTGCTAAAATAAATGAAATATTTTGTCTTGATGGTAAAAATGTAATTGTTAAGCGTTAATTAAATAATTATTTATAAAATATGAAACCAATTATTAATGATAGCTGTATTGGTTGTGGCACTTGCGAATCAATTTGCCCAGAAGTTTTTAAAGTGGAAGATAAAAACGATAGGATTATTGCCGTAGTTTTGGAAGCTGATTATGCTACTTTCAAAGACAAAATAGATGAAGCGATTGGCGCTTGTCCCGTTCAGGCTATTAGCCAGGAATAAAATCATTTATATTAAACGGGTTAATAGCCTGTTTTTTGATTGACTAAAATAGCTAAAATTAGTAAAATGCATTTAAGTTTTACTAATGTTCAAATCTCAAAAATTAATGCCAGAATCAAAAAATAATCCCTTAATTGAGCAGGAAAAAGAAATTCAAAAGTTTTGGGAAGATAACCAAATATTTAAAAAAAGTTTAGAGGCTACTAAAAATAGTGAAGTTTTTAGTTTTTATGATGGCCCGCCCTTTGCTACCGGCACTCCACACTACGGCCACTTAGTGGCTAGTCTTATGAAAGATGTGGTGCCCAGGTATCAGACCATGAAAGGAAAATATGTAGAACGACGCTGGGGCTGGGATTGTCACGGGCTACCGGTAGAAAATTTAATTGAACAAGAACTTGGCTTGCAAAGCAGAAAAGACATTGAAGCTATGGGTATTGGAAAATTCAATGATAGTTGTCGTTTAAGTGTTTTGCGTTACGCTGATATTTGGAAAAAAACTATTCCTCGCCTGGGTCGTTGGGTGGATATGGAAGCTGATTATCGAACTATGGAACCATGGTATATGGAAAGTATTTGGTGGGTCTTTAAGGAATTGTGGGATAAAGATTTGATTTATGAAGGTTATAAGTCTATGCACATTTGTCCTAGATGTGAAACCACCTTGTCTAATTTTGAAGTGACTCAAGGTTATAAAGATATTAAAGATTTAGCGGTGACGGTTAAATTTGAATTAAATGATGAACCAGGCACTTATGTTTTGGCTTGGACGACTACCCCCTGGACATTGATTGGCAATGTGGCTTTGGCGGTGGGAGAAGAGATTGATTATATTAAGATAAAAAGATTCACCGGTAATTGGGATAAAAGTAGTAAGGCAATATACGATAAGGTTATTTTAGCTAAAGAAGTATATGAGCAATTAAAAAATGATCCTGCTTTACTAAAATCACAACCATTTCATTTTCTTTTTGATGAAATTCCAATAGGATATGAAATTACTGAAATGCCAACGGAAATAGAAGAATTTAAAGGCAAAGATTTGGTGGGCAAAAAATATAAACCCTTATTTGATTATTTTTTAGATAGGGACATGGAATATAAGGAAAATCTTTATACTATTGTTAGCGCGGATTTTGTTTCTACTACTGATGGCGTGGGCATTGTTCATATCGCTCCGGCCTTTGGAGAAGAGGATATGGCACTGGGTACAGAAAAAAATCTGCCCATGATACAACATGTTGATAAAACTGGCCGTATTAAGGAAGAAGCAAGGGACAATTTTGCTGGCATGGAGGTTAAACCTAAAGAAGACACTCAAAAAACAGATGTAGAGATAATAAAATATTTGGCTAATAAAGAATTATTATTTTCCAAAGAAAAGTATGAGCATAGTTACCCCCATTGTTGGCGATGTGACACGCCACTACTCAACTATGCGGCATCTTCTTGGTTTGTAAAAGTTACTGATATTAAAAAAGATCTAATTAAGAATAATCAAAAAGTTAATTGGATCCCTAATCATTTAAAAGAAGGCCGATTTGGGCATTGGTTGGAAGATGCTCGTGATTGGGCCATTTCCAGGTCTAGATTCTGGGGTACGCCACTGCCAATTTGGCGATGTAGTGAGTGCGGCGAAATAAAAGTGGTGGGCTCTATTGAAGAATTAGATAAAGCTAAAATTGATGAAATCAATGTTTATGCCATTCGTCACGCCCAATCAGAAAAAAATATATTAAATGTTTTTAGCAATGATAAAAATAAATATCCTTTAACTGAAAAAGGTAAAAAACAGACCGAACAAGTCGTTTTAAAGTTAAAAGATCTAAAGATTGATGTTATTATCTCATCGGAAATATTAAGATCCAAGCAAACTGCCGAAATAATTGCCGCTGGGCTGGGCTTGGAATTGCAATTTGATTCAAGGTTAAATGAAGTTGATCCGGGAGAATTGCAAGATGAATCAGACAACAATAAGAAAGCTATAAATGTATTAGATGAGTGGAAAGATAAATACATCAAACAATTAGCTGGTGGAGAAAGCGTGGCTCAAGTAGAAGAGAGAATGTTTAATCTTTGGAAAGAAATAAATAAAAATTATCAAGGTAAGAATATTTTACTAGTTTCTCATGGAGATAATATTAGAATTTTGTCAGGTAAGTTACTTAGTTTAAAAAGAGAAAATATTTTTAATCATGAGATGCCTCATAATACCGATATCATACAGTTAGCCGAAAAAACAGTTGATATTCATAAGGATGTGGTGGATGCTATAAAATTAAAATGTCATAAGTGCAATGGCAATATGAATAGGATTCCCGAGGTTCTTGATTGCTGGTTTGAATCCGGCTCAATGCCCTACGCTCAACTCCATTATCCTTTTGAAAATAAGGATAATTTTAAAGATACTTTCCCAGCTGATTTTATTGCTGAGGGCGTGGATCAAACTAGAGGTTGGTTTTATACGCTGATGATTTTATCAACTGCTTTATTTAATAAACCGGCTTTTAACAGTGTTATTGCTAACGGTATTGTCTTAGCTGAAGATGGCAATAAGATGAGTAAGAGATTGAAAAATTATCCTGAACCTGATTTGATTATGAAAAAATATGGCGCGGATGCCCTGAGGTTCTATTTGCTTTCTTCTCCAGTAATGACAGCGGAAAATTTGAATTTTTCCGAAGTGGGAGTTAAAGAAGCTTTTCAAAAAATAGTGATGTTAACCAATAATGTCTTAAAATTTTATAAGCTTTACGAAGATAGTTCGATTAAGCCCAGTGATAAATCTAAAAATATTTTAGATAAATGGCTACTCTCAAAATTAAATCAGTTAATTGAAGATGTCACTAAGGAGGTTGATAATTATCAATTGTCAAAAGCGGTTCGCCCAATCCAGGAGTTTATAGACGAGTTTTCCACTTGGTGGCTAAGACGCAGTCGTGATCGTTTTAAATCTGGCGACGAAAAAGACAAACAACAAGCCCTGTCTACTTTTAATTTTGTCCTAATAGAAATGTCTAAGGTTATGGCTCCATTTGTGCCATTTTTAGCCGAGTATGTTTATAGAGAATCTGGCGGAAAATTAGAATCTGTTCATTTAGATAAATGGCCCAGCGCTCAAAAAATTGATCATAAAATTATTGAACAAATGTCTAGTGTTAGAAAGATTGTGGAGATGGGATTAGCCAGGCGAGCAGAAAAAGGCATTAAAATAAGGCAACCACTCGCTTCGCTAAAATTTCCAATTTCTAATTTTAAATTTCCAATAAATGATGATTTTGTTGGTTTGGTTAAGGCGGAACTTAATGTAAAAGAAGTAGTTGGTGAAAAAAATATTAAGGAAATAGAATTAGATATTGAATTAACCGAAGAATTAAAATTAGAAGGACTACTGCGCGAATTAATTAGGACTATTAACAGTCTTAGAAAAGATCGAGGTTTGACTATTGGTGATAAAATAAAAGTTTTATGGCAAAGTGAAAGCCCAGAAATTATAAAAGTTTTAGCTGATCATGAGTTATCAGCTGAATTAAAAAGAGCCACAATTACTGAAGAATTTATTAAACTAGATAATAGGGGCGTAGAATCTAAAGTAAATAACGAGACCATAAAGATTGAATTAGAAAAAATATGATAAGAGAATCATTAGAAAGATCCTTTGATAACAACAAAGAAAATGAATTAAGTATTCCTAAAGCTGAAGATTTGATAGGGGTTTTAGAAAAACAGGGCTTAGAAAAGCACGCCGAAGCTTATAGAAAAGTAGTGGAGATAGCCGAGGGCATCAAGGAAGCTGGAGGATAGGCTCTTTTAGTGGGCGGGAGTGTACGCGACATGAAATTGGGAAAAATTTCTAAAGATTTTGATTTAGAAATATATGGTCTTGAACCAGAGGCAATTGAGGAAGTAGTAAAAAAATATGGAAAAATATCAGAAGTGGGGAAGGCATTTGGTATTTTAAAAGTATCATTTGGAGAAGGTATAGATATTGATGTTTCTTGTCCTAGAACAGATTCAAAAATCGGCGAAGGACATAGTGGGTTTGCGGTTAAGACCGATCCTAATATGAGCATTGAAGATGCCGCCAGACGCCGAGATTTCACCATTAATTCTATGGCCGCTGATCCGCTAACTGGCGAACTACATGATCCATTTAACGGTTTGGAAGATATAAAAAAAAGACAGCTTAGAGTAACCAATCCCGAAAGGTTTAGAGATGATCCTCTTAGAGTAATGCGCGCTCTGCAATTTGTTGGACATTTTGGTTTAAGCATCGAACCGGAGACAGCCGATATTATTCGTGAAATGGCACCCAGTCTAAAAGAATTACCCAAAGAAAGAATTTTTGAGGAATGGAAAAAATTATTATTAAAATCGGATAAGCCATCACTGGGATTAGTGGCTGGAATGTCACTGGGTATATTTGATGAAATTCATCCGGAATTTCCTCCGCTGGCTGAAACTCCACAGGAGCCAGAGTGGCATCCAGAGGGCGATGTTTGGATTCATACTCTAATGTCTGTTGACTATGCTAAAGATATTTCTGACAGATATGAATTACCTGATGATAATACTTTAACTGTATTATTAGCTACTCTTTGTCATGATTTAGGCAAAGCAACTACTACCGAGCTGGTTAATGGTAGATATAAATCACATGGACACGAACCAGCTGGTGAAGAGCCAACTAGAAATTTTTTGGCGACCATGGGGGTAGATAATAAAACTAGAGATAAAGTTGTTAATTTAGTAGT
>CAYIBK010000006.1:0-18984 GCA_964361645.1 uncultured Gammaproteobacteria bacterium
AAGCTGTACGTCGGAAACCTCCCCTACACAACCGGCGAGGCGGAGCTCGAGCAGCTCTTTGGCCGGTTCGGCGCGGTCGAATCCGTGCGCGTCATGCGCGACATGGCGACGGGCCGGCCGCGGGGCTTTGCGTTTGTCGAAATGGCGACGGTCGAAGAAGCCCAGGCCGCCGCGAGTCAGTTGAACGAAACGCAGCTCGAAGGACGAACGCTCGCCGTCAACGAGGCGCGTCCGAAGCCGGAGCACTCCGGCGGTGGCGGCGGCGGCGTCGGCCGGCGCGGCGGTGGTGGTGGTGGCGGCGGCGGCGGTGGCGAAGGCGGCGAAGGCGGCGATGAAGCTGGCGGTGAATAACAATTTAGTGGTATACCCATTTCTTGTTTCCATCATTATCGTGTCCAAATTTGACATTAACATTAATATAATAGCTATTAAGCCAAGTATGACATAATAGGCAACTTGGGGTTTGTCTTCCACGATGCCGATTTTGTGGCTGGTTTGAATCTGGCCATTTTCAAAAACTATCACCTTGTTATATTTTTTAGTTGGTGCTATATGCCAGAAATCAATTCTTTTAGAAGTGCCAATTAAAGTGTCAATTGGCACTTCTACGCCCGGATTGTTTAGGGCGGTAGTTTCTTCTTCGCTAAGGAGGCGCCAAGTTTGTGGTTTTTCCATCAATTTTACTTCACCTGATTCATTGATTAACATTACTTCTTTGGTTTCAGACATTGCTGAAGCCGATAATACCAGTACTACCAAGAAAATCAAATAAGCTTTCATTTTGCGGTGTCCTTTTTAGTGAGAATTAGGTTGTTAATGTCCAAATTACTTGACCTGTAATTATATCATATCTAATATTTTTTGTCAAGCCCTATATCCTACATTAGAATTTAAGAAAACACAAAATATCAATAAATAACCAAGTAAACTACTATGCCCTTACGGACATAGCATTTTACAATTCAATCTTGGCTTGTCTGCTGTCTTCTTGATTAAATTTTCTATTTTTGTCATCCCCGGAATGACAAATAAAGGAAGACAGTGAAAATACTTCATCTATGGTCTAACGTCTATAGTATTTCGTGGGTGAAATAAAAAAACCGTTGCTTTTTCTAGCAACGGTCGTATTTTCTTAAAAGATGTAACGCATTCCTTGCTTGTGGACTATTGTACATAGGTACGGTTTTCATTTATTTAATCCTCTTCGCATTTGGGGATACCTTTGATTTGGCCCAAGCCATTTATAGTAATGGTATATGGAAAAATATCATCACACAATCTCTCAATATCTTCATGGGCGCATTCTTTCGCCTCTTCCTTGGTATTGAAGAAAAATGGAAAAGCACTGCCATCGCCATTATTGCTTACAAAAACTTGAAATTTCAATTTAATCTTGGCTTCTTCTGGTTTGGTTAGCTGTTCTACTAGTTTGATTATGTCATTGGAGACTTCATCCTCAGATCCCAAATCAGCCGATAAAAAAGATAAAATCATATCCCTTTCCCAATCTTCCAACTGAAGCAAGGTCATAGTTTTTCTCCTGTTTGTTACAGGTTCTAATTCAACTTATTATCTTACAACACCAGTTCGAAAATGTCAAGGGATATAATATATAACATATAAGATATTGTCATGGGTCATTGCGAGGAGTTCGCTTTTTAGCGAACGACGCGGCAATTCCATTTGATATAGCTATAAGATTGCTTCGCGCCTCGCAATGACGGTACCTAAACCATGAGATTGCTTCACTGTGTTCGCAATGACGGTTATGATGGCGATCAAATTCATAATTAAAGATAAAAGAAAAAACCGCCACTTTACATCGCGACGGTTGAACTTGGTGTTTTAAGAGAATTGGTTATGACCTTAGTGACTAGGGATTACTGGAAATGGTCTAAGGCTATAATCGTTTTGTACCTTGACCGTGCCCTTGACCGGTTCCTTGTTTAGCTTAAACAAGCGGAATTGGCCATCTGATAGCTGTATCAAAGTAATATAAACAGGTGATTCGGGATGGCTATTATTAATAGTGGGTGTGGTATAAACCATTTCACAAACTTCGTTGGCTTGCAGATCATCAGTGAAAGCCGGATAACCTGAATTAAACTTTATCAAACCGAGTGAATAAAACACTTGACTAATAATTATCAAAACTATTCCAGGAATAATCATTTGACCATCTTTTGTTTTGGCACTTAAGATTATACAGCTAATTCCAATTATTGAAATTATAGCCGACAAACTAAAAAATAATAACATTCTTCTTTCTCCTTGTTTTTGCCTACTTTCGTAGCATGATTTTTTATGGAAAGGGCGAAAATATCTCCATTGATACGGCCGAATTATCAGCCGCACGGATGGGTATATTTTATATTGTCATGGCGAGTTCTTTTATTTTCCGTCATTGCGAACGAAGTGAAGCAATCTTATTTGAAATAAACATAAGATTGCTTCGGTCGCTTGAACTCCCTCGCAATGACGAATGTGGGCGGACTCACTCGCAATGGCGGTACATAAACCAGGTGATTACTTCTCCGCCATGGGCGGATCGCAATGACAGTAAAAGCAGCTCGCTATAACATCATGTTTATTATTTCAAGTTCACACAGGCTAATTTAGTTGTAAACATCGGTTTAAACGGCTGTTTATACAAACCAATTGTCTGATTGATAATATTACTCCAATCATATTCTTGGTCAACAATTTTTTTGGCTAACAGGGCATCGCTTTTTATTTTGTCGGCATTATTTAGGGCAAATTCCAATTTTTGGGCTAAGTCAGCTGAATTTTTATTTTTAAAACTCATAGTTAGTTTACCAGCCACTTCCATATTCTCTTCTATATCGCTGACAATAGTGGGCAAGCCGTAAGAGATTGATTCTAGTAAAGCAATAGACAATCCTTCTGCTTCTGACGGCTGAACAAACAAATAAGCATTTTCAAATAAAGCTTTTAAGTTGCCGTTAGTTTGTTCGCCCACAAAAATTATATTTTTATTACCAGTAGCTAATTGTTTTAGTTCTTTAACATATTCATAGGTGTTAGCGCCCTCGCCGGCAATAACTAATTTTTTGTCGGTTTGGATTTTATTATAAGCTTCAATTAAAGTGTGGATACCTTTGTGTCTCACTAATCTAGAGGCGGTAAAAATATAATTATCTTTAACTAAGCCATATTCATTTAAGATATCAATATTGGCTTCGTCTTGGCTTAAACTGACGCCATTGGGGATATAGACAGTTGATTTATCAAACCTGTATTCACAATATTTTTTTAAGGTTTTAGAAACAGTGATGGTTTGATGAGGAAATTTACAAGCTGATCGCTCTCCTATAGCCAACATTAATTTAGCAAACCAATTCCATTTTTGGTGCTTTCTGTCTAAGCAGTGGAAGGTGGCTACAACTTTTGTTTTAGGCTTAAAAATTCTAGGGATCCAAGAGAGTAAAGACGGCCCCACGCCATGATAATGGATAATGTCGTAATTTTGAAATAAGGCATGGAGGGTAGAGATAAAAGTGTGGCTGATAGCATCCAGATTTTTGGTATTAAGAGAAGGCAAATTTATCAGCTTAACATTTTTATATTTTTTGGCATTTTGGCCCGAATAATAGGGTCGGCTGTAAACAGATATATCAAAACCAGCTTCAGCCAATCTGGTGCTAAGCTCTTCAACGTGTCTTTCGATTCCGCCCTGTTTGGCAGGAATGCCTTTTTGTCCAATTAAAGCTATTTTCATATTCTTTTATATAACACTATATTTTAGCAAAAATAATGATCTTTGTCAATAGCTAAAGAATTAAAATAATTTGCTAAACCCAGCACCACTTTTTGTTTAATTTAAGCTAAATAAACAATAACTAACACTTATAAATCTAAAAAAGTGGTGCTGGGTAAAATAAGCAAAAAAATAGGCAGAAATTCTTGCGAATTCCTGCCTGTGAATTTTTCTTTAAGAAAGAACGATTAAAGTGTGGATACATCCACTTGGAAAGCCGTCAATCCATCGGCGGTTACCAGCGGTACAAGTTGTCCGTTGATTTTGACCACCATAGTCTCTGGTGGGATATAGCCTCCGCTGGTGGCGCTGGAGACTACACCAAAGCGCAAAATATTGGGACGGAATTTATTCACTGTACCATTGGCGTTGCCACTAGTAACAGCGAAAGTTTGGCGTTCAACCCAAGGAGACCCACCGGTCTGATGATACAGTTCCAAACCAATTACTCCCGGATTGGCATTAGTTGCGGCCAGACTCAAAGAGTTGCCGTTCCATGCGAGGTCGATATGAATCAACCCACCAGGATCGGCTTCATTGGTAAACACCGCTATCACTGAAACATCGCTATTCATGGTAACTACACCAGGGTTAATAGTTGAACCAACACCATTAACCGTCCAGTGATCGAAAGTCCAACCAGAAGCCGGAGTTGCCGTGATGGTCACTTGCGTGCCAGCAGGGTAAGTGCCAGCACCAGTCGTGGTGCCTGATCCTTGAGTGGTCATGGTGAGCACGTAGTTGGCCGGGGCTACTTGCGTAAACACTGCTACCACTGCCACATCGCTGTCCATCGAGACATTACCTGGATTGTTATTGGCAGTCGTGCCGTTAACCATCCAGTGGTGGAAAGTCCAACCTGTTGCCGGAGTTGCCGTGATGGTCACTTGCGTGCCAGCGGCGTATGTTCCAGCACCAGTTGCTGTGCCTGATCCTTGCGTGGTCATGGACAAAACATAACTACCCTCGTTACCGGGATCATTAATGTCGAACGGGTCACTACCCATTCCAAAGATTTCTTCGCAATCGGTGTAACCGTCGTGATCAAAATCGTCAGAAGTCGGATGAAGACCCCAGGCCATCTCTTCACCGTTGAGGAGACAGTCCATATCGAAATTAGTGCCCCAAGATTCGGACAAATTGCCGAAGTATTTCCGTTCCCAGGAGTCTGGCAGACTGTCGCCGTCGGCGTCATAGCCTTCTTCGGGGTAAAGGAAATATTCGAAATCACCGGCGGAAGTCTCTTGAATCACTTGGCAATTTAAAACATTGGGGCCGAAGGGGACATTAATTTGCCAATCAGTACTTGTGTGGTGCACCAGCAAATGGGAGTTGCCAATGATAATGGCTGTGGCCAAAATCGCTGTGCCACTAACCAAGGCATGGCCAGCGCCGATAATACCCATGCCTGTCAAAAGCAATGCTGCTTCGACGGCAACTTTATTGTTGGAAAGATTAACATAGCCATTGCTGCCAATAGTAATTTCTTCTGTTGTCTGGGTCAAATCATGATCGATAATAGTGTAGATCAAATGCGTCTCTCCGCGGTTTGATCCTGTAAAATGCATACTCACATAGCCCCTAGGCACCTCTGCTTCCCAACCGCTTTGGCTGGTGAGCTGACTGTCAAAAGCAAAACCACCATTATCTGTTTCACGATATGAAGTAATTGTGGTTGTCGTAGTTCCTGGCTGGGGTTTAGGGCAACCCAAAAACATAACAGAAATAACAGCAAAAACCGCAAACATCGTCAAAAACCTCTTCATTATTTGTCCTCCGGTTGTTTGGTTTAAACTCGTGGTGGCAATTTATCAAAATAGCCAACCACTTCTTTTGTAACGAACGAAGCAGGAACACCCCACTTAACAAGGTATGTTATCATAAATCATAATAAATGTCAATACCAAAAAAACACCCCAATAGTGGTGTTTTTTTAGCTAATTTTACCCAGCACCACTTTTTTAGATTTATAAGCGTTGGTTATTGTTTATTTAGCTTAAATTAAACAAAAAGTGGTGCTGGGTTTAGACAATTATTTGATTATTATAATTCCGTCAGAATTAGCGATTTTATCGCTAATTAAATTAGTGGTTATAACTGGATTGGTGTTAATTATATTTTTCTGGGTAATTGAATCTAGGGCAGAGACTTTTATATCAGTTAATAATTGTGCCACTGATCCCATCTGGCTCTCACTGGGGGTTAATTCAACTTCAAAAGCTAAGCCGATTGTTTGTTGTTTATCGGTGGTAAATAAATTTCCCAAAGACCATTTGATTTCTTTTGAATTTATGTCATATGACATACTGTCACCCAAAGTAACACTTGATTTACCGGTTAAAGAAATATTATCCGGCAATTTAGCTGAAACCAAAGTATTTTCTAAATCATGAGTAAAACCAGCCAAGCTGATAAATATCCAATATTTGGTGATTACGCCCACTGTTGGTGGCAATGGACCAATGCCCAATTGTTCTCCCTCAGCCGTGTAATATCTGGCTAATGATTGTAATTTAATATCAGTTGATTTAATTATTATCGGTTCCTCGTTATCAATTTGATTATCAGTGGCAGTGGAATTAGTATTGGTATTTTGATTACTATTTTGATTATTTTCGGTGTTATTATAATTATCATTATTTTGAGTTCCCAAAACAACACCAGAATTACTAGTTGATAAATAAGTATTAACCAAGATTAAAGTTAAAATAATAACAGAGAAAAGACTATCGATAATCAAATGCCAATATCTCTTTTTATTATTTTTTTGATAATGTTTGTCCCAGCGTTTTTTTAGAAAATTTTTCATATTATTTTTTTATTATTTTATTTAATTGGATTAAAACTTAAAGTAAAAACATCAGTTGTTAAAGCTATTATTTCACTAACACCATTATTATCCACATCAGTTATTGCTACTCTAATACCATTTTTATTTTTTGGATTATAAACCAGCCACTGTTTAGACATTACACCCTGGTAATTAAATATTTTAATTTGTGGCTGACCACTTGGCCCGGCACCGGTTATAATTTCGTCTATGCCGTCGCCATTTACATCACCACTAGCAACATAACTTCCGCCTCGGAAATTTTTATCGTAAGAGAAGAATTCACTAATCAAAGTGTGACCGGTTTTATCAAATATTTTAACATGCGGACCGCCTCTATAACCAGCTCCAGCAATAATTTCTATTTCACCATCGCCATTGATATCGCCAGTCGCTACATTAACGCCAAGTCTGAACCATATTTTTTTGTAAGCGTACCAGCTATTTATTAAAATTCCGTCGCTATTAAATATTTTTATCTCATTGGAGGCGCCGTTTTCCGGCCCAGTAATAATTTCAAATTTACCATCATGATCTAAATCGGCCAAAGCAATTGAGATACCGCCACTGTATTTATTATCGTAGGGGGTAATTTCATTTTTAATAAAGCCGTAATCACTATATATTTTTATAGTGGAATTGTCAGTTACAATGGTTTCTGGCCTACCACCACCATCAATGTCTAATTGAGCAATTTTTAAGCCACCACGAAACTTTTGGTTATAAGCAAAAAAACCTGATCGGGTATTATCTCCATTTTGATTAAATATTCTAGCATATGAACCGTTAGTAAAAACCGCGCCGTCAATTTCTTCAATTGGTCTTAATAGTATTGTGCCATCTTCCGGCATTAAAGTTAGATTATTAATCTTAGCGCCATTATTGATATTTTGATTTTGAGCGCTATTTACTTTTTCATATTCACGATCAAAATTAATAGTTTGGTTTTTATTAGTAGAATTTACTATAGCTAGTCCATTTTCAAAATCTCTTTGCCAAACACCTTCTTTTATCTGCCCATTTTGTGAATCAAGCAAATTGATGGGAGTAGATTTTGGCTGGCCTAAATTAAGATCAAATTCATCATACCACCAAAAGTCCTCACGTTTTTGTGTGCCCCAGTCAAAACTATAATAGCCATCATACATTAAGGTGCTGGTTAGACCATAGCGCATTCTACTGGAATTCATATATTGACCAGTATTATCTGAATCGGCATTAATAATATTTACTCTTGGTCCATAGCCGGAGGAATTGGTGTTAAAATATCTTTCCATAGATCCTACCCAGCCACCTTCGAAGAATTCAGGAAAACTTTCAAACATGCGACCATTGGTGTATTCACTATACGATCCCTCACCATTGCCCAATATCAAATATTTATCGCCTAATCTATTTCTAAGATTCTTAAAAAATATTCTATTGCCGGATTGCCAGAACTGATCTATCTTAGTGCTACTGTCGTATCTGCCATCACCATCTATATCAATATTAGGATTTACCCAAGCGATAGTATTCCAAACATTATCAAATAACAAGCCGTCCCATAAGCCAGTGGATAAAACTTTGGTAGCATAAAAATTAATTAAATAATCATTATAATAATTTCCATATCCATCACTAACAAATTGATTCAGAGATAAATTGCCTGGCCAATAACTAACCTTTTCTCCTTGGTAGGTTTTTAAATACCACTGAGGTTTGATACCAGATATCAAATCATGCCACAAGCCAGTGCCGCTTGGCTCTACAATACTTAATCTTTCACTAGGCACCTCATTGGCGGTAGTATAAGCTAAGATAATAATATCAGGATTTAATTCTCTAATTTTTCTAATAGCTAGCTCACTATCAACTTGAGCTTTCATGTCTAGAGCTAACATATCCCATTTAGCTAAAATAGGAACTTCTTCCATAGTGATAGGAGTTTTCCAATATAAATTTATGGTTTTAGGGTAATTATTATTGGGTAAATTATAAGCCTGTCCAAGTGAGGGGATTAATAATAAAACCAGGGCAATGGTGATAGTTATTCTTTTTGCCCCATTAAATATATTGCCAATTAGGAGATCTGATTGGTTTTTAAATGATTTATTTTTTATATTTTTAGATATCATATATGTTATTTAATAGGTTGAGTATTACTTTTTGGCTATAATAATGGTTGGAAACATTAAAGCAATAAAAACTTTAGTTAATTCCCTATTCAATTTAAGTGCCAAATTAAATATTTTAAAACTAAATATTTTTTCCAATAAAAGAGATTTTTTTAGCCACAACTTATTTGGTCTAATAGAAATGTTTATCTTTTCAGTTATTCTAGGGTTAAATAAATAACCGAATATACTGTTATAATTACATTCTTTTACTTCACTGACAAGTTCTTGTAAATCAAATTCTTTTAAATGAAGGCCTTGGGCTTTGGATCCTAGTTTTGTAAAATGTCCGCTAATATCATGTGGGCCAGAAAATCTATGCGGGGTAATGATAAGTAATTGGCCATTATCTTTTAAAATATTTTTTAGTTTAATTAAAATTTCTTTTATTTCATCTGGAGCAAGGTGCTCTATAACATTATCCATCACGATAAAATCATATTTATTTTTAATCTGATTTAAGTCCCCAGTTATAAATTTATTATTAATATCTTGGCTTTTCTTAGCTCGTTCAATTATAGCGCTAGAAACATCAAAACCATCAGCTTGGTAACCATTTCTATTTAATAAATTTACCAGTTCTCCACCGCCACAGCCATAATCCAAAATATGATCTTTTTTGGAAATCAAATTGGCGATTATTTTTAAGGTTGAATTACTATGGCCTCTAATCCCATCTTGGCTATATTTATTAACCAAAGAATTAATTTCATCATAAGCTTGGGCAATTATCTGATTCCTCACTGCTCCCTTAGGAGTTGCCAGTATTTTTTGAGCGTATTCTTTTTCTAATTCATAATGATTTTTTTCTGCTTTTAAATTGAAAATCAATGAATTATAAATATTATTAATTTTATTAATATGAATATCGGCTGTAAACATATCTAAAGCCATTTGTTTAGCTGATTGTCCCATTGATTTTCTTAAATCAAGATCTAAAATTAATTTTTCTATGGCATTTTTCAATTCTGGTATGTTTTCTGGCTCCACCAGTAAGCCAGTTTTATTGTTGGTTACATTTTCTGTGTAGGCACCAACTCTGGAGGCAATAACTGGTTTACCAAGAAAGTAACTTTCAATTATGCCCAAACCAAATGTTTCATGAACTAAAGATGGAAAGACAGTAAATAAACTTTGAGCCATAATTAATTCTAAATCTTTTTTATGACAATGATCAATAAATTCAATTTTATTTTCCACTCCTAAATTTTTAACTAGTTTCTCTAATTCTTTTTTGTATGGCCCGTTACCAATGATTTTTAAATCACTATCTGATTTTATTTGCGCGAAAGCTTTGATTAAAATATCGATGCCCTTGCTGGTATCTAATCGGCCAAAGCAAATAATATAATTTTTTTCTGCCAAATTATTAATTTGATCATTTGATTCAATAAAATGGGGGAGAACAATTATTTTGTTCACCTCAAAACCAGAGCTAATTAATTTATTTTTTACAAATTCTGAGGGCGCAATAAAAAGATCAATATTATTTTGATACACTTTTATTGATCGGTGAAAAAAATATTCTAAAGACATTAATAGTCTAGCTATAAATGATTTTGATGTTCTTTGATTTTTAGTAGCGAAGAGGGTATAGTTTGGGCTGACTAATTTAAAATCATGCACGGTCATCACTATAGGTAGGCCAGCTTTTTTTATGGTTGATAAAATCGAGGGCGATATCTGATGATAAATATTATGGATATGAACCAAATCAATATCCTCTTGATTAATTAATTTAGATATATTTTTCTTAGCTCCAAAAGACCAGAATATTCTGCCAATCTTAAATATATTTTTAAAATAGAATTTATCTAGGTTTATTTCATTGATAAAAAACTCTTCTCCTTTTATATTTATGTTATTTTTATTTTTTTGTGAAAAACCAACAATCTCATGGCCATTTTTTGAGAGTAGCGAAATCAGCGAGAACAGATAGGTTTCTGTTCCGCCCTTGGGGTAAAAAAATTTGTTGATCTGTAATATTTTCATATCTTTATAATTCTTGTTGATTGATTACTGCGCTACTTCTAAGTAATCCCAGCAGGATCCACAAGAATATACCGGTTAAATTGGTTTCTAAATAAGGCTGAAACAGGCTGGCAAAAAGCACAGCTATAGTAGCGGCCAGTAAACCAAAGTAATAGGGCTTTAATTCCTCGTTTTTTAGAATATATTTTAAGTTGCCCAAGACATTGGTTAAAATAAATAAACCAAATAAACTAATGCCGATTATACCCATTTGGATGGTAATGGCTAGTGGTGAATTATGGATATTTCTAATTTCCTCAAAAGTTTGCCACTCACCTAGATCTAGGGGTAATTTTTTACCAAAGCCTAAGCCGGTAATAGGACTTTCTAGCCAAGATTTTTTGGCTACGTTCCAGAAATTTATTCTCCAGTTAATACTAGTATCTTGGGATCCGCTGGCAATAGAAATAACTCTTTGATTAATTACTTGATAAGAATCATTTAATGATTGGGAGAAATTGTATAGTGGGAATAAATTAACCACTAATAAAATTAGACTTGTTAAAGTTATTATTATAATTCCGCTTTTGAAAGATGATTTGATTAAATTTTTTCGATTAACAAATGGAATAAATATTAACAAAAATGATAAGCCAATAAAAAATGATAACCATAAATGTCTCATCAGTGACATAACAATTCCAATCAGCCAAATTATAATTATCATACTAATAAAGCCCTTGTTTTTAAATCTATCGAAGGCCAATAAACTAAGTGATATTAAGGTGGCGATCATCAAATAGAAAGCATGGGTGCCGGCTAAAAATCTAACACCAGAAGTTGAGAGTGGGGTGTATTCTGTCCATAGCCCCTCGCCCCTCATTAAACCAATGATGATAAAAGCGATTATCGTTACGCCAGCTAATAAAATTAAATGAACAACATTTTTAAGCTGTTTTTTGGTTTGGATGGAATAAATTATTAGAAAATAAAGCAAAGGATAAAAAGCATAATTCTTAAAAGAAGAAAAAGCTATCTCGGCATCGGCGTTAATATCAAAAAAACTTTTAATTAGATAAATTATATTAACAATTATAAAGACAGCTAATATTTTCTCTGGGACTTTAAAAAATATTTTATTAGTCGAATTTTTTATTTGGTTTATAATCCAGCCAAGGAAGGTTATGATCATAATTATATCCAGTGGATATAATTTATAGATAGAGTAATCGGTGATCAGGGGCGAAAGAGAAAACCATCTTTCAAAAATCATAGTCATAAAAATGATTAGGTATATTCCCAAAAGATGAGAGGGGAGTATAAATATCAAACTGATTACCAAAAACAAGACATAAATGATAGGAGAAAAACCAATAGTCATTCCTAAAATAATAAAACAGCCTATATACAGATAGGCCATAATATTATAGGTAGCATTAAAACCTGTACTGGAGTTTAATGTATTTTGGCTTAAGACTGTTTGATTCATTTATTTTTTACCAATTGTAATATCCTTTATTTTGAGGATTCTGATTATTTTCCTCTTCAGCAGAATCACCTTCGTTTGGTTCGCTAATATTTTCTTCGCTAATATTTTCAAAAACTATAGTTTCATCTCTGAAAACTGGCCTTCTACCTAAAAGAAAGTTTAAAAGTTCTTGCTCTGGGAAAATAATAATAAAGGTTAAGCCGACAAATATACCAGCGATTAAACTTAATAATAAATTTTGTCCGATGTTGGGCTCTGACCATTTTTCGGCCACCGATGGAGTACTAATCATTTTTACGACTACACTTTCTCCCGATCCATGATATAAGCTATGGTTGGTGATTAAGGTGTAACTAATGGCCTGAGCAAAATTATTGGCTTGTGTTTTATCTTTATGATAAACATCTATAGTAATGATACCCTTATTATCTTCTAATTTGGCTTTAACCATTTTTTTCCATTGTTTAGCTTTCTCTTCTGGAGAAAAACTAAAGTCATTTTTTAAGTCGAAATTAGTTTTAAATACACTATCAATAAAAGAATCAGAATAAATAACCTCTTCTAAAATACCAGCAATGTAATTTGAGGTTTGAGCCGAAGTATATGGATTCATGTCCTTTTGGCTGAATATAATCAATAACTTAGCTGAAGATTTATATTTTGGTGTTTGAATAAAGCTGATAACTAGACCAAAAATTACCACAATAATTGTAATAAATAGAATAGTTTTTATGTTTTTGGAATTAAAGATGTTTTCTGGGTTCATATTTTTGTTTAAAATTAGTGTTTTTTATGGTTTATTAAATGTTTAGATAACTCTTAATATTAGCACAAAAATGAATAATTGTCAATAGCAATGATATTTTTATCTAACAATGGACATAAAGTCAAAAAATCGTTTATAATATAATATATGATTTTATATAGATTATGGGATTCAATATTGATGAGCCCAGCCAAAAGGGATCGTTTAATAATAATGAATCTATTTTTGAGTTTCGCCTTAAATATTGTTCTTTGGGCCTTATTGATTTTTAATTTTTTTCCAGCCAATCAATATATAGTTTTGGGCTACAATATTTATTTTGGCATTAGCGCTTTCGGTCGTTGGTATCAAGTGCTTATTATGCCAACTTTGGGGCTGGTGGTAATTCTGATCAATCTTTATTTGAGTCTCTTTTTATATTTGAGAGAAAAAATTATAAGTTATTTTTTGGCTTTTACTTCCTCGATTGTCAATATTATATTTTTTTTGGCGGCTTTGATAATAATTTATGTAAATATATAACAATTTAAATTATGCCCACAGAACTGTTAGAGTTTTATGTCATCAAAATTTTTTTCTTAACTTCCATCTCGTTTATTCTAGCCATCGGCTGGACTCCTATTTTGACTCATTTTTTATATAAATATAAATTAGGCAAACAAATAAGAAACTCGGATAATGCGCCCATATTTTCTAGTTTGCATGCTAAAAAATCAGGTACGCCGGTTATGGGCGGTGTTTTAGTTTGGGTGACGACTTTAGTTTTGGCTTTTTCATTTTATTTTTTAGGCCAGTGGCTTGATGGCATATTTTCTGATTTTGGTTTTTTGAGCCGATCACAAACTTGGTTGCCACTGGGAGCATTAGTTATTACCGCTTTAGTCGGCTTATTTGATGATTATTTAAATGTCAGAAAAATAGGTCCTTATGGTGGTGGATTATCTATTGGTCATAGATTAGTTGTTTATACTATTATTGCTTTAGTGGTAGCTTGGTGGTTTTATTTCAAATTAGAATGGGATTTTATACGCATACCATTTTTAGCCACTTATAATTTAGGTTTCTGGTATATACCAGTGGTGATTTTTGTGGTGGTTGCCACTGCTTTTTCTGTTAATGAGATAGATGGTTTAGACGGCTTGGCTGGGGGCACACTTATGGCTTCTTTTTTATCATTTGGGGCGATTGCTTTTGTCCAGGGCCGTTATGATTTAGCTGCTTTCTGTGGTGTGATCGTTGGTAGCTTGCTAGCTTTCTTGTGGTTTAACATCGCGCCAGCCAGATTTTTTATGGGTGATACTGGTTCCATGTCACTGGGGGTAACATTGGCTATTATTGCCTTAATGACTAATACGGTATTGCTTCTGCCTATAATTGGATTTTTATTTGTGATTGAATCATTGAGCGTTATTATCCAGGTGACCTCAAAAAAATTAAGGCATGGCAAGAAGATATTTTTGTCGGCTCCAATTCATCATCATTTTGAAGCCAAAGGCTGGCCGGAAACTAAGGTGGTAATGAGATTTTGGGTTATCTCGGCGATGATGTCAGTAATTGGGCTGGTGATATTTTTAATGGATCGTGGCGGGTGGATGTAGAATATTTTGCTACTTTTTAGTCGTAAAAAGTAGCGCAAAAATCTCGACCAGTGAAATAATTTTGACAAAGTAAGGAAAAATTTTCGCTAATTTCAAAACTCGTCATTTTCTATTTTTCTAGATCTGTCGAAAATGGCTCAAACAGATTGAAATTTATTTTTATAAAACATAAAAATAACGCTCAATTTTTCTCTTACTTTGTTGCAAAATTTTTCAGTGGTCAATTTAATTTTAAAAATATTTTTTTATAAATAAAAAACATGTTTGGTTTAAATGAGTTAAAGAAATTTCTAGTACTGGCAAAGAAGGCTACTTATGCTTCTGGAAAAACTTCTCAAGAAGTTAAGGAATCCAATAAGTCTAAATCTTTATATTTTGAATATGAAGATTTTAAATATCATGATAACTATTTTGGCGGCGAACCATACGGAGGCCGGGAAGTGGTTTTTTATAAAAATAATCCAGTCTATCTAATGGCTTATTATGGTTGCGTTAATAATTTGATTGATGATTTAAATTTAGTTTATAATTTTTTGCGTGCAGCACTAAGTTTGATTCCTGAAGAAAATCCATATCGAGGTCCAAAAGAATACAAAAGAGATAATATGGTTTATGTTAATGATTTCATTGGGGATATTTATGATTTTTCTGGTGAAGAAAAAATAATTAAAGATGGCATAGAAATTTATCGGGCAAAGTATATTGGTGGATTTATTAATAAAAAAGTCTAAATGTTAAATTTCAAAAATAAAAAAATAACCGTTATGGGCCTGGGGCTCTATAAAGAGGGCAGTGGAATTTCCGCTACCCGTTTTTTGCTCTCGCATGGCGTTAAGGTAACGGTGACTGATTTAAAAACTAAAGAAGAATTAGTCGATCAAATTAAGAGATTGGGTAAATTATCTAAAAAAGTTAATTTTGTTTTGGGAGAACATCGGGAAAGTGATTTTAAAAAGGCTGATATGATTATAAAAAATCCGGCCATTCCTAGAAATTCCAAATATTTAGCTATTGCTAGGCATAATAAAATACCTATTGAAACTGATATTTCTTTATTTTTTAAATTAGTTAATAAAAAACAAATAATTGGCATTACTGGCACCAGAGGCAAAAGCACCACTACCACATTAATTTATGAGATATTATCATTAGCTCAAAAGAAAGCTATTATTGGTGGTAATATCACCAGATCACCACTAGTTCAATTAGATAAAATGTCCGCCCAAGGCGGATCCGCCTTGGGCGGAAAAAATGGCACATTAGCTGTTTTAGAACTATCCTCTTGGCTCTTGGAAAGTTTGGAATATGCCAAGTTAAGCCCTCATATCGCTGTTTTTACCAATATCTATCCCGATCATTTAAACACCTATAAAGATATCAATGATTATGCTCTAGCCAAAGAAAATATTTTTAAGTGGCAGAATCACCAGGATTATGTGGTTTTGAATTTAGATAATAAATTTACCAAAAAAATGGGCGCTTATGTGCCCTCAAAAAGATTTTGGTTTTCACTGAAAGAATTTAAAGAAGAAAATGGCTGTTTTTTAAAAAATAAAAATATTTATTTTAGAATTAATGGCCAGGAAGAAAAAATATTATCACTTTCTAATATTAAAATTCCAGGGGAGCATAATATCGCCAATGTTTTGGGAGCGGTTTGTGTGGCTAGAATTATTGGCATCAAACCAGCTATTATAAAAAAGGCGGTCAGTAATTTTTCTGGTGTTTCTAATCGCTTGGAATTACTTAAAGAAATAAAAGGAGTAAAATATTATAATGATACCACCTCCACCACTCCAGAAGCTGGTCTAGCCGGCCTAAAGGCGCTTAAGAAAAATAAAAAAAATATTGTCTTGATCGCTGGCGGAGCTGATAAGGGTTTGGATTTTAATCAGTGGATTAAAGAAATAAAGCAGACTGTTAAATATCTGGTGTTACTTAAGGGAACAGGCACAGATAGGATTTTAAAAATTATTAAAAATCAAAAAATAAATTTAGTTGTAGCTGGTTCGATGGCGGAGGCCATAGGCTTGGCTAAGAGTTTTGCCAGATCTGGCGATATTGTTTTACTTTCTCCGGCTTGTGCTAGTTTTGGCTTGTTTGTAAATGAATTTGATAGAGGTGATCAGTTTAGAAAGATTGTTAGTAAATTAAAATAACATTTATTCAATGAATAAAGTAAAACTAAAATATTTTTTTAAGGATTTATTTCGCAAACGAGGCGAAAAAAAAGCCGATTTGCAGTTGATAGTTCTTATTGCCTTTTTAACTATTTTTGGACTGCTGATGATTTTTTCGGCTGGTGTGTCTTTGGGCTGGCAGAAATTTGGCGATAGCTATTGGTTTGTAAAACACCAAATTCTCTTTGGCTTATTACCTGGTTTAGTTTTTTTTATTATTTTTTCCAAAATAGATTATTTTAAATTGAAATCACTAGCTGGACCCATGCTTTTTGGTTCTATTATTCTTTTGATTTTAGTTTATATACCTGGTATTGGAGCTGAATATGGTACTGCCAGGAGCTGGATTAATTTTTTTGGCTTCTCTGTTCAACCATCAGAAATAGTAAAATTAACATTTTTAATCTATCTAGTGGCTTGGCTCTCGGAAAAGGGTGAAAAACGCATCAAGGATTTGCATCAGGGCTTTTTGCCTTTTATTATAGTTTTATTTATTGTCATAGCTCTAATTGCTGGACAGCCAGATACGGGTTCGATGTCCATTATTGTTTTGACCTCTTTGGTTGTTTTTTTTATCGCCGGTGGCAGTTTAATCCATTTGTCCTGGTTGAGTGCTGTTGGGGTTATAGGTTTGGGGTTAGTTATAAAATTTTCTTCTTATCGAACCGAAAGATGGACCACTTTTCTTCATCCCGAGTTGGATCCCCAAGGAATTGGTTATCATATTAATCAGGCTCTACTAGCAGTGGGTTCTGGCGGTTTTCTTGGTTTGGGGTTTGGCCATTCTAGGCAAAAGTTTGCTTATTTGCCGGAATCAGCGGGTGATTCCATTTTTGCTATTATAGCGGAAGAACTCGGCTTTATTGTAGCGGCTGCACTGGTGGTGATTTTTATTATTTTAATGTTAAGAGTTTTTAAAATAGCTCAAAGATGTCGGGAGCCATTTGGTAAATTATTAGCTATTGGCATAATTTCTTGGTTTATTATTCAGGCTTTTATCAATATTGGAGCCATCATCGGCATTCTACCGCTAACGGGTGTGCCCCTGCCGTTTATTTCTTACGGTGGAACAGCTCTTATGACCTGCTTGGCAGCAGCGGGAATTTTGGTTAATATATCTAGGCAAGTTGATTTGGAATAAATTAAAATAATTAATAAAATATATTACTAATGAAAATTCTTTTAGCTGGCGGAGGAACAATGGGCTCAGTTAGTCCGTTGATAGCCGTTTATGAAAAAATAAAAAAAGATAATCCTCAGACGGAATTTTTATTTATTGGTTCTGTCAGTGGTCCAGAAAAAAAAGCAGTGGAGAGCTATAAAATACTATATCAGCAAATTTCTTCTGGTAAACTAAGGAGATATTTTAGTTGGGATAATTTTATTGATCCCTTTAAAATTTTTTGGGGGTTTGTTCAGAGTTTTATAATAATAATAAAATTCAAGCCCAATGTGGTAATGATTGCCGGCAGTTTTATTGGCGTGCCAGTGGCTTGGGCGGCCTATCTTCTTCGTGTCCCGGTTCTAATCCATCAACAGGATATTATAGCCGGATTAGCTAATAAAATGATGGCTAATGTTGCTAAAAGAATCACTGTTTCCTACGAGCCATCGCTAACAGATTTTTCTATTAGTAAAACAGTTTTGACAGGTAATCCGGTGCGAGAGGAATTTTATGCTTGCAATCCTCAAAGAGGGCGAGTAATTTTTGGTTTAAAAGAAGATTTGCCTGTGCTTTTAATCTTGGGCGGCGGCACCGGCTCGCAAGTTTTAAATGAAATAGTTGAGCAATCATTATCTGATTTATTGCAGTTTGTTCAGGTTATACATATTACTGGTCGTGATAAAAAAATAGATATTGAAGCAGAAAATTATCATCAATTTGAATTTTTAACTCATGAGATGACAGAGGCTATTTGCGCGGCTGATTTAGTGGTGACCAGAGCTGGTATGTCTACTCTCTCGGAGTTAATAGTTTTAGCCAAACCGGTGGTGATTATTCCTATACCAGAAAGTCATCAGGAATATAATGCCGGCTATTTTCAAAAAAATAACGCCGCTGTGGTGTTGTCACAATCATCTTTAAATAAAGAAGTTTTTGTCAGCACTATTAAGGAGTTATTTTTTGAAAAACATCGCCGAGATAATTTATCAAGGAATATATCAAAAATAATGGATTTGTCAGGAGCAGAAAAAGTCGCTAATGAATTAATGGC